>CAYLOC010000031.1:0-21002 GCA_964385195.1 uncultured Nocardioidaceae bacterium
ACGTGACCGGACAAGTCCTGTTGCCGTTCTTCGCGATCATGACGATGTTCATCGCGGTGCCGACCGGGGTGAAGTTCTTCAACTGGATCGGCACGATGTGGGGCGGAAGTGTGTCCATGGACACGCCCATGTTGTGGGTGTTCGGGTTCCTTGTCACGTTCTTGTTCGGTGGCTTGACCGGAGTGATCCTTGCCTCACCGCCACTGGACTTCAACGTCTCTGACTCCTACTTCGTCGTGGCGCACTTCCACTACGTGGTGTTCGGCACGGTCGTGTTCGCGATGTTCGCCGGCTTCTACTACTGGTGGCCGAAGATGACCGGCCGGATGCTGGACGAACGGCTGGGCAAGATCCACTTCTGGCTGTTGTTCATCGGGTTCCACACCACGTTCCTGGTCCAGCACTGGCTGGGCGTGGAGGGGATGCAGCGGCGCATCGCGGACTACCGGGTCAGCGACGGTTTCACCACGTTGAACGAGGTGTCCACGATCGGGGCGTTCATCCTCGGCGCGTCGACCTTGCCGTTCCTGTACAACGTGTGGAAGTCCCGACGTGGCCCGAAGGTCACCGTGGACGACCCGTGGGGCTGGGGCCGGACCCTGGAGTGGGCCACGTCCTGTCCGCCACCGCGACACAACTTCGAACGCCTGCCCCGAATCCGCTCCGACAGCCCGGCGTTCGACCTCCACCATCCCGAGATCTCGCTGGGGGAGTTCGAGCAGCATCCGGAGTTCGCCGGCGTCGGCGCCGCGTCGCAGGACGCGCCCCCCATGGCCGGGCGCGAGGATCACCTGCGGGAGCGCAGCGGTGAGGACCGGCCCCGTGACGACGAAGGCGGTCAGCAGTGAGGGTTGAGTCCTGGATCTTCGGTGGCAACGCGGTCTTCTTCGGGATCGTGGCTCCGGTCTACTGGTTCCTCAGTTACGACCCCACCGGAACTGCTGCGCTGATCATGACGTTCTCGTTGTGTGCACTCGTGGCCTTCTACCTCGGCTTCCACTCCAAGCAGATGGAGCCACGCCCGGAGGACCGGACCAAGGCCGAGATCGTCGACGGTGCTGGTGAGCTCGGCTTCTTCCCGCCGTACTCGTGGTGGCCGCTGTGGTGCGCCGCTGCGGTCTCGATCATCGTCCTCGGCGTGGTGTTCGGCTGGTGGCTGTTCATCATGGGCGTAGGCGCTGGTTCCGTCGCGATATGCGGGTGGGTCTTCGAGTTCTACCGGGGCGCACACGCCCACTGACGAGCTGCCGACCCGTTCGCGCTCGTCAGGAGTTGCGCTGGGTGGCCTCGACCCATTTGCTGAGGGTGGCGCTGGCCGCGCCGGAGTCGATCGAGTGTTCCGCCCGGGCGATCCCGGCGGCGAGTCGTTCGGTGAGGGGTCCGTCGGCTGCCTCGAACGCGGCGATCCCCGCGGCCGCGTTGAGCAGCACGGTGTCCCGGACCGGGCCGTGCTCGCCCTCCAGCACCCGGCGTACCGCCTCGGTGTTGAACGCCACGTCTCCGCCCCGGAGCGCCTCCGGCTCGGCCCGGGGGAGCCCCAGGTCCGCTGGTTCCAGCGACTCCTCGACGACCCGGCCGCCGGAGATCGACCACACGTGTGAACTGTTGGTCGTCGTCAGCTCATCCAGTCCGTCGTCCCCGCGGAACACGAAGCCGTCGACCGACCTCCGGGCCAGCACACCGGCGACGATCCCGGCCATCCGTGGGTCGGCCACCCCCACCGCCTGGGCCGCGGGGCGGGCGGGATTGGCGAGGGGTCCGAGGAAGTTGAACGTCGTGGGAACCCCCAGCTCACGGCGGGGCACCGCCGAAAAGCGCAGTCCCGGGTGAAACAGCGCCGCGAAACAGAACGTGATGCCGGCTTCCTCGGCCACCGCTGCGACCCGCTCCGGCGGCAGGTCCAGCCGGACCCCGAGACCCTCCACCACGTCGGCGGAGCCGCACGCGGATGAGGCAGCGCGGTTCCCGTGCTTGACGACCGGGACGCCGGCCCCTGCGGTCACCAGCGCTGCCATCGTGGAGATGTTGACCGTGTGTGCCCGGTCTCCGCCCGTCCCGACGATGTCCACCGCGCGGCCCGGGTAGCGAACCGGGGCGGCGAACTCGTACATGGTCGCAACGAGCCCCTCGACCTCCTCCACGGTCTCACCCTTGGCGCGCAGCGCGACGGCGAAGCCGGCGATCTGGGCAGGGCTCGCGTTCCCGGAGAAGATCTCGCGCATGGCCCAGCCGGTCTCGTCAGGAGACAGATCCTCCCCCCGAACCAGGCGGGACAGCACTTCCGGCCAACCGGACCGTGTCATCTCGAGCGCACTAGCCGGTCGTGCTGATGTCGGTGTGCGGCCGCAGCAGGGCCGTGACCACCTCCGCGATCCGCATCGGGTCGATCGGGTGGGGGACGACCGCGTCCGCGCGGGACCACGTTGCCAGCCATCGGTCGTCGACCCGGCCGGTGAGTACCAGGATCGGTGGGCAGCGGTAGATCTCGTCCTTCAGCTGGCGGCAGAGCCCCATGCCGCCGGCCGGGACGGCCTCCCCGTCGAGGATCGCGAGGTCGAGACCACCCCGGTCCATCGCCGCGATGGCGGCGGCCTCGGTCGCGCACTCGACGTACTCGAAGGCCGGCAGGTCCGGATGCGGCCGCTTGCCGAGCGCAAGAACGACCTCAGAGCGGGTGTTGGAGTCGTCGCTGTAGACCAGCACCAACATTGCGCCATCACCTGCCTTGCCTGCTTGAGACCACAATCAGCCACCCGACGGAGACCCGCCGCGCTGTGAGGCGATGCTACCTGCCCGGGGCCGCCCAGGACGCAGCGACCTGGTTCGACGGATTAATTTCTCCAACAATGCGGGGGGCCGTTGTGACTACAGGGAGCCGCATGTCCATAATGGCTACGTGGCGTCAGCGACTGCAATCCCGTCGAGCCGGCTGCATGGTCAGCACGGTCGGCCCAGCATGGTCAGTGTCGGTACCATCGTGTGGCTGTCCAGCGAGCTGATGTTCTTCGCCGCGCTCTTCGCGGCGTACTACACGATCCGTGCCGTGTCCCCGGCGTTGTGGGCACAGGACACCCCCAAACTCGACGTCCCGTTTGCTGCGGTCAACACCACGGTTCTGGTGTTGAGCTCAGTCACCTGCCAGCTTGGAGTGTTCTGCGCCGAGCGGGGACAGGTCGGCAGATCCGGGAGCATCTTCAACGTCGGCCGGTGGGGTTTACGCGAGTGGTTCGTGCTTACCTATCTCATGGGCGCGTTCTTCATCGCCGGTCAGACGGTGGAGTACGCCGGCATGTTCCACGACGGCATCACGATGGCCTCCTCGGCGTACGGGTCCGTCTTCTACCTCACCACCGGCTTCCACGGGCTCCACGTGACCGGCGGCCTGTTGGCGTTCCTGTTCGTGCTCGGGCGGACGTTCCTGGCCAAACGGTTCACCCACGAGCAGGCGGTGACCGCTGTCGTGGTCTCGTACTACTGGCACTTTGTCGATATCGTATGGATTGCGTTGTTCGCCTCCATCTACCTCCTCCAATAGCAGGCCGGGAAAGGACACGCCACTGTGAAGTTCCTTACGACAAGGCGTCGGCACCCCTTCGCGGGGGTGCTGGTCCTGTTGCTTGGGCTGCTTGCCATGGGCGGCTTCTACGCCGCGTTGAACCCCGCCTCGGCCGAGAAAGGCGCTGGCAGCCAGCAGTTGATCGAGAAGGGTCGTCACCTCTACGTCGTCTCCTGCTCCTCCTGCCACGGGATGAACGGTGAAGGCGTTCTCACCAAGCGGGGGGAGAACTACGGACCCCCGCTGGTCGGGGTCGGCGCAGCGGCGGTCGACTTCCAGGTGGGCACCGGCCGGATGCCGATGGCGCGACCAGGAGCGCAGGCAGCCCAGCGCGAGCCGATCTTCACCGACCAGGAGACCCGTGCACTGGCTGCCTACGTCGCCTCGCTCGGCCCCGGCCCGGCCATCCCCACCAAGCAGAAGTACTCTCCCGAAGGGCTGAGCGCTGAGGAGATCGCCCAGGGTGGACAGTTCTTCCGGACGAACTGCACGGCGTGTCACAACTTCGCCGGCAGTGGCGGTGCCCTTCCACACGGACGTTACGCCCCTCAACTACGAGGCGTCAGTGCGAAGCACATCTACGAGGCCCTGATCACCGGACCGCAGGAAATGCCGGTCTTCAGCGACGACGTGCTGAAGCCCCAGGAGAAGCGGCAGATCATCGGCTACATCCAAAACGTGAACGACCAAGACTCGCACGGGGGGGCGAACCTCGGTCTGCTGGGCCCGGTCGGTGAGGGTGCGTTCGCCTGGTTCGCTGGCATCGGTGGCCTCGTGCTGGTCGCCACCTTCATTGCGAGTAAGGGAGTGCGAGCAAGAAAGCGCAAGGCCGAATGAGCGACCACGACTACTCCGGTAACGGCTCGTCCGGGAACGGGCATCGCGCGGAGAGTTCCGACGGCTCCGAGTTGCTGCCGCTCGGACCCGCTGAGCCGATCCCGGACCCGGGCTTGCCCGAGCACGAGCCGCGGCCCACCGACGTCGACTCATCGATGGAGAAGCGAGCCGAGCGCCAGGTCAGCGCGATGTTCATCGGCGCAGCCGCTCTGGCCTGGGTGTTCTGCATCTGCTACTTCATGATCCCCCGGCACGCTCAGTTCGTCGGGATGAATGCCTCGAACGTCGCCTTGGGGATGACACTCGGGATCGCGCTGTGCCTCATCGGGTTCGGGCTGATTCAGTGGGCGAAGAAGCTGATGGCCGACAACGAGATCGTGGAGGAGCGGCACCCCTCGGGATCCAGCGAGGAAGATCAATCAGCCGCTCTGGCCGCGGTCCGCGCCGGCGTCGAGGAGTCCGGCTTCGGGCGGCGTAAGTTGATCCGCAACAGCCTGCTGGGAGCCGTCGGTCTGCTCGGGCTCCCGGCCATTGTCATGCTACGGGACCTCGGCCCCCTGCCGAAGTCCAAACCGGAGCACACCGTATGGGCCAAAGGGATGCGGATCGTCAACGACGTTGCCGGTACTCCCATCAAGCCCGGGGATGTCGAGCTGGGCCAGTTGGTCAACGCCGAACCGGAGGTGTTCTTCGCCCACCAGGGACCCAACGGCAAGATGCTCCCACCGGAGTACGAGGGCACTGAACTGAACACCCAGAAGGCCAAGGCAGCGGTCATCGTGGTGCGGATGCAGCCCTCGGATATCCGGTCGGCCCACGAACGCTCGTGGGGTGTCGACGGCATCGTCTGCTTCTCCAAGATCTGTACCCACGTCGGCTGCGCCATCAGCCTGTGGGAGGACCAGACCCACCAGCTGTTGTGTCCGTGTCACCAGTCCACGTTCGACCTGGCCAACGACGGCGAGGTGGTCTTCGGGCCCGCCGCACGGCCGCTGCCGCAGCTGCCGATCAAGGTCGACGGTGAGGGCTACCTGGTGGCCCAGAGCGACTTCCACGAACCGGTCGGACCGAGTTTCTGGGAGCGTGGGAAGGGCGGAATATGAGCACCCCAGCCAGCCCCTCGAGCCATCGCACCAGCACCGCGGCACCGGGCGGTGCTGCGGCCAACGGCAAGCCGAACGTGGTGAAGTGGCTGGATGACCGGGTCGGGCTTGGAACGCAGGGCAAGCACCTGCTGCGGAAGGTGTTCCCCGACCACTGGTCCTTCATGCTCGGCGAGATCGCACTCTGGAGTTTCGTCATCTTGATCCTGACCGGGATCTTCCTGAGCCTGTGGTTCAAGCCCGACATGGCCGAGACGGAGTACATGGGGTCCTACGCCAACCTGCGTGGGGTGTCCATGTCCGAGGCGTACGCCTCGACCCTTCATCTGTCCTTCGATGTCCGCGGCGGCCTGTTGATGCGGCAGATGCACCACTGGTCGGCCAACCTGTTCATCGCCGCGATGATGATCCATATGCTCCGGATCTTCTTCACCGGAGCATTCCGGAAACCGCGCGAAATCAACTGGCTGATCGGGCTGACGTTGCTGGTGCTGGGCATTCTGGAGGGGTTCGCCGGCTACTCCCTCCCCGATGACCTGCTGTCCGGTACGGGCTTGCGGATCATGGACGGTTGTATCCGCTCCATCCCCGTCGTGGGTACCTACCTGGAGTTCTTCATCTTCGGGGGTCAGTTCCCTGGCGACGTCTTCATCTCGCGGCTCTACATCGTGCACGTGCTGTTGATCCCGGGGTTGTTACTGGCGTTGATATCGGCGCACATGTTGTTGCTGGTGTACCAGAAGCACACCCAGTGGCCCGGACCCGGCAAGACGAACAGCAACGTGGTCGGGCGGCCGCTGATGCCGGTGTACATGGCCAATGCCGGTGGGTTCTTCTTCGTGGTCTTCGGCGTGACCGCGCTGATGGGAGCGCTAGTCCAGATCAACCCGATCTGGCTGTACGGCCCCTACGATCCCAGCCAGATCACGGCGGGATCCCAGCCGGACTGGTATATGGGATGGCTTGAGGGCGGCCTGCGTATCATGCCGAACTGGGAGACCCATATCGCCGGGTTCACCATCTCCTGGAACGTCTTGATCCCCTTCCTCGGCTTGCTCGGGTTCGTGTTCACAGTGTTGGGGCTGTATCCGTTCATCGAGCGCTGGATCACCGGTGATCAGCGGGAGCACCACCTGCTGGATCGTCCCCGCAACGCCCCGACCCGGACCGGCATTGGTGTTGCTGGAGTCACGTTCTTCGCACTGCTGACGATCGCCGGCGGCAACGACATCTTTGCCATGTGGTTCCACCTGTCACTGGAGTCGATCACCTGGTTCATGCGGTTCGCGGTGGTGCTCGGCCCCGTCCTTGCCTTCATCATTACCCGCCGCTGGGCGATCGGGCTGCAGCGCCAGGATCGGGAGGCGCTGCTGCACGGTCGCGAGACCGGTGTCATCGTGCGGTCTCCGGAGGGCGGATACAGCGAGGTCCACGCACCGCTGAGCCCGGAGGCGGCCTACACGATCACTGCGCACGAGCGACGGCAGATCCCCGTCCCGCCCGAGGCCCGGGACCCGCAAGGGGTGCGGGCGCCCGGCGTCGCAGCCGAGCGTGCCCGGTCACGGCTTGCGAAGTTCTGGTTCGGAGACGAGGTGCCCAAGCCCACCGAGGAGGAGCTGGAGTCCGCGCACGCCCACGCGGCCGAGGGCCCAGAGCTCGAGCCGGGAGAGGAACACGTCGGCATCGAGACCGGCGGCCAGGTCGGGGGCGATGAGTTCATCGGCGACGAGCCCGACGAGTACGCCCCCGGCAACCGCTAGCCTTCCGCCCCCAGCGAGAACGCCGCCTCCAGGTCGTGGGTGGAGTAGGTCCGGAACGCGATGTGCGTCTGGGTGTCGGTGACGCCGGGCACCTTGTTGATGTGGTCCGGGACCACGTCCGCGATGTCCTCGTGCTGCCGCACCCGGACCAACGCGATCAGATCGATGTCTCCGGTGACGGAGTAGACCTCACTGACCCCGTCCAGCGCTGCGACCTGCTCGGCGACATCGGGAATGCGGGACACTTCTGCCTTGATGAAGACGATCGCGGTGATCACGGATACTCCTCGTTGTTGCCGTGCTGCCCGGTGCCTTGCAGCCTATCCAACGGCGGCGGGGGCGAAGCCGAGCACCTCGCCGTAGAACTCCAACTCCGCTTCGACGCTGCGACGGACAGCCGCCGCCGAACGGAACCCGTGCCCCTCGCCGTCGAACATCAGCAACGTCACGGGAAGTCCCTTCGCGCGGACGGCGTCGGCCATGGACCGCGCCTGCTCCGGTGGGACCACCTTGTCCTCCGACCCCTGCAGCAAGATCATCGGGGCGCTGAGCCGGTCGGTGTGGTGGACCGGTGACCGCTCCAGATACACCTCCCGATCCTGCGGGTAGCGCCCGACCAGACCGTCGAGGTAGCGCGACTCGAACTTGTGGGTGTCCCGTGCCAGCGCCTCCAGGTCCCCGACCCCGTAGTAGCTGGCTCCGGCGGCGAACACGGAGGTGTTGGTCAGGGCAGCCAGCGTGGTGAACCCTCCGGCGCTGCCGCCGCGGATCACGAGCCGGTCCGGGTCGGCCAGGCCACGCTCGGCCATGGCCTGCGCGCCGGTGACGCAGTCGTCGACGTCGACGATGCCCCATCGTCCGCGGAGCCGGTGCCGGTACGCCCTGCCGTAGCCCACGGAGCCGCCGTAGTTGACGGCGAGTACGGCGAGGCCACGGCTGGTGAAGTACGAGATCTGTGGGTCGAGGATGGCCGGGACAGCACCGGTCGGGCCGCCGTGGGTGAACACCACCAGCGGCGGTGCGGCCCCGGGAGGCCCCACCGCCTGCGGGTTGCCCGGGGCGAAGTAGAACCCGTAGACGTCCTTGCCCTCGGAGTTGGGCCACTGTACGGGCTCGGGGGAACTGAGGTACTCGGAGGCGACGTCAAACGTGGTGGCTCGCCGGACGACCGACTCCTCGCCGGTGCTGAGGGCGACCGTCAGGACGGCGCTGGCCTGGGTGGGAAAGCCTGCACAGCACACGACCGAGTCCGCAGTCAGGCTCACCCAGCCGAACAGGCTGGCTCCCTCAGCGATCCGGGTCAGCGTGCCCGTGTCCAGATCAAGCACGCCGAGTCCACCGATGCCGGCCGAGGTCCAGGTACACACCAGCCGCGTCTCGTCGATCGGTGCGTAGGAGGAGGCGCCGAGGGTCCATCGGGGGGCTCCGAAGTCGGACCGGTCGGGGAACAGCGCCACCGGTGCGGACGAGGTGCCGACGTCGAGGGCATACAGGTTGGTCCAACCGGTGCGGTCACTGAGGAAGCACAGTCTCCCGTCGGGGAGCCACCGGGGTTCCCCGACGGAGACGCCGGGCTCACCTGCGACGGCGCGAACATCGGCCAGTCCACCGTCGGGCCGCACCTCGGCGACCCACAAGGTCGTGTCGTCCCACGGCATGTTCGGGTGGTCCCAGCTCACCCACGCCAGTCGGGTGCCGGTCACGTCGACCGCCGGTGCGCTGACGAAGTCGGTGCCGGAGAACAGCACCTGCCCGCCGTCGGCCTGAGCACCCCCGAGGGGGATCGCCACCAGCGTGTTGACCGGTTCGCCGCCCGGGTCGGAGTGGTCCTCGCGTACGGCGAGGACGCGGTCGTGCGCCGGGTCCGCACGCAGCCCGCCGTACCGGAGCCCACCCTCGGGGGTCAGCGGACGAGGGGCCGCGTCGCTGGTGGTGTCGAGGAGGTAGATGCGCTGGTCGGCGAAGTGGGTGAAGCAGACGACCCCGTCGTGGACCGTGTACGCCCCGCCGCCGTACTCGTGCACCCGCGACCGTACGTTGAACGGTGCCGGTACAGCATCGGCGCGGTGACCGTCGGGGGTCTGCCGGACCAGCGCGGTACGGCCGCCTTCGCCGGGACGTCCTTCCAGCCAGTACAGGGTCTCGCCGTCGGTGGAGGTCTCGCTGAGCTGCACGGTCTCGGCGGTGAGCGTCTCGCCGGTGATCGGCGACGGCCATGACCCGTAGGGGAGGGGGCTGGGTTGGGGCATGCTTCTTTCTACCAGTGTGCGGGGGAAGCCGCTCCGGCCGCTCCGGCCGCTCCGCTGTCGCGCACGGGCTGGCTGAGCGTCGCGGTGAGCCGCGGGGTGTCGAACGGCACCAGCGACTCCCGGGAGGCCTCGATCCCGTCCAGGGTCGCGCGTAGCGACTCCGCGCCACCTACCGGGCAGGTCCACTCGCCCTCGACATGAACAAGTCGTACGCCGGGGCGTTCCAACCACCGCAGCAGCAGCTCGGTCTCCTCCGCGGCCGCAGCCGGTGTGGGACCCGCCCCCCGCAGTACCGTGTCCGACCCCGCGCGCAGCGCGGCCACCCACTCCCGGGCGCTGGCACCACCAGGGATGACACCGGCCGCGGCAAGCCGGCCGTACCGGATGACATGGACCTCCCAGCGTCCGGCGTCGTTTCGTCGGGCCGCCGTGACCTCGGCGCACTCGGTGAGCGCGGTAATCCGCTGGGTGCGGGTGGCAGCCCGGACGAACGCGACGAGCCGGTCGCGGTGGGCGGTGGCCTCCTCGAACCGCTCCTGGCCGGCGAGGGAACGCATCCGCCGTCCGACCGCGGATCGGACCGGGGCCGGGCTGCCCAGCACGGCGCTGCGCAGTGCACGCACCATGGCGTCGTACGCCTCCGGAGCGACCGACCCGTCGCAGGGGGACAGACAACGACCCATCTCCGCCAGGGCGCACGGGCTGCGCCGCGGTGCCTGGGGGAGACGCCCGGAGCACTGCCGGATCGGAAAGGTCTCGTGCAACGCAGCCATGGCCGACTCGGCCGCCCGGCGCGAGCTGAACGGCCCGAGATAGCACGCGTCGTCGCCCGTGGCGCGGACCAGCGACAATCGCGGCCACGGCTCGATGGTCAGCTTCAGCCACGTGGCCCGCTCAGGAAACTTCGATCGCCGGTTGAATCGCGGCTTGTGTTCGGCGATGAGCCGCCGCTCCCGGACCGCCGCCTGCAGCGCGGTGTCGCAGGTGATGCCCTCCACCGACGCGGCGAGGCCCACCATCTGACCCATCCGGGAGCGGGTCTCGCTGGCGGTGAAGTAGGTGCGGACACGGGTGCGGAGGTCCTTCGACGTACCGACATAGAGCACCCGATCACCGGAGTCGCGGAACAGGTACACCCCCGGCGCATTCGGCAGGTGCTCGGCCAGGTACCGCTTCCTGCGCTGCGCGGAGGTGACGCGGGAGGTGAACGTCTGGAGCTCCTCCACGGTGTGGACGCCGAGGTTGCCCAGCCGCTCGATGAGTCCATGCAGGACGTCGACGGTGGCGCGGGCGTCGGAGAGGGCCCGGTGGTCGGGAGTGGTGGTGGCGTGGAAGACTCGCGCCAACGTCGCCAGCTTGCAGTTCGGCGCGTCGTCCTTGGTCAGTACGCGGCGGGCGAGAGTGGCGGTGTCCACCACCTCGAAGCGCGGCCACTCCATCCCGATCCGGGACGCGTTGTGGCGGAGGAAACCGACGTCGAACGGCGCGTTGTGTGCGACCAGCACCGCGCCGCGGGCGAACTCGCAGAACGCCGGGAGCACCGCCTCGATCGGCGGCGAGTCGGCGACCATCGCGTTCGTGATCCCGGTCAGCACGGCGATGAACGGCGGAATCGGCTCGGCAGGGCGGACCAGTGTCTGGAACTCGCCCTGCACCTCCCCGCCGCACACCTTGACCGCTCCCACCTCGGTGATGGACGCACCCCGTGCCGCGGAGCCTCCGGTCGTCTCCAGGTCCACCACGCAGAACGTCGTCTCCCGCAGTGCCCGCCCGAGCTCGTCGAACGTGGGCTGTACGGCGACCGGTAGCCCGGCGCCGGGGGCCGCGCTGGTCGTCGCATGCATGTTCGACACGCTAGAACGTGGCACCGACGAAACCGCCCGCGCCACGCCCGGGCTGGTCGGGTCTGGCGGCGCACGGTGTCCGGTGGGCGCCGTGTCACTGCCTTACGCTGGAACTGTCGGCGTCATGACCGCAGAAAGCAAAGGTGCAGTGCGTGAGCGAAGGCCAGCAAGGGCCCACCCTCGACCCGGCCCCGCAGGCCCGTGCGCGGATGATCGCGCTGGCCGCCGAGGCCCTGGGCCGGATGCCGACTGCGCACGTGCCTCCGCGGCTGCGTAAGGCGGCGTCGTTCGCGCCATCGAAGCGGGCGAAGCTGGTCGGCACGCAGATGGCCGAGGTGGTCGACTCCGACCCAGAGTTCCGGGATCACCTTGCCGTCCAGGTTCGCGCGCTCGCGCCCGGGACGGTGGAGGAGTTGCAGCGGGGCTCTGATGCGCCCGCAGCGGGTCTTGCGGACCGGGCCGCGGTCGCCTACCTGCTCCGGGACGAGGGGTGGGAGAAGGTGGTGCAGGCCGCGGTGGAGGCCGAGGAGGCTGACACCTCCGCCCGCCCGGACACGCAGGTACGGACAGGGGAGCCGGATTCTCGCGGGAGGGCGCATCGGCTGCGGGAGCGGCTGCAGCCGCAGATCGACGCGGCGAAGGCAGAGAACAGCAAGCTACGGCGGCGGCTCGGGGAAGCGCGCCGGGAGTTGAAGGACCTGCACGAGCAGCTGGACGCGTCGCGGCAGGAGACCGACGAGGCGCGCCATCGGGCCGACGTCGACGCCCGGGAGGCCGACGCAGAGGTACGCCGGTTGCGGCAGCGGGTCGCGGAGCTGGAGGCCGACCTCAGCGTGGTCCGGCGTACCGGGAGGGAGCAGCGTGACGACCAGGCCAGCCGGCTCCGACTGCTGCTCGACACCGTGGTGGGGGCGGCGCGGGGCCTCCAGCAGGAGCTGGCGCTGCCGCCGGTGCGTTCCCTTCCCGCCGACGGCGTGTCCGCGGTCCCTGCTGACCACAGCCGGGCCGGGGCTGCGCGCTCGGTGCCGTCTGATGATGTGGGGTTGTTGCGGCAGCTTCTCGACCTGCCGCGGGTGCACCTGGTCATCGACGGCTACAACGTCTCCAAGACCGCCTGGCCGAGTACGCCGCTGGACCAGCAGCGGACCCGGCTGGTCGGCCTGGTCGCCGGCCTGGTCTCCGGCAAGCGCGTGGAGACCACGGTGGTGTTCGACGGCGCGGATCTGGAGTCGCCTCCGGCGGTCAAGGCGCCGCGGGGTGTCCGGGTGCTGTTCAGTCCCGGTGGTGTCATCGCCGATGACGTCATCCGTGATCTGGTCGACGCCGAACCGCCTGGTCGGATGGTGGTGATGGTCAGCAGCGACCGGGAGCTGGCCGCCAGCGTGGCGGAGCGAGGAGCCCGCCCGATCGGCTCCCCGGCGCTGATCCGGGCCCTGGGGAACTGAACGCCGTCAGTCGGGATGCCCCCGCCCTCCCTCACTGCGGGGGAAGCAGGTGCATGGCCTCCTTGGCGCGCAGCACTCGCAGCACCGAGGTGTTGACCGAGTGCCGGAATGCCGTGTTCGAGCGGTAGTGCCGCAGCACGGCCTTGGTCATGGCAGCAGCCTGTGCCGGCTCCACCGTCAGCACCAGGTCGCCGCCGGCGGAGAGGAACCGCACGGCTCGCTGCGCCGGTGTCCACCGTTGCACCTGCTGGGCCCGCCCCAGGTCGTCGCTGATGACGACCCCGTCGAAGCCGAGGTCGTGACGCAGCATCCCGCGGATGACGGTGGAGGAGAACGCCGCGGGGCCGGTGTCGAGCCTGGAGTAGTGGGCGGTGGCCATCAGCACGAACCGCGCGCCGGCGTCGATCCCTGCTCGGAACGGCCGGAGGTACGGGTCGTGGCGGGTCGTGGTGTCGTCGGTCACGCCGCTGTGGGTGTCGGTGTTCTCCCGCACCCGCCCCAGACCCGGGAAGTGCTTCACGGTGACCTGGACCCCTGCGCTGAGCATGCCGCGCTGGAAGGCGGTGGCGGCGTGGGCAACCGCGGCGGGGGAGTGCCCGTACTCCCGTAGCCAGTAGCCGATCGGGCCGTTCCCCCGTCCCAGCCGCGCCGGAACCGTGTCGGCTACCGGCGCCAGGTTGAGGTTGACCCCGGCCCGGTGCAGCTGCTTCCCCCAGGCGTGGGCGCGCTGGCGCAGGGTCCGCCGGTCCCAGCTCCCCTGCGTCAACGCGTCGGGGATCGGGGAGAACCCCTGGCCTTGGAGGACCTGGACGTTCCCGCCCTCCTGGTCGGTCGCCACCAGGAAGCCGACTCCGGCAGTATGCGCGGCAGTAGCCTGCTGCTGGATCCGTTCGGTGATAGAACGGGTGGCTGCGACGCTGAGGTGGCTGCGGCCGGTGAGGATCACCGAGCCGACGTGGTAGCGGCGTACGGCGGTGAGGGCGTCCTGGGACAGCCCGGTGGCCGGGGTGCCGACCATGAACAGCTGGCCGACCCGCTGTGCCGGGGTCATCTTCTGCAACAGCTGCTCGGCCCGGTCCGGCGGCGAGGCGGACCCGCCGCTGCGGCCGCTCACATGCAGCTGCTGGGGAGGAGTGGGCGCACCCGAGGCCGGTCCTGCCGACGTACAGCCGCCCAGCAGGACCACCAGGGCCAGCAGCCGCAGCAGGACGCTGGCATGTCGACGCTTCGTCATCGTCTCACCATTGTCCTCAGCCCTGGAACCGCTGCGGCGCCGGGAGGCACCCACCCCAGGGACGCCTGATCGCCACCGCAGGTTGCCTGCACGCTCCTGCGCCTGCACCCGCGGTGAGTGTCGGTGGGGGCCCGTAGCGTCCTGGGGGACAGGTCGACGAGGCATTGAACGGAGGCGAGATCGACATGCAGAGCATTCGTAGGTACGACGAGGGCGGTCCCCCTGGCGCTCCTGGTGCACCGTCCCCCGACGCCGGGGGAGTATCCGACACTCCCGGGACAAGCCCGGTCCGGGTCGACTGCGACCACTGCTCCGTGCGCGGTGTCGGGTGCGACGACTGCGTCGTGACGTTCCTGCTGGGCGAGCCGCCGGGGGATACCGACTTCGATGCGGAGGAGCACCGGGCACTGCACGTGCTCGCGGAGGGCGGCCTCCTCCCACCGCTGCGGATGGTGCGTCCGGTCGACGGACGGGTCGTTGAGGGCGCGTGAGCATCGCAGCAGTTGTGGGCGAAGTCACAACGTGCATCTAAGAAATGGCTGAATCGCTGTGGGGTCCGTTCGACGCGCGCGAGGCGGGTCGGTAATGTGCTGCCTGGTGCCTGCCCCCTGCGAACTACGCCGAGTTCGCTCAGGTGCCGCGCCGGTACAGGGAGTTCCCTTCCCCCCTCCCGAGGCGTCGCGAGTGAGAGGGAGACCGTCGACCTTGTCGAACGGCCGTCAACGACACGTGTCCAGGAAGTTCCGTCCGGTAGCGATGACGGGGGCTGCTGCCCTGCTCGGCGCCTTGGTCCTTGTTCCCAGCGCCGGCTCCGCCGATCCGAGCTCACCCGGCGGGGACGATCCCAGCATCAGCGAGGTACAACAGCGCCTTTCTCATCTCCGCGACGAGGCCGAGGTCGCCTCCGAGAAGTACAACGACGTCAAGGTCGAGATGCAGCAGGCCCAGGACGAGCTCACGGCGCTGCGCAGTGACGTCAGCCGGCAGCGGGACAAGGTTCAACAGTTGCGCTCGCAGGTCGTCGGGCAGGCCGTGAGCGACTATGAGGCGGGCGGCGGTCTCTCCGACACCACGTCCTTCCTCGTGGCCGAAGACCCGGGCGCCTTCGTGGACAAACTGGCCAACCAGGCACTGGTCGACCACCGCCAGACGGACATGCTCTCCGACCTGATCCAGCAGCAGCGGCGGCTGTCGGCGCAGCAGAAGCAGGCCAAGCAGGCCGTGGCCGCGATCGAGCAGGAC
This sequence comes from uncultured Nocardioidaceae bacterium, assembly GCA_964385195.1. Taxonomy (GTDB): domain Bacteria; phylum Actinomycetota; class Actinomycetes; order Propionibacteriales; family Nocardioidaceae; genus CAYLOC01. Next base: position 15,271 of record CAYLOC010000031.1, read on the forward strand.
AAGAAGGAGCTCGCCGAGCACAAGCAGACGTTGGGCGAGAAGGTCGATGAGGCGCAGAGCCTGCTCGACCACCTCAAGGCCGAACAGCGACGCAGGTTGCTGGAACTGCAGCGACAGCGTGCCGCTGCGGCCGCGGAACGTGCGCGGGCGGCGGAGGCCGCCGAGACAGCGCAGCAGAACGCGCCGGCGCAGCAAGCCGCTCCGGCACCGCAGGCCGACCGCACCAACAGCCACGAGACGACCCGCGGAGGGACCCGCCCGCCGGCATCAGAGGCCCCGGCTCCTCCACCGCCGCCGCCGGCCAGCAGCCGCGCGGCGACCGCCGTCCAGGCCGCGCTGGCCCAGGTGGGCAAGCCCTACGTGTACGGCGCCGCCGGCCCGGGCGCCTTCGACTGCTCGGGGCTGATGATGTACGCCTGGGGCGCCGCAGGCGTGTCGCTGCCGCACTCCTCCTCCGGTCAGGCCTCGATCGGGACCCCGGTGTCGATCTCCAACCTGCAGCCAGGTGACCTGGTCTTCTACTACTCACCGATCCACCACGTCGGCATGTACATCGGCCACGGCATGATCGTCCACGCCGCCAACCCGAGCGTGCCCGTCCGCGTGGTCCCGGTGAACATGATGCCGATCACCACCGCTCGCCGCATCGGCTGACCGACGGCACGGCGCGTACCACGGCCACCGGGCCTACGATGGCCAGGTGAGTCCGAACGGCCGGTGTCCTCAGCGACGCCGGTTGGCGGGGTGGGTCGCAACGTTGACCACGGTCGTCCTGGCATGCACCGCCTGTACCGGCGAGACCGCCACCGCACCGTCGGCGTCCACGCCCACCGTCGCCACTGACGGAACGCATGCCCGCGCGGCACCGCACCTCGGCCGGCAGCCCCTCGTCGCCGCCCTGCACCGGCTGGACCGGACGTTCGCGGCGCGGGACCGGGCAGGATTTCTCGCGGTGTGGGCGGACCGTTCGCAGGCCCGCGGGCGCGTGGTCTACCACAACCTGGTGCACCTCGGCGTACGCGACCTGCACATCACGTTGCTGCGCGCATCCCGCCGGACCGACCACGGCGCCTCCACCGGACAGCAGTGGCGCGCCCAGGTCCGCGTCCGGTGGCGCCTGGACGGCGTCGACGGCGACCGGGCGCACACCAGGCTGCGACTGACCCTGGCACGGGACGGAGGGGAGGTCTCGGTGGTCACGCTGCGGCGGGCACCGGGACACCACGCCCCGGTGTGGACCCTGGACCGGCTGCACGTTCTCCGCAGCCCACGGACCCTGGTCGCCGGGACCGCGTCGCCGCAGCGGATGCGGACCGTCGCGTCGGAGGCCAGGACCGCGGTGGCAGACGTCGCTCGGGTGCTGCCACGCTGGCACCAGCGTCTGCTCGTGTACGTCCCCGAGGGCGCAGGCGCCTTCCGTCGCCTGGTCGCCGCCGCCCCGGGGGACTATGCCGGGATCGCGGCGGTCACTACCACCATCGACGGCAGCGCGCGGGCCGGCGTCGCCTCCGCGGTCGTGGTGCATCCCGGGGTGTTCGGTGGTCTCAGCCCCACCGGCACCCGAGTCGTGCTCGCGCACGAAGCCACCCATGCCGCCACCCATGTCGCCGCGTCGGACGTCGCACTGTGGGTTGCGGAAGGGTTCGCCGACTACGTCGCCCTCAGTGCGGCAGACGTCCCGACGTCGGTGGCCGCCGCCGCAGCGATCCGCGCGGTACGCCGCGACGGCACTCCTCGTCGGCTCCCGCCCGACGCCGGGTTTGCGGCCGGCACCCCACGGTTGGAGGCCCACTACGAAGAAGCATGGCTGGCCGTCCGGCTCCTGGCCCACACCTACGGGCAGCGGTCCCTGGTGCGGTTCTACCGCCGCGTGGTCGAGCATCCGCACCAGATCCAGACCGCCTTCGCCGACGTCCTCGGCACCACCAAGGAAGACTTCACTCGGGCCTGGCGACGAGAATTGGCGGCCGTAGCCGGGGTGGACCCGTCGGAGGCTCCGTCGGAGGCGGGGCGGTGACCGGGCACGAGGGGCGCACCGCGACCGCCGTCGCAGTCGGCCTGCTCGTAGTGTCGGCCGCAGCGTTCGGCGTACTCGTCGCGATCTGGACCCCCTGGGACCCCCTCCCTGGCGCCAGCACCCACGCCGCGCCGTTGCACCGCTACTTCACCTCCGAGCAGATCCAGCGGTCGGACGCGTTCTTCGGACTGGCCCGCTGGCCGTCGTGGTGCGCCACCCTCATGGGGCTGGTGATCGCGGCGGTGGTGGCATTCAGCCCCATCGGGCGGGGCCTCTCCCGGCGGGTCCGCGCGCGCCTGCGCTGGTGGTGGCTGCAGGTCATCGCTCTCGTGGTCACCGTGGAGGTGGTGTTCTTCCTTGTCCGGCTGCCGTTCGCGGTGTGGGGAACCTACGTGGCACGTGACTTCGGTCTCTACACCCAGTCCTGGGCCGGCTGGAGCCTCGACCAGCTGAAGTCGCTGGGCATCACCGTCGTGACCGCCTCCATCGGCCTGCTCGTGCTGATCGCGCTGGCCCGGAAACTGCCGCGCTGGTGGTTTCTCCCGGCGTCGCTGGGCACGGGGTGCCTGGTCGTGCTGCTGTCGTTCGCCTACCCGCTCATCGTGGAGCCGCTGTTCAACTCCTTCACCCCGCTCCCCGCCGGGCAGCTGCGCACCGACCTGCTGTCGATGGCCCACCGCGACGGCCTGTCGGTCTCCGATGTCCTCGTCGCGGACGCTTCTCGGCGTACGACGACCCTGAACGCCTATGTCTCCGGCTTCGGCGCCAGCAAGCGGATCGTCATCTATGACACGCTGTTGGAGCGGACTCCCCGCCCTGAGGTGGAGCTGATCGTGGCCCATGAGCTGGGCCATGCCAAGCACCGCGATGTCCTCCACGGCACGGTGCAGGGCGCGGTCGTGGGGGTCGCTGCCCTCAGTGCGCTGTACCTGGGCCTGCGTCGGCGGTGGCTGCTGCGTCCGGTGCGGGCACGATCGACCGGCGACCCGGCGCTGGTACCGCTGATCCTTGGCCTCGTCGTCCTGGTCGGGTTCGTGGTGCTGCCTGCCCAGAACTACCTCAGCCGGCACGTGGAAGCCCATGCCGATGCGCACTCCCTGCAGCTCACCCACAACCCGAAGACCTATATCGCCATGCAGGAGCGCCTGGCGGTGGCGAACCTGACGCACCTGACCCCGAACCCGGTCCTGGCGTTCTGGTTCCGTACCCACCCGCCGGTGCTGCAACGGATCGGGATGGCCGTCGCGTGGGAGCGGACCCACTAGTGCCCGGCAGTGCCCGCCAGGGACGTGTCCTGGTCGTGACCAACGACTTCCCGCCCCGCCGCGGCGGCATCGAGTCGTTCGTGTACTCCCTGTGCCAGGGGCTGCCCGCGGACCGTCTGGTGGTCTACACCGCGTCGATGCCCGGGTCGGCGTACGTCGATGGCGCCGTCGACTACCCCGTGGTCCGGGACGAGGCCAGCATGTTGCTGCCGACTCCTCGGGTTGCCCGGGCCGTGCAGGAGGTCGCACGCGCGCGCGGGTGCGACCGGGTCGTGTTCGGGGCAGCAGCGCCGTTGGGTCTGCTCGCGGCGGGGCTGCGCCGGCACGCGGGCGTCACCCGGGTCGTGGCGCTGACGCACGGGCACGAGGTGGGCTGGGCACACCTGCCTGGCGCACGCCGGCTGCTCCGCCGCGTGGGAGAGAACGTGGACGTGCTGACCTATGTGAGTGAGTACTGTCGTCACGCGATGGCGCCGACCCTCGGCGACGCGGTCGTGCGGCGTATGACCCGACTGTCACCCGGAGTGGACGTTGACCGGTTCCGCCCCGGCGCCGATGGCCACCTCGTACGCACGCGAGCCGGTATCCCGGCCACGGCTCCGGTCGTGCTCGCGGCCTCGCGGCTGGTCGCCCGCAAGGGACAGGACATGCTGATCCGCGTCTGGCCGCGGGTGCTGGAGCGGTTTCCGGAGGCCGTCTTGCTGGTCGTGGGCGACGGCCCGGCCCGTGCGCGGTTGCACTCCCGGGCGCGGGGCCTCGGCCCGGCGGTCCGGTTCCTGCCGGGGGTGGAGTGGGCCGAGATGCCCCCGGTGTACGCCGCGGCGGACGTCTTTGCGCTGCCGTGCCGGACCCGGTTGGCGGGCCTGGAGCCGGAGGCGCTGGGCATCGTCTACCTGGAGGCGGCGGCCGCGGGCCTCCCGGTGGTGGTCGGCTCCTCCGGCGGCGCGCCGGAGACCGTGGTCGATCAGGACACCGGACTTGTGGTCGACGGGCGTTCGCCAGCGGCGGTGACGGCTGCGGTCACCAGCCTGCTGGCGGACCCGGGGAGGTCCCGGGCGATGGGGGAGCGTGGCAGGAGCCGGGTGCGCGAGAAGTGGCAGTCCGGCTCCGGAGTGGCAACACTTCGCGCGCTGCTCGACGTGTGACTGTCGGACTTTACCGGTCAGTTCACGGTCTTCTTGCTGCCGAGGGTCTCCGCGGAGTGGTCATCGACGTACTTCTGCATCCCACCGTCGCGCAAGGCGGTCCATAGCCGGTTGCAGGCCTGGGTGTCGAGCAGCACGACCGATCCCTCGCCCTCGACCTGCTCGTTCCAGTCCTTGGCGAGGGGCACGCTGAGGAACGTCACGTCGTCGGTACGCATGCCCCGTAACGACAGTGCGAGGCTGCGCAGGTCTCCGTTGGACCAGTCGTCATCGACGGTGAGGTTCTTGGTGACCGCGTCGAGCAGTCCGGGAAGCTTCGTCGGGCTGGTCATGCCCTCGTCGAGCGTCTTGCCCATCATCGTCCGCAGGAAGTTCTGCTGGCGGCGCATCCGGTCGAAGTCGCCGTTGGGGAGTCCGTGGCGGGTGCGGACGTACTTCAGTGCCTTCGCCCCGTTCAGGTGCTGGTAGCCCTTGTGCCAGGTGACGTTCTGGCTGGAGTCGTGGACGGTCTTGGGGATGTAGACGGTCACGCCGCCGAGTGCGTTGGTCAGGTCCTTGAAGCCGTTCCAGTCGATGATGGCGAGGTGGTCCATCCGGACGTTGGTCAGGTGTTCGATGGTGGAGACGTACCCGGCCGGGCCGTACAGCGAGAACGCGGAGTTGATCTTGTGCTTACCGGTCGAGTGACCCTTGCCGTCGTAGATCTCGACGTAGGAGTCCCGCGGGATCGACACGAGGTAGGCGTGGTCACGGTCGGCGGTGATGTGCAAGATCATGATGGTGTCGCTGCGGTGGGCTCCGGGGTCCCACTTCCCGGACTTCATCGCGGCCGCGATGCTGGGGCCGGGGCCGTTGTCCGCGCCGGCGATGAGGATGTTCAGCGGTCGGTGCGACTTCCCCTCCGGCGTGGGCGCGGGCTGCGGGCGGTCCACCTCGGGGATGGCGATCGGCACCCGGTCGATCTGGTCCAGCTTGTGGTTGAGGTAGAAGACCCCCCCGGCAACGACGAGGGCCGCCAGGCAGATCAGAACCCCGAGCGCCGTCAGCGCCTTGTGCCGACGGAAGATTCCCTTGCGTTTGTGTCCGGGTCCTTGCCGAGCGTCGGACTCGGGAGCGTCATGGTCGGCCATGGTCTCCTCAGGTCGATGTCAGTCCTGCGTGCGAGCAGCCTAGAGGATGATGCGGGTCTCTCCCACCCACGCCACCGGCGAACCGCAGGCGCACCTGGCCGAAAAACGCGCATACGCGACGAAAGGTTGCCCTCAGGCTAACATGTTCAGCAACTTCACAGGTTGGCAGCGCCGC
>CAYLOC010000032.1:0-20830 GCA_964385195.1 uncultured Nocardioidaceae bacterium
GGAGCCACCTGTCGGAATCGAACCGACGACCTATTCATTACGAGTGAATCGCTCTGCCGACTGAGCTAAGGTGGCGCGGCCCGGTCGCCCGGGACCGACGTATGAGGTTATCAAGATCCTCCAGATCCTCCCAAGTCAGGTTCTCCCTATACCTGCCGAGACGTCACAACTGCCGCGACACGCCGGGGATTCACGTGCAGATCCGACGTCTCGGCGGGAGGTTAGTGGCACATCGTCCCGTCTTTAGGCGGGTCCCCGGTGACCAGGTAGGTGTTCACCGCGGAGTCGATGCAGGTATTGCCGCTGTTGTACGCGGTGTGCCCGTCGCCGTCCCGGCTGAGCAGCACCCCCGAGTCGAGCTCTTTGGACAGTCGCACTGCCTGCTGGTACGGCGTCGCCGGGTCGCGCGTGGTACCGATGACGACGATCGGCGGCGCACCTTTGGCGGAGTAGTCCGGCTGCGGCAGCGACGACTTCACCGGCCAGTGCGAACACGCGTACGGCCACCACATCGCCACCGGACCGAATGTGGGTGAGGCCTTGAGGAAGGCTTTCTTTCCCGCCATGATGTCGCTGATACTGGCGTGTTGCGGCTTGTCCAGGCAGTTCACCGCCGACTGCACTTCCATCGAGTTGTCGGTGTAGTGCCCGCTGGGCGAGCGGCTGGTGTAGATGTCGGACAGCCGGAGGAACAGGTTGCCGGTGCCAGACAAGGCCTCCCGCAGCGCCTGTGTCTCATAGCTCCAGTTGTTCCGCGCGTACAACGGCACGATCAGCCCGAGGAACGCCAGCCCCTCGGTCAGCTTCCGGCCGTCCTGGGTCGGCAGTGGGTGCTGGTCGATCTGGTGGAAGAGCTGGTTCAGTCGGTCTTTCGCACCCGGGACGGTCATACCCAACGGGCACTTGCCCTGGCTGATGCAGTATTTGAGGTACGCCGTGAGCGCCCTCTCGAACCCGCGAGCCTGCCCGATCTCGGCCTTCAACGGGCTCTCGAGCGGGTCGACCGCGCCGTCAAGAACCATCCGGCCGACCTTCCTCGGGAACAGCGCGGCGTAGGTCGCGCCGAGGTAGGTGCCGTACGAGGCCCCGAAGTAGTGCAGTTTCTTGTCGCCGACCACGGCCCGCAGGATGTCCATGTCCTTGGCGGCTTCGATGGTGGATACGTGCTTCAACAACTTTCCGGACCGCTTGACGCAGCCTTCGGTGAAGCGCTTCCACAGGTGCTGCATCTGCTTGATCTCCGCCGGGTTGTCCGGGCTGGGGTCGGAGGCGACGTACTTGTCCAAGAACTTGTCAGAGACGCAGTCAATGGGGGTGGAAGACCCGACCCCGCGCGGGTCGAAACCGACGACGTCGTACACGTCGGTCACCCTTTTCGGGAACCCCACGTAACTGAGGTACTTGATGCCGGACCCGCCCGGCCCGCCGGGGTTGATGAACAGCGACCCGACCCGGTCGGCCCGGTCAGTCGCGGGGTCACGCTTCGCCTTCAACGTGATGGCGGTGCCGTCGGGATGGGCGTAGTCCAGCGGAACCCAGATCGACGCGCATTGGGCTCCCCCGCCACAGTTCGACCACTTCACATCTTGCTGGTAGAACCGCTGCAACCCCTTTCCTGGGGGGCCCTCCCCCTCTCCCTTGATCGGGTACTTGTCGCTGCTCCCGCCGGTCGTCGCGGGGGTCGATGGGGCGGGGCTGGACTGTACGGCGGTGGGGGAGGTCGGCGTCGGTGATGGCGACGGAGTCGCAGGAGCAGCGGATGTCGTCGACGGGCTCGTGGAGTCTTCGGCACCAGCCAGGCTTTCCGCGCTGGAGCAACCCGCGAGCAGGACGAGAGCCGCCAACGCGGCCAGGGCGCGTGCCGTGGGGAATCGGGGCATCCGGGGTGGTCCTTTGCAGATCGGCGACCATCGACGTACGACAGCCACCTTACGTTGGTGGGGTTGCACGTCCGGGCTTTATCCACAGGGTCAGGACTGGCCGAGCCTGAGCATCAGCGCCTCCAATGCCAACGCAGGGGCCGCCTCGGTTCCGAGGACCTCCCGGGTCTCGCTGATCGCCGAGATGCGTCGCAGGGTGATCGTGGCGGAGCCGCTCCGGGCCAGGGTCGTGACCTGCTCGGCCATCTCCGCGTTGACCAGCGCACCGTCCCATCCGAGTTGGGTCAGCAGCACGTCCCGGTACAGCGAGCACAGGTCCAGCAACGAGCGGTCGAGAGAGTCGCGCACGAGACGCTTTCGGCGTTGCTTCTGGTCGTACTCCAGACGCTTCTTCGCGGCGGCGAACTCGGTGGAACGGACCCCCTTCGTCCCGGCCCCGTACGCCGACTCCAGGTCCGCGATCTCCCGGTCGCGCAGTGCGGCGGCCCGTTCCTCGGCCTCTTGCTCGGCCACGTCGAGGACGGTAGTGGCGCTTTCCAGGCAGTCTCCCAGGTCGTGCAGTCTACCGGCGATCGCGAGCGTGTCGCGTCGCCGGATCCGCGCCTGCTCGTTCAGCGCAAGCGCGCGTGCTCGCCCGATGTGCCCTTGTGCGGCCCGCGCCGCGAAGAGCGCGACGGACTCGGCGACCTGCTCCTGGTCGACGAGGTAGCCGGCGATCGCGTCCGCGGGTGGGGTGCGCAGCGTCAGTGTCCGACAGCGGGACCGGATGGTGGGGAACACGTCCTCGACGGTCGGGGCGCACAGCAGCCACACCGTCCGCGCAGGAGGCTCCTCGACGCTCTTCAACAACGCGTTGGCCGCGCTGTCGTTGAGCCGGTCGGCGTCCTCGACCACCATCACCTGCCACCGTCCACCGGCCGGGGCCAGCGCCGCCTGGCGGACGGCGTCCCGGGCGACGTCGACGGTGAGCTGGGATCGTTGGGTGGAGACCAGGTTGACGTCGGCGTGGGACCCGGCGAGTGCAGTACGGCATGCCAGGCACTCCCCGCAGCCGGTCCCGCGCTCGCACAGCAACCCGGCCGCGAACGCCCGTGCCGCGTTGGACCGGCCGGAGCCGGGCGGTCCGGTGAACAACCAGGCGTGGACCATGTGGCCGTCCGGTCCCCCGGTGCGCGCCCGGCCGGCCGCCGCGACCGCACGCTGCAGGACCGAGACCACCTCCTCCTGCCCGACCAGGTCGTCCCACACCGTCATCGGGGTGCCTCGTTCCGCCGGACCGCCTGCGGCAGCAGGGAACGGACCCGGGCCCGGACCCGCTCGGCGATGGCGTCCGGATCGACGTCGCCCTGCACCACCAGGTAGTGCTCGTGGTCGGCCGCTGCCAGGTGTAAGAAGTGCTCCCGGACCCGCTGATGGAAGGCCAGCGGCTCCGCCTCCAGCCGGTCCGGGGAGTCGACGCGCGCCAGTGCCTGCACGGGGTCGAGGTCCAGCAACACGGTCAGATGCGGACGCAGGTCCCCCGTCGCCCACCGCGCGACCCGCTCCACCTCCTTCGGGGACAGGTTCCGGCCCGCGCCCTGGTAGGCGAGAGTGGAGTCGACGTACCGGTCGGTCACGACCACGTCGCCCCGGGCGAGCGCAGGGCGTACCAGTTTCTCGACGTGTTCGGCCTTGTCCGCGACGTACAGCAGCGTTTCCGCGCGGTGGTCCAGCGCCCCGGTGGCGGGATCCAGCAGGATCGTGCGCAACTGTTTCCCGACGGCGGAGTCGCCGGGCTCGTGGGTGGGTACGACGACGTACCCCTCCTGCCGTAACCAGTCGCTGAGCAGCCGCGCCTGGGTGGACTTGCCGACCGCCTCACCGCCTTCGAACGCCACCAGAACCCCCGCCTCGGCGTACACACCCGTGTCCCGCATCAATGACTGCCTCAACTCACTTCGTACCGTGATCCCCGGACGGTCGTTCATGTGATGGTACGCGAGCGCGCCGACGGCGATCACGACCAGCGCCGACCCGAAGATCGTGATGGCGGCGCCGTTGTAGTCCAATACGGCGTCGTCGTTGATCCGCCAGCGGTGTTGCCCGATGACTCCTGCCAGCACCGGGCCCACGGCCAGCACCAGCGCCAGACACATCCGGATCATCGTCTGCACGAACGCGAACGTGCGCCCGCGCAGCGCATCGTCGACCTCGAGCCCCAGCAGCGTGTAACCAGTGATCCACGCGGTGCCGGCGAAGAACCCCATCACGATGGTCAACACGGTGACGACCACCAGGTTCGCCACCACCGCGATCGCCGCCAGGACCACCCCCGAAGCGACGAGGCAGAAGCCGAACAGCCGGCGCCGCGACATCGCGACGAGGAAGCCGGACCCGCGCCACATGCCCAACGCCAGGCCGGTGAACACGGCGGCGAACAACACGCCGTAGCCGGGGTTCCCGCCGCCGAGATCTTGCACGTACGTCCGGGCGAGCCCGATCACGACGCCACCGCCGGCGAACGCGCCGAGGATCCCGACCACCAGGCCGCGGATGACCGGCTGCCGGGCGATGAACCCCCATCCCTCGGTGACAGTACGCCACAAGCCCTGCTGGTGTTCGGCCGCGATGGCCGGGCCCTTGGGGATCTGGTGCAGCGTTGCGATCACGAGTCCGGACACGACGAACGAGGCAGCGTTGAAGTACAGCGACAGCGTCACCGGTGCGTTCGCCAGCAGCCCGAGCGAGGAGTGCAGGCTCTTGGTGCCCAGTGACAGGAGCACGAACACCCCGGCCGCCGGGAGCGCGGAGCCGTAGGTGGTGGCGATGGAGATCTGGTTGGCCTGCTCCAACTGCTCGCGGGGCACCAGGTTCGGTACCGTCGCGTCCTTGGCCGGCAGCCAGACCAGGCTGATCGCCTCGATGATGACGGTGGCGATCATCACCCAGGCGAGGGAGTGCACGATCGGAATCGTGACGAACACCGCGCCCCGCAGGACATCGCCGATGATCAGGGTCCACCGCCGATCCAGACGGTCGGCGATCAGTCCCGCCAGCGGGCCCATGACCAGCGCCGGCAGGAACCGGAGCAGCAACACGCCCGCGATCGCGAAGTTCTTGTCCGCGTAGTTGTCCGGCGCCAGTGCCCCCGCCATCGACGTCAGCGCCAGCAGCCCCAGCCAGTCGCCGAGGCTGGACAACCCCAGCCCGATCCACAATCGGCGGAACGCGGTGATGCGTAGGACGCCGCCGGTGGGCGCAGACGGTGTGGCGGCCTCGGTCACCCCCTCAGGGTAGCGACCCGGGCGTGGCAGAGACGGTCCGGCGAGCCATCGGCGTACCGCTGCGGCGGGTGGACGAGGCACCCACACCGTTCCCAAGGAGGATTTGCCTTGTAGACGGGGCAAACGCGCCGTCTACAAGGCAAACGCACGCCCAGGCAAACGCACGCCGGTCACCGCTTCTTGGCGGAGGACTTCTTGGTGGGGGACTTCTTCGCAGTGCGCTTCTTGGGCGCGGGGCCCTTGGCTCGCTTCTCGGCCAGCAGTTCCACGGCGCGGTCCAGCGTGATCGTATCGACGTCGTCTCCCTTGCGCAGGGTGGCGTTGTACTCCCCGTCGGAGACGTACGGTCCGAACCGGCCGCTCTTGACCTGCACCGCGCGCTTGGAGTTCGGGTCCTCGCCGAGCTCCTTCAACGCCGCCGCGGTACGCCGACCACGCTGTTTGGGCTGGGCATAGATCGCCAGCGCCTCCTCCAGCGTGATCGTCAGCAGCTGCTCCTCCGACTCCAGCGACCTCGAGTCCGTCCCCTTCTTCAGGTAGGGGCCGTAGCGCCCGTTGTGGGCGGTGATCTCCTCACCCGACTCGGGATCAGCGCCGACCACGCGCGGGATCCGCAGCAGCTCGCGCGCCTGCTCCAGCGTGAGGGTGTCCAGCGACATCGACTTGAACAGCGACGACGTCTTCGGCTTGCTGCCCTTCGGCGCGTCGTCGGGCAGGACCTCGGTGACGTACGGGCCGAACCGCCCGTTCTTGGCCACTACCGGCCGTCCGGTGTCGGGGTTGACGCCGAGCTCGTGCTCCTGCCCGCTGGGGTTGGCCAGCAGCTCCTTGGCCTTGGTGGGGGTCAGCTCGTCGGGGGGCAGGTCAGTAGGGACGTTGGCCCGGGTGCCGTCGCTGGTCTCCAGGTACGGGCCGTAGCGTCCCACGCGCAAGACAATGCCGTCGTCGACCGGGAACGTCGCCAGTTCGCGCGCGTCGATGTCCCCGAGGCCGGTGACCAGCTTCTGCAACCCCTCGACGTTCCCGGAGCCGAAGTAGAACTCAGCCAGCTCGGCCACCGACTCACGGCGTCCGGCCGCGATGTCGTCGAGCACGTCCTCGACCCGAGCGGTGAAGTTGTAGTCGACCAGCCGCGCGAAGTGCTCCTCCAGCAGCCGGGTGGTGGAGAACGCGACCCATGCCGGTACCAGCGCCGTCCCCTTCTTGTACACGTACCCGCGCGCCAGGATGGTGCCGATGATCGAGGCGTACGTCGAGGGGCGCCCGATCTCGCGCTGCTCCAGTTCCCGTACCAGCGTCGCCTCGGTGTAGCGAGCGGGCGGCCGGGTCTCGTGAACGGCTGCGGCGAGCGTCTCGGCGGTGAGCCGGTCCCCCTCGGCCAACTCGGGCAGCCGGGTCTCGCGGTCGTCACGCTCGCGCCCCTCGTCGGCGCCCTCGACGTAGGCCTTCAAGAAGCCGTGGAACGTGATCACCCGCCCGCTCGCGGAGAACACGCACTCCTCACCGGAGGTGGCGGTGGCGTTGATCCGCACCGAGACCGTCCGGCCCTGGGCGTCCTTCATCTGGGAGGCGACGGTGCGCATCCAGATCAGCTCATACAGCCGGAACTCGTCCCCGGACAACCCGGTCTGTCCCGGAGCGCGGAACGCGGCACCGGCCGGTCGGATCGCCTCGTGCGCCTCCTGCGCGTTCTTGACCTTGCTCTGGTAGGTGCGCGGCGCGTCGGGCAGGTACTCCCCCCCGAACAACTCGCTCACCTGCGCCCGTGCGGCGGAGATCGCCGTACCGGACAGGGTGATGGAGTCGGTCCGCATATAGGTGATGAAACCGTTCTCGTACAGCCGCTGCGCGACCGCCATCGTGCGGGATGCGCCGAAGCCGAGCTTGCGGGAGGCCTCCTGCTGCAGCGTCGTGGTGCGGAACGGGGCGTACGGCGACCGGCGGTACGGCTTTGACTCCACAGCCGTCACACTGAGCGCGCGGTCCTGCAGGGCCGCGGCGAGCGCGGTAGCCCGGTCCTCGTCGACGTGGACGACGTCGGCACCCTCCTTCAACGCCCCGGTGCTGGCGAAGTCCCGCCCCTGGGCCACCCGCCTGCCGTCCAGACCGGTCAGCCGGGCCGGGAACGTCCTGGGACTCTTCCCCTCGCCGGCGTCGAGAGTGGCTTCGAGGTCGGCGTAGGTGGCGATGCGGAACGCCATCCGCTCTCGCTCGCGGTCCACGACCAGCCGCGTCGCGACGGACTGCACCCGTCCCGCGGACAGGCCGCTCATCACCTTCTTCCACAGCACGGGTGAGACCTCATAGCCGTAGAGCCGGTCCAGGATCCGGCGGGTCTCCTGGGCCTCGACCAGGTCGCTGTCGATCTCGCGCGGGTTGGCCACGGCGGCCGCGATGGCGTCGGGGGTGATCTCGTGGAACACCATCCGGCGGACCGGAACCTTCGGTTTCAGCTCGTCGAGCAGGTGCCAGGCGATGGCCTCACCCTCGCGGTCCTCGTCGGTGGCGAGGTAGACCTCGTCGGCCTCCTTCAGCAGCGCTCGAAGCTTGCTGAGATGCTTCTTCTTGTCGGCAGGGACCACGTAGATCGGCGTGAAGTCGTCGTCGACGTTGACCCCGAGCCGACCCCAGGGCTCACGCTTGTACTTGGCCGGCACCTCGCTGGCGTTGTTGGGCAGATCCCGGATGTGCCCGATGGAGGACTCCACGTCGTACCCGGAGCCGAGAAAGCCCGCGATCGTGCGCGCCTTGGCAGGCGACTCCACGATCACGAGCTTGTTTCCTGGTGTCGACACGCGGTCCTACTCCCTCGTCGTACCTACCGGGGTTCGCCACCGGAGCCTACCTGCTGCCCGGCGGCGCCCGACCCCTCGCGGAGACGAGGGTATACGTGGTGGAGGGTAACGCGTCGCGCAAGGCGTTCGCAGTCAGGTCTGCAGATAGCCCTCCTCGACGAGCTCTCGCACGGTGGCAACCAGACCCCTCCGGACCTCCGTGGGAGACCGGTCCAGCAGCTGGGCCAGGGCATCGCTGATCTGCGCCAGCGACAGCTCTCCGTCGCAGGCGCCGACACCGCCGGCGACCACGGTGTCGACCTGTCGCGCCCGGCACAAACCGGCGGTCTGGCGCAGGACAACGGCAGCGGGGTCACTGTCACCGGGGTTCCCGCTGCGCTCCTCGATCAGCCCCGGGACCCGACGGAACCTGGTCGCGAGCAGGTCGGCATCACTGGCGCCCCGAAGCAGGTTCACGGCATCGCCCCAGCGGCGCACGTGCGGCGCCAGGGGCGGCCGTACCGGATAGGCCCATTCCTCGGTCCGTACCCACGGCCGTTCGTGGTCGGTGCGGTGCACCATCAACCAGCCGTACCCGACGGCGTCGATGTCATGGGCGGCGAACCAGTCCAGCCACTCGTCATAGGCACTCAGATAGGCCGTGGTGCCGAATAGCCCAGCGTCGCGGAGCCACAACTCGACGTAGGAGGGAACGTCGCTCACCTCACGCTGGACCACCCAGGCGTCACATCCGGTCCCACGCACCCACCCCGACACCCGTTCCCGCCACGACGTGCCCCGCACATGCGGCCAGTTGGCCAGGATCTGGCACCAACCGTCAGGTGCCAGATGCGCCGCGCCCTCCACCACGGTTCGCCGGACAACCTCGTCGCCCGGGAGCCCGGAGTCGCGGTACAGCAGCCGTCTACCGGTACCGGGAGAGAGCACGTACGGCGGGTTGCTGGTGATCAGGTCGAACGTCTCGCCCTGGACCGGGCCGTACAGGTCGCCGTGGCGCAGATCGACGTCGATGCCGCTCAGCGCTGCCGTGGTCGCAGCCAGCGTCAGACACCGTGGGTTCAGGTCGGTGGCCACGACGGTGCCGGCGTGCGTGCTGAGGTGCAGCGCCTGCACACCGCTTCCGGTGCCAAGGTCCAACGCCCGGCCCACTGGTTCCCGCAGCGTCAGCTGGGCGAGACTGGTCGAGGCCGAGGACACGCCGAGCACATGGTCAGCCCGGACGCGGCTGCCGCCGCCGTCGAGGCCGGGGGTGAGATCAGACACCACCCACCAGTCGTGGTCGTCGTCGGCGTAGGGGCGGACGTCGAGCCGCGCCCGCACCTCGGCACCGGAGACCTCCACGAACCCGGCCGCGGCCAACGGCGCCACCAGACCGTCCAGGGCCCGGTCGGCATCCTCGACGGGGACGGGCCGTTGCAGGGACCACAGGCGAACAAGGGTGGACAGCGGCGAGCGGTCGCTGGTCTGCCGGAACGCCGGAGTCGTCTCGTTGCGCAGCAGCGCCTCGTGCGCGGTTTCCCCGAGGCGGGCCTGGATCGTGTCGACGCAGAATCCCGCACGAGTCAGTGTGGTGCGCAGTGATGCGACCGTGTCGGCAGCAAGCAGGCCCGGCGCCTGCTCACCCGTTGGCACCGCCCGCCCCCGCCTCGTCGGAGGGAGACTTCGACGACTGGTCGAACGTGGCCTTCCATGCCTGTGGGGAAGACAACTCGCTCGCGGCGTCCCGGTAGGTCCTCGACAACTGCGCCCATTCGCGCAGCAGCCGGGTGTGCACCGACACCGATCGTTGCAAGATGTCGCGGAAGAGCTCGGGGTCCCGCCGGTACCAGCTCGCCGAGGTGCCGTCCGCGGAGGAGACCAGGGCAGAGTCGAAGTGCGACAGCAGCCACCACTTGGCGTCGAGGTGCGGAACCCCGATCTCGGGGCGCCCTGCGGCCCCCTTGTCCACCGCCAGCAGCTGGCGCAGGCTCCCGGTGGCCATGCTGCGCACCCGGGCGAACCGGCCGCCCGGGAAAGCCGGGTCCTTACCGAACCGTGGCGGCTTCCGACGCTGCGGCGCCGGGAACTGGTCCAGGCCGGGGCGGCTCCGGGAGTCGTCGTACCCCTTGCGCAGCGCACGGAGCTCGGGCAACCGGTTCATCAGGTCGCGGTGCATCCGCTGGGGGCCCTCAAGGATGTCCTCGATCGCCATCAGGCCCATTTCCGCGGGTCCGTACTGCATGGACAGCAGGTGCTTGACCTGGGTCTCGAAACTCTCCCACACCAGCCGGCCGCCGTGCGGGTACGGCGAGTGCAGCAGCGCGGCGATGATGCGGTTGCGCCGGTGGAAGTACGCCTGCCAGTCGATGGTGTCGTCCTTCTCGTGCCACGGCACGTGCCAGACCGCCACACCGGGCATCGTCACCGTGGGGTAGCCGGCCGCCTTCGCGCGGAGACCGAACTCGGCGTCGTCCCACTTCAAGAACATCGGCAGCGACAGGCCGATCTCCCGGATCACCCGGACCGGGATCAGGCACATCCACCAGCCGTTGTAGTCGACGTCGATACGGCGGTGGAGCCACGGTGTGGTGCGCAGCGACTGGTCGGCAAAGTTCAAGCCGTGGTGGGTGTACGGCGCGGGCCCCCAGAACCATCGGTATTTCTCCACGGTCTCGCCGTAGGCGTGCAGGACGGTGCGGTGATACAGGCTGAGCATCTGCCCGCCGACCAGGGTCGGGTCCTTGGCCAGGTCCGCCAGCGCCACGGCACGAAGGATTCCCTCGGTCTCACAGACGACGTCGTCATCAAGCAGCAGGCAGTAGTCGCTCTTGCCCCGCTCCATCGTCTCCATCATCGAACGGGAGAAGCCCCCGGAGCCACCGACGTTGCCCTGCTCGATCAACTGCAGTCGCTCCCCCAGACGCTCCGCGACCTCGTCGTACCGCGGCTCGTCGACGACCTTCTGCTTGCCCTGGTCGACGACGTAGACCTCGTCGACGATCGCAAGGACCTCGGGGTGATCGAGCAGGTTGAACAGCTGGTCGACACAGAACTTCGGCCGGTTCATCGTGGTGATGCCGATCGAGATGCTCCCGGTGGGGGACTCTGACTCCGACGGGACCGCCCAGACCGCCCGGTCCACCACCAGCGCTTGTGTCGTGGCCGCGACATCGAACCAGTACCAGCCACCGTCGATGAACGGCTTGAGCGGCAGGTCAATATCCAAGGTGGTGGTTCGGGAGGCGTCCACCTGGTGCACTTCGCTGCGCTGGATGTGGCCCTTGGACGTGGAGCGAAGGATGATGATGTGCCCGGTCCCGCGGTACTGGATGCTCAGCCGGACCCGGTCGCAGTCGGTCCACCTGCGCCAGTAGCCGGCCGGGAACGCGTTGAAGTAGGTGCCGAATGTCATGCGGCGCCCGGAGGCGACCGCCACGCCGGTGTCGGTCAACTGCCCGTACCCGGTCAGGCCCACGGGAGCAGCCGTGGCCTCCTCCGCCTCCATGGGCTGATCGTCGGAGTCGACGGTCCCGGACTGCCGGCTCGGCGCCACGCCGCCAGCAAGGCTGGTCATCCCTGCGATGTACAGCGGTTGGATGTCCAGATCCCCGTCCGGGGGCATGATCGTGCGCTGTACGACACGGAAACCAGAGAGGCTCTCCGAGGCGGGGGGCTTCGTAGTGGGGGCCAAGTTCGTTCCTCGAGTCCGTACGACGTTGACATCACGGTAGCAGCCATGCCCGAGATGCCCCATCCGCTGGCCCCGGTCGCCTACCATGTTCGGGTGCCACATCCGGTCCCGACAGTTTACCTGCACATCGGCGCACCCAAGACCGGGACGACGTACCTCCAAGCGGCGATGTGGCGCAACCGGGAGCTGCTCGCCGCTCACGGAGTGACCGTCCCCGGCACCGCCATGGTCGACCACTTCTACGCCGCACTGGACATCCGCCAGCTCGCGTTCAAGGGCTACGACAACCCCCTGGCCAAGGGCATGTGGGGCAGGCTCAGCGGAGCGGCGTTGGATGCCCCCACGTCGAAGGTCGTCCTCTCCCACGAAATCCTCGCGGGTGCCTCCGCCGAGGACGCACGCCGGGCCGTGGAGTCGCTGCGTCCGGCCACGGTGCACGTGGTCTACGGCAGCCGGGACCTGGCCCGACAGCTTCCCGCGGTCTGGCAGGAGACCCTGAAGAACGGCCGTCGGCACACCTACCGGCAGTTCCTGGGCCACACGCTCAGCGCCCACCTTCGCACGGAGAACCAGGGGTTCTGGCACCTGCAAGACCCCGTGGTCTCACTCCGGGCCTGGTCCTCCGCCGTCCCACCCGAGAACATCCACATCGTGACCCTGCCGCAGGTCGGTACGTCGGGGAGCCTGTGGGACCGGTTCTGTACCGCGCTGGAGATCCCTGCCGACGGGTTCGATCTCGACATCCGCCGCTCCAACTCCTCGTTGAACCGCATCGACGCCGAACTGCTGCGACGGCTCAACAAGCAGCTTCCGCGGGACCTTCCGTGGCCGGACTACGAGGCGCGGGTCAAGGACCGGTTCAACGCGCTCGCCGACCGTGCCACGCCCGGACCGCGCCTGGTCGTGCCGGTCCGGGACCGCAAGAAGGTGATGAATCTCGCTGCGGAGATCCGGGCGGAGTTGGCGAAGGGTGGCTACGACGTCGTCGGAACGCTGGAGGACCTGATCCCCGCCAAGGCCGCCTTCGGCAAGGTGGAGCCTCCGGACCAGACCGAGGTCGCCGACTCGGCGGCGGCCATGCTTGCCGAGCTCCTCCTGGAGCCGAAGCCGCCACCGGCCGCGCCGTCTTCCAGGCCCGCCGTGGAGCGGTTGCGCCGTCTGGCCCGGCGCATCCGCCGCTGACCGCTGCGAGTGTCAGACGGTGGCCTGCTCCTCCGCGCCGTCGGCGTCGCTCCCACTGCTGGGCGTATCCGCCGTCTCCCCGCTGTCCAGCGCCACCGGGCGCCGCTTGGAGAGGTAGACGGCAGTCGCAACGATCAACGCGGCCACGATCGCGATCACGATCCGGATGGCGGTGTGGGCGTCGGAGCCGTAGGTGATCGTCACCACGGCGCCGGCGATCAGCAGCGAGACCAGGTTCATGACCTTGATCAGCGGGTTGATGGCGGGGCCGGCGGTGTCCTTGAACGGGTCACCGACGGTGTCGCCGATCACGGTGGCGTCGTGGGAGTCAGACCCCTTACCGCCGTAGTTCCCGTCCTCGACCAGCTTCTTGGCGTTGTCCCACGCCCCGCCGGAGTTGGCCAGGAAGATCGCCATCAGCACCCCGGCAGCGATCGCTCCGGCCAGATAGGCGCCCAAGGGGCCGACTCCGAGGCCGAACCCGACCGCGATCGGCGCCATGATCGCCAACAGGCCGGGGGTGGCGAGCTCACGCAACGAGTCCCGGGTGCAGATGTCGACCACCTTGCCGTACTCCGGCCGGCCGGTGCCCTCCATGATGCCGGGGATGTCCCGGAACTGTCGGCGTACCTCGAACACGACAGCACCGGCGGCGCGACCGACCGCGTTGATGGTGAGCCCGGAGAACAAGAACACCACCGCGGCCCCGATGATCAGCCCGACGAGGTTCGCGGGGTCTGCGACGTTGAGGATACCCAGCAGTCCGGACTGGTCGTGCTGGGACAACTCGCCGACACCGGTGAGGTCCTTGGCGGCGCTGATGATCTCGTCGCGGAAGGAGCCGAACAGCGCCGTTGCGGCGAGTACGGCGGTGGCGATGGCGATGCCCTTGGTGATGGCTTTGGTGGTGTTGCCGACCGCGTCGAGGTCGGTCAGGATGCGTGCGCCGCGCTCGTCGACCTCACCGGACATCTCCGCGATGCCCTGTGCGTTGTCCGAGACCGGCCCGAAGGTGTCCATAGCCACGATCACGCCGACGGTGGTCAGCAGTCCACAGCCGGCGAGCGCCACCGCGAACAGGGCGACGGTGACCGACCCGCCGCCGAGCAGGAACGCGCCGTACAGCGCCGCCGCGAGGCACAGCGCCGTGTAGACGGCGGACTCGTAGCCGACGGAGATCCCGGCGAGGATCACCGTCGCTGCCCCGGTGAGTGAGGTCCTGGCGACGTCCTTGGTCGGCCGGTGCTCGGTGCCGGTGAAGTACCCGGTCAGGGACAAGATGGCGGCGGCGAGCACGATCCCGATCAGCACCGCCACGAACGCGATCACCCGGGGGTCACCGGAGGTGGCCGCGATGTCGTCGCTCACGCCGCTGAGGTCGGAGAAGCTCCCCGGCAGGTAGACGAATGCGGCGATCAGGCACAGCACGGCCGAAACGGCGGCGGAGATGTAGAACGCGCGGTTGATCGTGGTCAACCCGCCTTCCTTGGCTCGCGGCCGGGTGATGTAGACGCCCATGACGGCCGTGATGGCGCCGATCGCCGGAACGATGAGCGGGAACACCAGGCCCTCTTCGCCGAACGCCACCTTGCCGAGGATCAACGCCGCGACCAGGGTGACCGCGTAGGACTCGAACAGGTCCGCCGCCATTCCGGCACAGTCCCCGACGTTGTCGCCGACGTTGTCGGCGATGGTGGCAGCGTTGCGGGGGTCGTCTTCGGGGATGTTCTGCTCGATCTTCCCGACCAGGTCCGCACCGACGTCGGCCGCCTTGGTGAAGATGCCGCCGCCGACCCGCATGAACATCGCCAGCATGGCCGCACCGAAGCCGAACCCCTCCAGCACCGACGGGGCGTCGCTGCGGTAGATCAGCACCACGAGCGCGGCACCGAGGAGCCCGAGGCCCACGGTCGCCATCCCGACCGCACCGCCCGTTCGGAATGCCACCCGCATCGCGGGGTCGCGGCCATCGGTCTGCGCGGCGGCGGCCACACGCTGGTTGGCCTTCACCGCAAGCGACATCCCCATGTAACCGATGAACGCGGAAAAGCCCGCGCCGACCAGGAAGAAGATGGACCGGCCGATCCGGACGGAGGTGTCACCGGGGAGGACGAACAAGATCGCGAACGCGATGATGGCGAAGACCCCGAGCGTTTTCAGCTGGCGGTTGAGGTAGGCCTGCGCACCCTCCTCGACGGCGTGCCCGATCGCCTTCATGTTGGCGGTGCCCTCGGGCGCGGCCAGGACCTCCTTGCGGAACATCGCCGCCATGCCGAGCCCGATCAGGGCAATGACCGCGACCACGATCACGATCGTGAGGTTGCCGGCCGACAACGACAGGTCGACGTCGGCGGCCAGGTTCACCACAGGCATTCCTTACCTCCACCGAGCCCGGGGCTCGTCTTGCTTTCACGATTGCGCTGGGACGTCGGTGCAGGACAACGGCCAGACGGGTATCTGCACCGGACAAGATCGGGAGTCTAGCGCCTGGCATGCGGGTGCAAGTGATCGACCCCGCGCCTCGCGCGCGTCGCACGGGTGAGCACGGCGTCCGGGAGTCAGCCCTGGACGGCGGAGTCAGTTGTCTCGTAGATCGCGAATACTTTCGCCAGACCGGTGATCCGGAAGATCTTCAGCAGCCGCTCCTGGCTGCACACCAGGCGCAAGGAGCCGTCCTGGGTGCGCACGCGCTTGAGCGCACCCACGAGCACGCCGAGGCCGGTGGAGTCGAGGAAGTCGACCTTGTCGAGGTCGATGATCAGATGGTAGTTGCCCTGGTTGACCAGGCTGACGAGCCGCTCCCGGAGCTTCGGCGCGGTGTAGACGTCGATCTCCCCGCCGACCTCGATGACCATGGAGTCGCCGTCGGGTCGGTGCTCCAGTGATAGGTCCATCGCTTGCTCCTCGTGATCTCTTCGTACCATTCAATCACTCTCTGCACAGGGGCACCACAATGAGATCATCTGTGCTGTCGGCGGCTCGTGCCAGGATGGCGTCATCACGGACAGCAGCACAGAAGGGCTCCACACTGTCGTGTTCGACCCTGCCATGGTGGTACGACGACTGGCCACACCGGCCGATCGGGAGCGCCGGTTGGTGCACCTCGAGACCCGGGCGCCCCGCGAGGGTCGGCCCGCACACTGGCCGGACTGGGCGCATCCCGACGTCGTCGCTGCGCTGGCCGCACGGGGAGTGTCCGCGCCGTGGGCGCACCAGGTAGCAGCGGCGAACCTGGTGTGGCGAGGCACCCACACGGTGGTGGCGACCGGGACGGCGTCCGGCAAGTCGCTGTGCTACCTGCTCCCTGCACTGTCCTCGATCAGGGGGAGTGTGGACGGTCCGGGGGAGCGCGGGAGCACCGTGCTGTACCTGGCCCCGACGAAGGCGCTCGCCCGCGACCAGTTGGAGCAGGTGGCCCGCCTCGACGTACCCGCGGTGCGAGCGTCCGCCTACGACGGCGATGCATCCCACGAGGAGCGGGACTGGGCGACCGCACATGCCAACTACGTGGTGACCAACCCCGACATGCTGCACCGGACCATGCTGCCCCAGCACGCCCGGTGGGCGCAGTTCTGGTCGTTGCTGCGCTACGTGGTCGTCGACGAGTGTCACCACTACCGCGGCGTGTTCGGTGCCCATACCGCGCAGATCCTCCGCCGGCTGCGCAGGGTGGCCGCCCACTACGACGCCGAGCCGACCGTGGTGCTGGCGTCCGCGACCGTGGCGTACCCGGACCGGTCGACGAGGCGGCTCGTCGGTGTCGACACCGTCGCGGTGACTGAGGACGGCGCCCCCCGGGGGAGCACCGTGCTCGGGCTCTGGGAGCCCCCGCTGACCGGTGAGCGGGGCGAACACGAGGCGCCCGTACGTCGATCGGCACCCGCCGAGTGCGCCGAGCTGCTGGCGGACCTGGTGGCCGACGGAGTCCGGACGCTGGCGTTCGTGCGCAGCAGGCGAGCCGCCGAGTCCGTATGCCGTCACACCCGTGCCCTGTTGGAGGACGTCGACCCGGCGCTGCCGGGCCGGGTCGCTCCCTACCGCGGCGGGTATCTGCCCGAGGACCGGCGGGAGCTGGAGGATCGTCTCCGCCGTGGGGATCTGTTGGCGGTCACGGCCACGAATGCGCTGGAGCTGGGCATCGACATTGCCGGGTTGGATGCGGTGCTCGTGGTCGGCTATCCGGGGACCCGCGCCTCGTTATGGCAGCAGGTCGGACGCGCGGGGCGGGCCGGGGCGGGCGGCATGGGGCTGTTCATCGCCCGCGACGACCCGCTGGACACGTTCTTGGTCCACCATCCGGCCACCCTGCTGGACGCACCGGTCGAGGCGTCGGTCTTCGACCCGGGCAACCCCTACGTCCTCGCGCCACATCTCTGCGCGGCCGCGCAGGAGCTCCCCCTGAGTGAGCAGGATCTCGCGTCATTTGAAGGCGAACCCGAACAGGTCGCGGACTCCCTGGCGGCCACCGGTCACCTCCGGCGACGTGGCCGCCGCTGGTACTGGGCGGGGCGTGGGAGGGCAGCCGACCTGGCCGACATCCGATCCAGCGGCGGTGCCCCTGTGCAGGTGGTGGAGTCCGACACGGGGCGCCTGGTCGGGACGGTGGACGCAGCGTCGGCGCACTCGACGGTGCACACCGGGGCGGTGTATGTGCACCTCGCCGACACCTACTTGGTCCGCGACTTCGACCACGAGGCCGGAACAGCCCTGGTGGAACGGGTCGACCCGGGTTACACCACCAGTGCCCGGGAGGTGACCGACCTGGCGGTCACCGAGGTGCTGCGGACCCAGGTCTGGGGACGGGCCACCCTGACCTTCGGCACCGTGGAGGTCTCGAGCCAGGTGGTGGCGTTCCTGAAGCGTCGACACGGCTCGATCCTCGGCGAGCAACCGCTGGACCTCCCGGCACGGCACCTCCCCACCAAAGCGGTGTGGTGGACACTGCCGGAGCCCGTCGACACCGGGATTGACCCGCGGGACCTGCCGGGCGCGGTGCACGCGGCCGAGCACGCGGCGATCGGGCTGTTGCCGCTGTTCGCCACGTGCGACCGCGGCGACATCGGTGGCCTGTCCACGGTGTGCCACCCCGATACCGAAGCCCTCACCGTGTTCGTCTACGACGGGCATCCCGGTGGCGCGGGGTTCGCCGAGCACGGCTTCGCCGTAGCCGAGCAGTGGCTCCGGGCGACCCATGATGCAGTGGTGGCCTGTGAGTGCCCGGCCGGCTGTCCCTCCTGCGTGCAGTCCCCCAAGTGCGGCAACGGTAACGAGCCGCTGCACAAGGCGGGGGCGATCTCCCTGCTCAGGGCCGTGCTTGCCGGTGCGCGCAGCCCCGCGACCGATTACGGTGGGAGGTCCGATAGCACTGTGAGCAGAAGGGCACTGCCGTGATCGTTCTCGGGGTCTTGCTTGTCGTCGTGGCTGTTGTCGTGTCGGTCGGCATCGGTCTGCGCGCAACCCAAGCGGCATCCATCGACCTGTGGTGGTTCACGGTCAACACCACCGTGTCGGTGTTCTACTTCACCGGCCTGGTGCTGATGACCGTGGCCGTGCTCGGCCTATGGTTGCTGCTCCGCGGAGTACGCCGGGGCTACCGCCGGCGTAAGGAGATGCGAGAGCTGCGAGCACGCGCCCAGCGGGTGGAGCCGGTCCGCGAGACCCCTCCGGCACCAGCACCTGCCGCACCACGGGAGCCGACCCGAGATGCCGATGACTACTTCGACTCCGCCCCGCGCGAGGACGCCGCGCCAGGGGCTACTTCCTCCGAGACCCCTACCGACACCGCCTCCGGGGACGGCCAGACCTCGCCCGGGACCAGCGAAGGGTCTGACGCGCGGGAGCCGTAGCGTCCGGTGTCGGGACCGGCGCGCGCGGTCGACTCCAGCCGCGCCCGCAGGTCAAACGGCAACGACAAGACGTCGTGGACGGTCACCAAGACGTCTGCACCATCGGTGGTGCACGACACAGCGTTGGCGACGTGGTTGGCTCGTGCGACACGGCGTGCGGCGGCGCAGGCGTCACCTCCGTGCTGCAGCCGGGATGCGCCGGCCAGGGACGCCAGGTCCGCCGCCGCATCAAGTTGGTGCTGACGGGCAATCCCCAGCGCAAGCACCGATCCGGCCCACAAGACGACGAGCCCCAGAGTCACGAGGCCGGCCGCCCAGACGGTCACCATCCCCGCGTCGTTCCGGCCAGGGCGCCGTACCGGGTCACTGTGCCCGAGCACTGCCTTCTACCTCCATCGTCGAGGTGGCGTCGATGCCTACTCCGGGAAGCGGCACCAGCAGCCACCCCGGAGGTTCTGCGTCCACCTGCACCGTCACGGTGACCATGTCTCCGTGTTCGCTGATCCGCACCTGTGCGCCGTCAGGTGCGGACTGCCGCGCGGCTTCTTGAGCGGTCTGCCCGTTCTCGCCGCGGGCGGCCGCGCGTGCGCCGTCCCGAGCGGCGTCGACGACCCGCACCTGGGTGATGCCCAACGAGAGCAGCCACACCAGCACGAGCATGAACACGGCGAGCAACGGCATGATGACCGCTGCCTCGACCGTCACCATCCCATGGTTCTTTCGGCTCCGGGCCGTCATGACAGGAGGGGGATGGTCGGCACGTTCCACACCATCGAGTCGATCTCTGCCAGGATCCGCTGCAGGATGCGGAACATCACCGGCGAGATGCGGATCAGGCCGGCGGCGAAGCCGCACGCGGCCACCACACCCACGGCGTACTCCACGGTCGTCAGTCCCGCCTCGTCGCTCGGTCGCGGGTCGGTCATGTGATCCTCCTTTCGGAAGGGACGGGCGGTGGGTGGGCGGCGAAGCCCACCCACCGTGCCCACTCAGAACGGCAGGAAATCCCAGATCGCGTCGAAGACGTCGGTCAGGAGGCCCTGGCCCCATTCCGAGGTGAGCAGCTTGACGAGGATGCCGGCGAACCCGCAGGCACCCACGGTGCCGACGGCGTACTCGGCTGTGGTCATCCCTTCCTCGTCCTGGTGCGCACGGGCCAGCCGGGAGCTGATGCGCTGGATCATGGAGTACTCCTCTCGTCGTGCCGCACGAGCTGTGCGGCGGTTGTGTCTGACACCAAGCAGCCTGGTTCTGGCGGCGACGGCGATCCAGGCGCGGAAAGAATCTGTTGACGGCAAGGCCGGAGTGCCGCACCTGGGGACAACGGTCGGACTGTGGACGCTGCGAGCGGGACTCACAGGTGTCCAAAACGGGTCGTTTCTGAACGAGTCAGGTACGCGGCCGACCCACGCGGTGCCGTTACGACGGTATGCAGTCGTTGCGTCCGAAGAGGTGGAGCTGGCCGACACCCGCATGGTGGCGTGCTGACTCATGACACCCCCGCCCGTCCCCGTAGCGGGATCCCGCTAGGGCACGAGGTTATACCTGGTTATACTCGGTCCTATGAAGACCGCCATCTCGATGCCAGACGAGACCTACGAGCGTGCCTCCCAACGTGCGGGCGACCTGGGCATGAGCCGCTCGGAGTTCTTCGCACGAGCCGCCCAGCGCTACCTAGAGGAGCTGGACGCGGAGTCACTGACCGGTCGCATCGACGACGCCCTCGAACGCCTCGACCTGCCGGATGAGGCCGGGGCCGCTGCCGTCGCCGCGGGCCATCACCTGCTGGACACCGCCGACGAAGACGACAAGTGGTGATTCGCCGCGCAGAGATCTACTGGGCCAACCTCGGAACCGCTTCGGGAAGCCGGCCGGCCAAACGCCGCCCCGTGCTGGTCATTCAGTCCCAGCCCTACAACGACAGCCGGCTGGCTACCGTGCTGACCGCGGTGATCACGTCCAACACGGCCCTCGCGACCATGCCAGGCAACGTGTTCTTGCCCGCTTCGACTACCGGGCTGCCGAGGGACTCAGTCGTCAACGTCACTGCGCTGGTCACCCTCAACAAGATCGACCTCACCGACTGGGCCGGGCAGGTGCCGCTGAGCCTGATGCACAGCGTCGACAGCGGACTGCGCCGAGTGCTCGCACTGTGACTGCACCGTCGGCAGTGCTGCAGTCCGTAACGGGATCG
>CAYLOC010000033.1:0-3193 GCA_964385195.1 uncultured Nocardioidaceae bacterium
GAACTAGCCCCCTCCCCCACATGCCTGAGCCCGGCACCCACCGGGCTTACCGGCATGCCCACGACCCGGGAACGACCGAAAACCGCTGGACACCACCGGCGAGCGCAACCGTACAATCGCCGCGTCGGCAACGACGGAGACAAGTACTCCCGGGCCACGGCAGCACAGAGAGCCACCGGCAGCTGAGACGGCGGCGTGCCAGCCCGGCGACGAAGACACTCCCGAGCCGACACGGCAACGAGGCCGGTGGAGCAACCCGCACCCCTCCACCGACGAAGGTGTGGTGGCACCGCGAAGTCGCCCATCGCCCACACCTCCAGGGCCTGGAAACAGAACTGGAGGTGAACATGACCACCCACACCCGCTCGCACACACACGGGAGCGCCGCCCCAGCGCAGGGCCGCATCCTGGCCGCCGACCTGCCGACGTACGCCGACCGGCCGGGAACACCGGTCACGATCAGCGGCTGGCTCCACCGGCGGCGCCGCCTCGCGCATCTGACGTTCGTCATCGTCCGCGACCGCACCGGTCTGGTCCAGGTCGTAACGAAGGACCAGCAGACCGACGACCAGCAGACCCGCGACCAGGTCGAGCAGATTCCGGAGGAGACGCCGGTCCGCATCCGCGCGGTGACCAGCACCAACCCGCAGGCCCCCGGCGGAGTCGAGCTGATCGAGCCGACCATCGAGACGCTCTCCGACCCCGCCGACACCGCCTCGATCGAGCTGTGGCGCCCCACCCTGAACACCACCCTGCCGACGCTGCTGGACCACGCACAGCTCACGTGGCGACACCCGAAACGGCAAGCGGTGTGGCAGATCGCCGCAGCCTCGATGCGCGGCTTCCGCAGCACCCTCGACGAGGCCGGGTTCACCGAGGTGCAAAGCCCCAAGCTGGTCGAGAGCGCGACCGAGTCCGGCGCGAACGTCTTCGAGGTCGACTACTTCGGGAGACCGGCGTACCTGGCGCAGTCGCCGCAGTTCTACAAGCAGGTCCTCGTCGGCGTCTTCGAGCGTGTCTACGAGGTCGGCCCGGTGTTCCGTGCCGAGCCGCACGACACCGTCCGCCACCTCGCCGAGTACGTCTCCCTCGACGTGGAGTTGGGCTTCATCCACGACCACCGCGACGTCATCGCCGTCCTCCGCGACGTGGTGGCGGGCATGGTCAGCGCCGTCCAGCGCCACGCCGCCGGCGCCGTACAAGCCCTCGACGTCACCCTGCCGACGGTGCCCGACGAACTCCCCCTCGTGCACTTCCGCGACGCACTGCGCATCGTCGGAGCCCCCGACGACGAGCCGGACCTCGCCCCGGCGCACGAACGCGCGCTCGGCCGGTGGGCGCGCGAGCACCACGGCAGCGATTTCGTCGTCGTCGAGGGCTACCCCACGGCCCACCGCGCGTTCTACAGCCACCCCGAGCCGGCCGACCCGCACTGGTCGCGGTCGTTCGACCTGATCTTCCGTGGCACCGAGCTCGTCAGCGGCGCGCAGCGTCTGCACCGGTACGCCGACTACCTGGCCGCACTGCACGAGCGCGGTCTGGACCCCGCAGCGTACGCCGGCTACCTCGACGCGTTCCGGCACGGCATCCCGCCCCACGGCGGGTTCGCCATCGGGCTGGAGCGCTGGACCAGCCACCTCGTCGGAGCCGACAACATCCGTGCGGTCACCTTGTTCCCACGCGACCTGCACCGGCTGTCTCCGTGAGCAGCATCACCCCGGATCACCCGACCTGGTGGCGATGCCTGCGCATACCTGACCCGAGGATGGTAAGAATGAGGGCATGTCACTCGTCAGACTGCTCGCGCGCCCGATGCTGTCCGCGATGTTCCTCGTGGGGGGCTACAACTCCCTGCGCAACCCGGAGGGCCCCGCACAACGCGCCCAGCCGGTGCTGGACCGCGTCAAGCCGATGGTGGACCGGGTCGCCGCGAACGCGCCGTTCGAGCTCGACCACCCCACCTTGGTGCGGATCAACGGAGCCGTGCACGTGGCCGCAGGCCTCGCCCTGGCCACCGGCCGGTGGCCGCGGCTGTCCGCGAGCATCCTGGCCGGCACGCTGGTGCCGACCACGTTCGGGGGACACCGCTTCTGGGAGGAGGACGACCCCGGGAATCGGACGAACCAGATGATCCACTTCACCAAGAACGTCACGATGATGGGCGGCCTGCTGCTTGCCGCGGTCGACACCGAGGGCCGTCCGAGCCTGGCCTGGCGCGCACGGAACCAGGCGAAGCGTGCCCGGAAACGAGCAGGAGACCTCACCAGCTGACCGCTCCCGCGCCGTCCCCTGCCGTCTGGCCCGCGCCGTACGCCGGCCGGCCGGTGCGGGCTCGTGTCCGCGTCCCGCCGTCGAAGTCGGTGACGAACCGGGCACTCGTCCTCGCCGCGCTCGCCGACGGCCCGTCCGTGATCCACCGCCCGCTCCTCGCCCGGGACACCGAGCTGATGGCCGCGGCGCTGGCGGCGCTGGGCACCCGGATCGAGGTCCGCGACGGGGACGCGCACGTGATCCCCGGCGCGTTACACGGTCCCGCGCGCATCGACTGCGGCCTCGCGGGCACGGTCATGCGGTTCGTGCCGCCGGTCGCGGCGCTCGCCCGTGGCCGGGTCGGGTTCGACGGTGACCCCCGGGCGCGACAGCGACCGCTGGGGCCCCTCATCGACGCGCTGCGTGCCGTCGGTGCCTCGGTGCCCGGTACGCCGACCGGTCTGCCGTTCGCGGTCGAGTCCGACGGCGCGGTCTCCGGAGGCCCGGTCAGGATCGACGCCTCCGCCTCCAGCCAGTTCGTGTCCGGACTGCTGCTGAGCGGAGCGCGATACCGCCGGGGCATCGACGTACAGCACCAAGGCGAACCCGTCCCGTCCCAGCCGCACATCGCCATGACGGTCGCCATGCTGCGCGAGCACGGGGTCGATGTGGCCGACGAGGAGCCGGACCGCTGGGTGGTCCGGCCCGGCGCCATCCGGGCCGTCGACACCGTGGTGGAGCCGGATCTGAGCAACGCCGCACCGTTCCTGGCCGCCGCCGTCGTCACCGGCGGCGAGGTCACCGTGTCCGGGTGGCCGGAGCACTCCACCCAGCCCGGCGACCGGCTGCCGCAGCTGCTCTCCGCGTTCGGCGCGTCCGTGGCGCGATCTCCCGACGGCCTCACCGTCTCGGGCCCGGGTCGGGTGCAGGGTCGGGTGCAGGG
>CAYLOC010000033.1:3293-18537 GCA_964385195.1 uncultured Nocardioidaceae bacterium
GGGTCGGGTGCAGGGTCGGGTGCAGGGCGTCGACCTCGACCTGCACGAAGTCGGTGAGCTGACGCCGGTCGTGGCGGCGGTCGCGGCCGTCGCCGACGGGCCCTCGTCCCTGCGCGGGATCGCGCACCTGCGTGGCCACGAGACCGACCGGCTGGCCGCCCTCGCCAAGGAGCTGACCCGCTGCGGTTGCCGTGTCGACATCACCGACGACGGCCTGACCATCACCCCGCAGCCACTGCATGCCGCGACGTTCCGCACCTATGCCGACCACCGGATGGCCCACGCGGCCGCCGTCCTGGGACTGGCGGTCCCGGACCTGGGCGTCGAGGACATCGCCACCACCCGCAAGACCCATCCGGACTTCGCCGCGGCCTGGACAGCGATGTTGACGTGAGCGACTGGCGAGACATCGACGACCCCAGCAGGTTCGACCGGCCCCGCCGCCACACCCGGCCACGCACCAAGCAACGCCCGTCCTACGACGACGCCCCGACGGGGTTCGTCGTCCTCGTCGACCGCGGCCGCTACACCGTACGCCTGGCTGACTCTCCCCGACCGGTGGTCGCGATGAAGTCCCGCCCGCTCGGGAAGCAGGGGGTCGTCGTCGGCGACTCCGTCCGCCTCGTCGGCGACCTGTCCGGCGAGGACGGGACGCTCGCCCGCATCGTCGAGGTCCTCCCCCGGCGCACGGTACTCCGGCGTACCGCCGACGACACCGACACCAGCGAGCGGGTCATCGTCGCCAACGCCGGCCAGCTGGTCATCGTCACCGCGATCGCCGACCCGCCGCCCCGCCCCGGCCTGATCGACCGCTGCCTCGTCGCGGCCTACGACGCCGGGCTGACCCCGGTGCTGTGCCTGACCAAGTCCGACCTTGCCTCCCCCGACGGGCTGCTGGCCCGCTACCGCCCGCTCGGTGTCCCCGCGGTCGTGGTGCAACGCGGCGGCGACCTCGCCCCGCTGCGGGACACGCTGCGGGACACGGTGAGCGTGCTGGTCGGGCACTCCGGGGTCGGGAAGTCCACCCTGGTCAACGCGCTCATCCCCGGGACCACCCGCAGCACCGGCGAGGTCAACGTCGTCACCGGCCGGGGACGCCACACCTCCACGTCGGTGCAGGCCCTGGAGCTGCCCGACGGCGGGTGGGTCATCGACACCCCCGGGATCCGCTCCTTCGGTCTCGCGCACGTGCAACCGCAGGACGTGCTGCGGGCGTTCCCCGACCTCGCGGCGGCCGCCGCTGAGGGCTGCCCCCGCGGCTGCACCCACCGTGAGGACGAGCCGGAGTGTGCCCTGGACACGGCCGCGCACGACGGCACGGTGGACGCAGCACGCGTATCCTCGTTCCGCCGGCTGGTCGCGAGCAGGGACCACTGATCCGCGAGCCTGTCGGTACCGCGACGCCCGACGACCTACCCTGAAAGTCATGCCCTCCGACTTCACCGACGATCTGCGCCTCGCGCACATCCTCGCCGACGACGCCGACGCGCTGACCATGGACCGGTTCCGCGCCCTGGACCTGCACGTCATGCAGAAGCCG
This sequence comes from uncultured Nocardioidaceae bacterium, assembly GCA_964385195.1. Taxonomy (GTDB): domain Bacteria; phylum Actinomycetota; class Actinomycetes; order Propionibacteriales; family Nocardioidaceae; genus CAYLOC01. The sequence continues at coordinate 4,834 of CAYLOC010000033.1, forward strand.
GACCTGACACCGGTGTCGGACGCCGACAAGAGCACCGAGGAGGCCCTGCGCCGGACACTGGGGCGCGCCCGGCCCAGGGACGCGGTGCTGGGCGAGGAGGAAGGCTCCACCGGCTGGGGACCCAGGCGTTGGGTGATCGACCCCATCGACGGCACCAAGAACTACGTCCGTGGAGTGCCGGTCTGGGCAACGCTCATCGGGCTCATGGTCGAGGACGAGGTTGTTGCCGGGGTGGTCTCCGCGCCCGCTCTGGGGCGCCGCTGGTGGGCCTCCAAGGGCGGTGGCGCCTGGACCGGCAAGTCGCTGTTCTCCGCGACCGCCTGCCACGTCTCCGACGTCTCCACACTGGAGGATGCCCACCTGTCGCTGTCCTCGATCCCGGCGTGGGAGGAGCAGGGGCGGCTCGACGACATCATGGCGCTGGTCCGCCGATGCTGGCGCACCCGCGGCTTCGGTGACTTCTGGTCCTACACACTGGTCGCCGAGGGCGGAGTGGACATCGCGGCGGAGCCGGAGCTCGCGCTGCACGACATGGCCGCAGTGGCGGTGATCGTGTCCGAGGCGGGCGGGACCTACACCAGCCTCGACGGCACTCCGGGGCCGGGAGGCAGCAACGCCGTGGCCACCAACGGCCGCCTGCACGACCAGGTCCTCGCCTTCATCGGAACCCTGCCCGGCGACGACGCAACCGGAGGCCACGGCAGCGTGCACGACCTCTCCGCACACCGCCAGCGGCACCAGCCCTCGAACGACGACGAGTAGCGCGCGGCTCTGTTAGGGTCTGATGATGCGGGTCAGTGAGATTCTCGAGGCCAAGGGCGGGCAGGTCGTCACGATCGCCTCCGATGCGACGGTGCGGGAACTGGTGACGATGCTCGCGACACACAACATCGGTGCGGCGCTCGTCACGGATCCGGACCATCCGATTGCCGGGATCGTGTCCGAACGCGACGTCGTACGCGCGCTGCCGGATATCGGCGTACTGGACCGTCCCGTCGCCGACATCATGACCGCAGACGTACAGACGGCCACCCCCGACCAGCAGGTGCACGAGCTGGCGCGGTTGATGACCGAGCACCGGATCCGGCACGTGCCGGTGCTCGACGGTGACCGCCTGTGTGGCGTGGTGTCGATCGGCGACGTGGTGAAGTCCCGGATCGACGAGCTGGAGTTCGAACGCGACCAGCTGTCGTCCTACGTCGCCGGCGCGCAGTAGCATCGGCGCGTGCCGCGACGGAAGTCCGGGCCGAAGTCCGTAGCAGCGAAGACGAAGCGGCTCTTCGTCGCCGTCCCTCTCCCCGTCGACGTGCAGCAGCACCTCGACGAGCACATCGACGCGATCCGGGGGGCGCACGCGGAGCTGCGCTGGGTGCCGCCGGCGCGCTGGCACCTCACGTGTGAGTTCCTCGGTCGCTGCGGCCCGCACGAGGAGGAGCGTCAGGTACGCCGATGGGCCGCCCGCGCCGCACGCAGCCATCCGCTGCGGCTCCGGGTGTCGGGAGCGGGCACGTTCCCCCGCAAGCAGTGGATGGCGCGGGTGTTGTGGATGGGCCTCGACGGCGACCTGGCCGGCTGGGGCCGCCTCGCCGGGGAGGAGCAGGACGCACACCTCACCGTGGCCCGGGCGAGGGAGCGCCAGGACCTCACCGGTGTCGTCGACGAACTCGGTGGCTACACCGGGCCGTGGTGGACCGCCACCCACATCGAGCTCGTCCGCTCGCACCTGCGCGGAGGGGACAGCCGCGGGCCACGCTATGAACCACTGGAGGCGTTCCCGCTCGGAAGCGAGTAAGGTACTCACGGAGCGCCGGGAAGCCTGGTCGGCATCGAAGTTGTCGAATGCGAAGATCGGGTGGTCCGGATGCCGGTGGTCGACCCGTTCAGCGTCACGGTGTGCCTGGCGAGTCTGGCACTCCTCGGGGCGGTGCTCTCCAACCGGATCAGCGAACGGCTCAAGATCCCGGCCCCCGCGGTCTTCCTCATCGTCGCCGCCGTCGTCTCCGACCTGTTCCCCACCTTGCGGTCGCTGCCGCTGGAGGTGGACGAGCGCGTCGTCACCCTCGCGTTGCTGGTCATCCTGTTCGACGGCGGGATGGGCATCGGGTGGAAGCGGTTCCGCACCGCGACCGGCGCCATCGCCTGGGTCGGCGTCGGCGGGACCTTCCTCACCGCCGGCGCGCTGGCCGGGTGCGCCCATTGGCTGCTGGGGTTCTCCTGGGTGACGTCGATGCTGCTGGGGACGGCGCTGTCCCCGACCGACCCGGCGGTGGTGTTCTCCGTTCTCGGGCGGCGCGAGATCACCGGACGCACCGGCACGATCATCGAGGGTGAGTCCGGCGCGAACGACCCGGTCGGCATCGCGTTGATGATCAGCCTCCTGGCCGCGACCGGTGGCGGATGGGATGCGGTGTGGAGCGGGACCGGTACGTTCGTGCTCCAGATGGTGGTCGGTGGGGTGGTGGGCCTGGCCGGGGGGTACGGGCTGCGGCAGCTGATGCGGCACCTGCCGTTGACGAGCCGGGCGCTGTACCCGCTGCGCACGCTCGCGGCGGCCGGCCTCATCTTCGGCGTGGCGTCGCTGCTGCACGGGTCCGGGTTCCTCGCCGTCTTCCTGGCCGGCATCGTGGTCGGGGACACCGAGGCGGTGGCGAAGGAAGAGACCGAGCGGTTCTTCTCCGCGCTCTCCAGCCTGGCCGAGATCGTCGCGTTCATCATGCTGGGGCTCACCGTCGACCTCCGGCAGGTGGGTCGCCCCGAGGAGCTGCTGCCGGCGCTGGCGATCGCGGCCTTGTTGATCGTCGTGATCCGACCGGTGCTCGTGGGCGCGATGCTGCTGCCGATCCGGTTGCGCGCCGGGGAGCGGATGTTCGTGATGTTCGCCGGGCTGAAAGGCGCGGTACCCATCCTGCTGGGCACCTACATCCTCACGTCCGGGGGCCCCGACGCGGCCCAGGTCTACGGCATGGTGTTCGTGGTGGTGCTGGTGTCGGTGGTGGTGCAGGGCGGCATGGTGCCGGCCGTGGCCCGCTGGTGCCGGGTGCCGATGCGCCTGGTCGCCCGGCAGTAGACGCCAGGGGTCACGCCAGTACGAAGTAGCGCAGCCACAGGTACGGGACGGCCAGCGCGGCGGAGACCACCGTGACCACGATGCCGTAGCGGGTGAACTGCCAGAACGTGATCGGCTGTCCCTCGCGCTGCGACAGACCGAGAACGACGACGTTGGCGCTCGCCCCGACGGCGGTGAGGTTGCCGCCGAGGTCGGCACCCAGGGCGAGCGCCCACCACAGCACCTGGGCGTGCCCGCTCGGCTCCTGCTGCACGAGCTGGCCAACGACCGGGGCCATGGTCGCGACGTACGGGATGTTGTCGATGATCCCCGAGAGCAGCATCGACACCAGCAACAAGATCACCGTCGCCGGCCAGAGATGCCCCCCGGTGGCCTCGGCGAGGAAGTCCGCGAACTCGCCGATCGCGCCGGATTCGATGAGGGCGCCGACCATCACGAACAACCCCATGAAGAAGACCAGGGTCTCCCACTCCACCTCCGCCGCGGCCTGGTGCGCCGAGACACGCGAGATCGCGAGCAACAGCCCCGCGCCCAGGAGGGCCACGACCGACGGAAGGAACCCCAGCAGGGGGTGGAGGACGAACCCGATCAGAACCAGGGCCAGGACCACCAGGCACTTGACCAGAAGTCTGGGGTCCCGCAGCGCTCCGCGTTCGGACATGCGCATCGCGTCGGCGAGCCGGTCCGGGTCCCCGACGAAGGCGCGTTTGAACATGACCCGGGTGAGACCGACGAACACCACCAGCAAGATGACGACGAACGGTGCCAGGTGGACGAGGAAGTCGTTGAACGACAGGCCAGCGCGGCTGCCGATGATGATGTTCGGCGGGTCGCCGATCAGGGTCGCGGTTCCCCCGATGTTCGACGCCATCACCTCCGCGATGAGGTACGGCGCTACCGGCAGCCCGAGTCGTTCACAGACCGAGAACGTGACCGGTGCGATCAGCAGCACGGCGGTGACGTTGTCCAGCCCGGCGGATGCGACCGCGGTGAGGATGACGAGCGCGGCCATCAGCACGAACGGTCGGCCTCGGGAGCGTTTGACCGCGATGATCGCGAGGTACTCGAAGACACCCGTCTGCTTGATGATGCCGACGATCACCATCATCCCCAGCAGCAGGAAGATGACGTTCCAGTCGATGCCCGCGTTGCTGGAGAAGAACGCGGTCTCGCCGTTGGTGAGACCCAGCGCCAGCATCACCCCGGCGCCGCCGAGCGCGGCCGCGACCCGGTGGATCCGCTCGGTGGCGATCAGCAGGTAGGCGACGGCGAAGACGACCAGGGCAGCGATGTGGGCAGCGGTCATCGCCGCCGCAGACTCGTCACCCGGCTACCCATGCGGCCTACTGTAACGGTGCGACGCCTGCTGTCCCACACCCCTCGCCGGTTGCGAAGGAGGGTGGTTACTCCTCCGTGCCCGCCTCCGCCTCGGCGCGGGCCTTGATCTCGTTGACCACGTTCGGGTCCGCCAGCGTGGTGGTGTCGCCCAGGGCCCGGTTCTCCGCGACGTCCTTCAGCAGCCGCCGCATGATCTTGCCCGAGCGGGTCATCGGCAGCTCCGGGGTGAACACGATGTTCGCGGGTTTGGCGATCGGCCCGATCACCTTCCCGACATGGTCCCGCAGCTCCGACAGCTTCGCCGTGGAGCCCTCGACGTGCCCCTTCAGCGTCACGTACGCGACGATGGCCTGTCCGGTGGTGGCGTCCGACCGACTGACGACGGCGGCCTGCGCCACATCGGGATGGTCGACCAGGGCGCTTTCCACCTCGATCGTGGACAGCCGGTGCCCGGAGACGTTCATGACGTCGTCGATCCGGCCCATCAGCCAGAAGTCGCCGTCCTCGTCCACCCGGGCGCCGTCGCCGGCGAGATAGGCATCGGAGAACCGGGTCCAGTAGGTCTCCTTGAACCGCTCGTCATCGTGGTAGAGCCCCCGGAACATCGCCGGCCACGGGCTCTTCACCACCATGTAGCCGGCGCCGCTGCCCGCGGGGATCTCCTTGCCCTCCTCGTCGTACACCGCAGCGTCGACGCCGATGAACGGCTTCGTTGCCGAGCCCGGCTTCAACGTGGTCAGCCCCGGGAGCGGGGTCACCAGGATCATGCCGTTCTCGGTCTGCCACCACGTGTCGACGACCGGGGTCTTGCCGCCACCGATGTGGTCGCGGTACCACACCCACGCCTCGGGGTTGATCGGTTCTCCGACCGACCCGATGACCTTCAGCGATGACAGGTCGTGCCGCTCGGCGTACTCGGTCCCCCACTTCATGTGGGTCCGGATCGAGGTCGGGGCGGTGTAGAGCACGGTGACCTTGTACCGCTCGATGATGTCCCACCACCGGTCCTTGTCCGGGGTGTCCGGCGTGCCCTCGTACATCACCGACGTGGTGGCGTTGCACAGCGGTCCGAACACGATGTAGCTGTGGCCGGTGATCCACCCGATGTCCGCGGCGCACCAGTACACGCTCTCCGGCTTGATGTCGAACACGTAGTAGTGCGTGGTCGCGGTCCCCACCAGATAGCCCGCGGTGGTGTGCACGATTCCCTTCGGCTTCCCGGTCGTGCCGGAGGAGTACATGAGGAAGAACATGTCCTCGGAGTCCATCTCCGCACACGGGCACGAGGCCGGGTCGTCGCTCTGGGAGTCGACGACGTCATGCCACCAGTGGTCCCGCCCGTCGGTCATGTCCACGTCGGTGCCGGTACGCCGGACCACCAGGCAGGTCTTGACCGTGGGCGCCTTGGACATCGCCTCGTCCGCAATCGGCTTCAACGGCGACGGCTTCCCGCGGCGGTTGGCGGCGTCTTGGGTGATGAGGTACTCGCACTCCATGTCGACCATCCGGCCACCGAGGGAGTCCGCGCTGAACCCGCCGAACACGAACGTGAACGGAGCGCCGATGCGTGCCAGCGCGAGCAGGGTGACCGGCGCCTCCGGGATCATGCCCATGTAGACGCCGACCTTCGTGCCCTTCGTGATCCCCAGACTGGTGAAGGCGTTGGCGGCCTTCACCACCCGGTGTTGCAGGTCGGCGTAGGTGATGGTCAGCCGGTCGTCGGCCGGCTCGCCCTCCCAGTAGTAGGCGACCTTGTCACCCAGGCCGTTCTCGACGTGCCGGTCCACGCAGTTGTAGCAGATGTTGAGCTTCCCGCCGAGGTACCACTTGGCGTAGGGCCGGTCCCACTCCTTCAGCGTGGAGAACGCGGTATACCAGCTGACCCGCTCCCGGCCCTGCTTCTCCCAGAACTCGTCCGGGTCTTGGTCGTAGAACCCGGGCTGGGCGTTGGCCTGTGCAGTGAACTCCGGGTCCGGTGGGTACCGGCGCTCCTCCGCCATCAATGCGTCGATGTTCTGCGTGGCCTCAGCCATCGCGCCCTCCTCAGTATGTCGTTACGTGACTCTTTCTCGATTATGGCTGCCCCCCTACGTCAGTGGATAGGTCGGGGCAAGCTCCTTTCCGAATGTGGAGGCGGTGACGTGCGCGAACGCGACGTACCAGGCGGCGACCGCACAGGTGATCCCGACGTACCCGCCGATGTGCCCCAACGTGGTGGCGGCGATGCCGAGCTCGGAAAGGGTGAGCAGGACATACGTGGCGGTCAGCGTGACGAAGACGACCACCACCGCCATGTTCGTGCGCAGCGCGGCGATCGTCATGTAGAACGTGAAGATCGCCCAGGACAGCAGATACAGCCCGACGGCGTCTCCGGCGATCGACGGATCCAGGCCCGGCGCGATGAAGTAGACCAGGAAGAAGTACGACAGCCAGAACCCGCCGCCGTAGGAGCAGAACGCGGCCGCCACAAACGTCTCGCCGCGGGCGAACGCCCAGATCCCGGCGATCAGCTGCACGAGCCCTCCGTAGAAGATGGCCAGGCCGAGCACCATCGGGACGGCCTCCGCACCGCCGAAGAACCCGGAGTTCAGGCACGACAACACGAACGTCGTCATGCCGAAGCCGGCGATTCCGATGGGAATCGGGTCAGCGATGGGGTTCTTCGGTGGCTCGGCGGGTCGGTGCTCCCCGGGGGCTGCGGCCGCTCCAGTTGCTTCCGCTGTAGACATCGTCACTCCCCTCTCTCGCCCTTCGGGCTCTCCGGCGGGGAGTCCGGAGGGGGAACGAAATATATCTGATCCCGATGTTACGCCGCCGGATGCGGACTGCAAAGGGGATGAGCGACCGGGCCGCACGGCCGGCCGGTCAGCCCTTCACCGCCCCCATGGTGAACCCGGAGACGAGCCGCGAGAGGAACAGGTTGAACACGAACGCCAGCGGCACCGCGACGAGGATCGCCGCGGCCTGCAGCGACTGCCAGAAGTACACGTCACCGCGGATCAGGGCCGTCGGTACGCCGGTACTGAGCACTTTGTGTGCGTTCGGCGAGATGAACGCCAGCGCGTAGATGAACTCGCTGGCACACAGGGTGAACGCGAACACCACGACGGCGACGATGCCGGGGATCATCAACGGCAGCACCGTGCGGCACATCGCTCCGAACCGGCTGTAGCCGTCGACCATCGCCTGTTCCTCGATGTCGCGGGGTAACGCCTTGAGGAACCCGATCAGCAGCCAGGTGGACACCGGCACGGTGATCGTCGGATACACCACAACCAGCGACCAGGTGGAGTCCTGCAGCCCGATCCAGGCGACGATCCGGGACAGCGACAGGAACAGCAGGCTGGGCGGGATCAGGTAGACGAAGAAGATCCCGATCCCCAGCGGTGTTCCCCACCGCGTGTCGAACCGGGCGATCGAGTACGCCGCCGGCAGACCCATGATCAGCGTGATCAACACGACCAGCAGGCCCACCCAGAGCGTGTTCCACACGAACGTCAGGAAGTGGGTGTTGGTGAACAGGTAGGAGACATGGTCGAACGTCGGCGGGCTGTTGAAGATGAACGGGTTGTTGCCGACCGTGTACAGGTCCTTGTTCAGCTTCAGCGCCGAGATCGTGCTCCAGAGGAACGGCAGCGCGCACGCGATCGCGGAGATCACCGCCAGCGCGTAGAGCGTCGCCCGCCCCGCGACGTACCGGCGGGCGTAGCGACGCCGGAGCTGCTCGGCGGCGTTGGTGTCCAGGATCGGCTTCGTCGCCGTCTCGGCGGTCATAGCGTCTCCATCCGCCGGACGGCACGCAGGATCAGCACTGCGGAGATCAGCAGCAGCGGGAACAGGAACAACGCGATCGCCGCGCCTTGGCCGATGTCTCCTCCACCGATGCCGACGGTGTAGGACCAGCTCGCCAGCACCTGCGTGGAGTTCGTCGGGCCACCCCGGGTGAGGACGTTGACCACCGCCATGTCGGTGAAGGTGAAGATGGCGCCGAACAGGGCGGCGACCGCGATCAACGGAGCGGTAAGCGGGATCGTCACCTCCATCATCCGGCGCCAGTACCCGGCCCCGTCGATCCGCGCGGCCTCGTCCAGGTCCTTGGGGATCGACAGCAGCCCGACCATCATGATGATTGCCGCGAGCGGGACCAGCCGCCAGACGTGGACCGCGATCACCGATCCCATCGCGAGGACCGGCCGGCCCAGGTAGTACATGTGGCCGTCGATCAGCCCCACGGCCCGCAGCACCCAGTCGATCGGGCTGTACACCGAGTCCAGCAGCCACAGCCAGGACACCGAGGACAGCGCCACCGGTGTCGTCCAGGGCAGCAGGACCAGGAAGCGGATGATCCACTTGCCCCGGAAGTTCGCCACGAGCACGTTGGCGAGGATCTTGCCGAACAGCACGATGAACAGCATCGAGATTCCGGTGAACACCATCGTGTTCTTCAGCGACTCCCAGAACACCGGGTCGTCGAAGGCGCGCCGGAAGTTGGTGAACCCCGCCCAGTCGAACGACGGGTCACCGGCGGTGACGTCGCTGAACGCGTAGCCGATCGCGAGGAAGAACGGGATGCCGACGAGCGCGACGATGTAGACCACGGTCGGCACCAGGAAGATCCACGACAAGAACCCTTCCCGATCCGACAGCGGCAGCCGCGGCTTCTCCTCACCGGTCCGCCCGGGAACCGTGGCAGCGGTGTCCTGGGTCAGCGCCTCAGGCATGGATCTCCTCAAGCCGCACTGCCTGCGTGCGCAGCCCGCTGTCGGCGTCGAAGTACCGCAGGTTGTCCACCGCCACCTCGAACTTCGCCGTCTGCCCCGCCGCGACCGTGCTGGCCACGGTGGCCGGCAGCCGCGCAATCACCTTGGACTCATCGGTTTGGTCGCCCACAGCGGTGACCATTCCGTGCACGTGGTGGTCACCGGAGAGGTACTCCACCCGCTCGACCCGGACCGGCAGGGTAAGCCGTTCCCCGCTGACGAACCCCGGCGGCAGGAGATGCTCGGGGCGGAACCCCACCAGCGTGTCCCCGCGGGAGACCAGGTTCATCGGCGGGGATCCGATGAACGTCGCGACGAACGTGTCCGCGGGGTCGTCGTACACCTCGGCGGGAACGCCGATCTGGCGGACGGTGCCGGCATTGAGTACGGCGATCCGGTCGCCGAGGCCCATGGCCTCCACCTGGTCGTGGGTGACGTAGATGGTGGTGGTGCCGACCCGCGCCTGGAAGTCCTTCAGCTCATCGCGTGCGGACGTGCGTAGTTTCGCGTCGAGGTTGGACAGCGGCTCGTCGAGCAGGAAGACCTGCGGCTGGCGGACCATGGCCCGGGCCAGGGCGACCCGCTGCCGCTCACCGCCGGAGAGCTGGCGCGGCTTGCGGTCCAGGAGGTGGCTCAGGCCGAGCAGCTCCGCGGCCCACTTTCCTTGCTCGCCACGCTTGTCCTTCGCGACCCCTTCGGCCTTGAGTGGGAACTCGATGTTGGCACGCACGGACTTGTGCGGGTACAGCGCGTAGCTTTGGAAGACCATCGCGATCTTGCGGGCACGCGGCGGCAGCCCGTTCACGACTGCGTTCCCGATCCGGATGTCTCCTGAGGTGGGATGCTCCAGCCCCGCGATCGTGCGCAGGAGAGTGGTCTTGCCACAGCCGGAAGGGCCCAGCAATACCAGGTACTCACCGGGCTCGGTGGCGAGGGTGACGTTGTCGACCGCGGGCACCTTGCCGCCCGGGTAGACCTTGGTCAGGTCGCGGACCTCGACGGGAACCGCCACGGCCCCTCCTTATCCGTTGTCATCGCAGGACATATCGCGAGGGGCCACGCTGGCCCCTCGCGCTCGTGAGGGTCGGGAGCCGACCTAGCCGCCGACCAGGCCCTTCTTGCGCCATTTGGCGAAGATCTTCTCTGTTTGCTGGTGCGCGCGTTTGACCGACGCCTCCGGACTCATCTCCCCCTTCGCGGCCCGAGCGTACATGTTCGGGATCACGTAGGTGCCCAGCACCTCACCGATCGCCGGGCTGGACGGACCGGGGTGGCCGATGCTGGTGCTCCACTCCGCCGCGGTGTTGACATCGCCCAGGAACGCCAGCTTGTCGGAGGGCTGTGCTCCGAACGGGTCGTCCTTCAGCCAGTCACCCAGCTTGGGGCTCAGCTTCGGCCAGGACGGGAAGTCGTAGAGCTTGGAGTAGTAGGTGTCGGAGGCGAAGTTGGCGGTGTAGTGCAGCAGGAACTCCTTGGCTGCGTCGGCGTTCTTGGAGTACTTCGGCACCACCCAGTTGTACATGACGTGCTGCGCGGCGAGCGCCGCCTTCGGCCCCTTCAGCGCCTTGGTGAAGAACACGTCCTTGGCGATCTTCGGCTTCTGCCCCTGTGCGGTGCGCCAGGCCGAGATCGAGTTGAGGATATAACTGAGCTCGCCGGCGATCAGGCCCTGGTTGTTGCTGGCAGCGGTCCAGGAGAACACCTCCGGGGTCATCGCCTGTTTGAACAGTTTCTGCATGAACTTCACCGCCTCGATCGTCTCCGGCGAGTTCAGCACCACCTTCTCGTTGGCGTCTTGCACCGAGCCGCCGAAGGACCACAGCAGCGCGTGGCCGCACATGTTCGAGTCGATCTCCTGCGACATCCCCAGGCCCAGCTGGACCTTCTTGTCCTTCTTGATCTTTGCGCCCCCGTCGAGCAGGTCCTGCCACGTCGACGGTCCGTCGGCGAAGCCGGCAGGCTTCCAGAGGCTCTTGCGGTAGTCGCCGGGGTCGGGCACCCAGCCGGGGGCGTAGGCGTAGAACTTGTTGGTGTTGGGGTTGTAGCTGGACTGCTTGCAGATCTCCAGCTGCTTGCCGTACTTCTTGTTCGCTTCCTCGGTCACGTCGGTCATGTCGATGACACTGGGTTCGAACTGGGACAACGTGGCGATGTACTGCATCAGGTCGTGTCCCTGCCCGGCCTGGATGTCCGAGGCGATCCGCGCCGGAACGTCCGCGACACTGATGTGGTCGACGCGCACCTTGACACCGACCTTGTCGCCCCAGTCCTTGGCCATCTTGTCGAACCAGGTGTCGGTGCTGGGCACGAAGTGGCTCCACAACAAGATGCTGAGTTCACCGGAGAGCTTGGTGGACGGCTCGGTGAACGTCATCTCCGGCGCATCCTTCTCCGAGGGTCCACTGCTGGTTCCGCCGGACTCGCTCGCGCATCCGCCCAGGGCCAACGCCGCCAGCGTCAGTCCCGATGCCCCGAGAAACTCCCTCCGAGACCATGGGTTCGTCGCAGCCATCGCCCATCCCTTCCGTCAAAGATCCGCTGTGGGGACTAGCAGCCCACCGCGACACTACTAGTGACATAGAACACACGCCACCCTATCCACGGCACGGCGCGCCGTGGGTGCGCCACACCGGAGAGTGGGGAGGTGTCGAAGCCGGAGCAGGAACCGACATAATGGCTGCAAGAACCCCGTCCACCGGAGCCAGTGAAGGAGCAGCAATGGCCATTGCGACCCTCATCGCGTGGATCATCACCAGCCTGGGCGGGCTCACGCTGTTCAGCATCTGGGTGCGCGGCGGCGGCATGCGGCGAACCAGCCGCATCCACCCACCGTTGATGATCGGCCACGTCGGCATCGGCCTCGGCGGCCTGGTCATCTGGATCCTGCTGGTGCTCGGGTTCGAGTTCGGCAACCTCGCCTGGATCGGGTTCTTGATCCTGCTCGTGCAGTTGCTGGTCGGCGTGACCATGGAAGCGGACGCCACTCACCGCCCGGTCCCGCAGCGCGTGGGGGCCGGCGGCGCGAGCCAGCCCCCAGCGGAACCCCCCGAGCAGAACTTCCCCCGACGGCTGATCCTCGGTCACGCCACCCTGGCCGGCCTGACCACGCTGCTGTCGTTCCTTACCGCGATCGGCCTCTGAGCTCCTCCCGTACGGGTGACCGCCGCAACGTCGGCCTAGGAGCGCCGCAGCGGAATACAGATGACCTTTCCTCCGCCGGCTGAGGAGGGCAGGATCGATCCGACGGTGACGTAGGCGTGGCCGCGCCGCAACGCGATACCGTACGGCGCCATCAGACCGCCGGCGATCACCTCGAAGTGGTCTCCGCCGCCTCGCGGGATCCGCACCACCGCCCCGATCGGTCCCTGGGTGAGCCCGTGCTGGGCGATCTCCACCGCGTACAGGGTGCCGTGGCGGTCGAAGGCCAGGTCGGTGACGTTGGTCAGACCGGAGGCATAGACGCTGGCGTGACCGTTCTTGACCTTCCAGATGACCGCGCTGCCCTCGCAGAACGGGAATCCGGTGAGCTCACTGACGTAGTAGGCGCCGTGGGGTCCGCGCACCACCGAGGTCGGCACCGCCTGTCCCGACACCACCGGTTGGGGCGGTGGGCCAGGAGCCACACAGCCCTCGGCGCTCGGGAATGTCGTGATGAGACTCACCGTCCCGGTCCGGTCAACCCGGAGGAGGTCGTTGCCGCCGGCGTCAGCGACGATGTAGTCACCACCGTCGCGAACCACTGCGTTGGCGTTCGAGTCGGGCACGTCTCCCGGGGGAACTGGGTTGTTGACGTACTCGAATGCGGCGATGTCGCCTGCCAACTGTGGTAAAGCGCTCCGATGACGCCACGGCCACCACGAGGGGCTGACGTGGGCGGTATCCACGGTCCCCAGCAGGTGCCCGACGTCGGAGACGGCGGAGAACTTGAAACGGTTCACCGGGTTACTGCCGAAGCCAACCGTGAACGCGATGTCGTTGTGGTGGGTCACGATGACATCGGACGGCCCGGCCGCCTCTGCCCCCGGCGGCAACTGGCCGTTCGACGTGGGGACCTGCGGTGCGAGGGACGGCAGTCCGGACACGACCTGGTGCTTGCGCCCATGGTGGATGCGGGTGATGGCCCCGGTGAGGCCGAAGCACGAGTCCACTCCCTGGGTGTCCGGGTCCGGGATGCACGGGCCGTTCCCGCCATGGCCGGACTCCGCGACGTACAGGTCTCCGTTGCGGGCGAAGCTGAGCTGTCTGGGGTTGTCCAGGCCGCTTGCCACGACCCGATAGCCCGAGCCGGGCGGACTGGAGGTGCTGGCGGTCGAGTGCCCGTGCGTGCTGGGGGCCGGCGTCATCGCGCCGGCGGGCGCGACCGCCATCCCCAGACAGACGACCGCTCCGGCCGCTCCCACAAGTGACTTGGTGCCCTTACTCGTCCTCCACTGCTGCACGGTCTTCCTCCATCCGGGAACCTGGAAACTCCCCCCGAATGTCAGAGTTGAGCGGGGACCATGCGGTGGCAATGACCCGAACGGGCCATTTGATGGTGCG
>CAYLOC010000033.1:18637-20692 GCA_964385195.1 uncultured Nocardioidaceae bacterium
GCGGTCAGGCGTGCCCGAGGACGGTGCCGATAGGAATGCTGACCAGCAGGATCGCCACCAGGACGCGGAACCCCCACAGCAGCGCCGCGTGGTGCTGCGCGTGACCTCGTACGCCGACCAGGAAGAGCGCCAGCGCCACCACGAGCAGTGCCGACCCGACGTCCAGCAGCCAGGTCAGTCCGGCGAGATTGCCTACCAGCACTCCGGCGTTGCCGAGGTTCCACACGAGGAACTCCGTGGCGAGGTACCGGCGGCTCAGCGGCACCGGTGCAAGCGCCTGCTGGCACAGTGCCAGCCCTACCTGAGCGACGCCGCAGACCAGAACCAGGTAGGCCGCTGCCCACGCGCCCGCCTCGGACGGCGCCGCTGCCGTGGCGGCAGAGAGTGCTCCCCCGGCGACCACGCACCCAGTGCCGATCACCACGCCCGGAAGTACCCGGAGCCATCCGACCGACCACTGCTCCAGGTGCACCGACATACCGCCATTCTATGGCTCGCCGACGCCTAGGATGGTCGCCGTGGTCCCCTTCTTGACTGAGGGTCTTCCCCTGCTCTGCGCCCTCGCGCTGTTGATCTACCGCGTCTGGCGCGGCGCCGGGCCGGCCACCCAAGTGGCGGTGCTGCTGCTCGGACTCGCCTGGTTGTCGCTGGACAAGGATTTCGAGGGCCCGATCCTGATCCCGATCACCAGGAACCACTCGATGGTCACCGCAGACCTGGTGACACTGCTGGCGTTCCTTGCCGTCGCGCTCCGATGGTTCTGGAAAGCGCCGTCGCCCCCCTCCGATGACACAGCCCACCCCGCCGAGCCCGTCCACAAGGGGTGATCGACCACAACGATGGACATGCGCGTCATCGGGTGTATGAGCGGCACGTCGTACGACGCGGTGGACGCCGTCGCCACCGACCTCTCGTTGCGTGCGGGAGTGCTCACTGCCCACATCCTCGGCCAGGTAACGACTGCCATCCCTGCCCACCTGCGACGGGACATCTCCGCGCTCCTCCCACCGCAACCGACGACGGTCGATGCCGTCTGCCGGCTCGACACGCGCCTCGGCCGGCTCTTCGGTACGGCGATCGCCGACTGTCACCGCCGGGCCGCGGACGGCCATGCCGACCTTGCGGTCTGCCACGGCCAGACCGTGTTCCACTGGGTGGAGGACGGACGCGCCCAGGGGACACTGCAGCTGGGCGCGGCGGGAGAGATCGCCCAGGCCTGCGGTCTGCCGGTTGTCACCGACCTGCGCAGCCGTGACGTCGCTGCCGGGGGCCAGGGGGCACCGCTGGTGTCCCTGCTGGACGCGCTGCTGATCCTGGCGCCGACCGAGGGCGCAAGGCCGGAGGCCGCAAGAACCGGCGTACTCAACCTCGGCGGTATCGCGAACATCACCGTCCCTGCACCGACGGCGCCATCCGGCGTGGTCGCCTACGACCTCGGCCCGGCCAACGCGCTCATCGACGCCGCCGTCTCCCACTACTCGGGTGGAGCGGCGACGTACGACGAGGACGGCGCGAGGGCGGCACGGGGTCGCGTGCAACCCGAGTTGCTCGCCCGGCTGACCGCCCACCCCTACTACCGGCAGCCGGCACCGAAGAGCACCGGGAAGGAGGTCTTCCACGCCGAGTACCTGTCCGGGCTCACCGCGGACCTCGACCTCACGCCCGACGACGTGGTCGCCACGGTGACCGAGCTCACCGCGGTACTCGTAGCGCAGGCCTGCGAGGAGCATGACCTGGGGCGTCTGCTGGTCTCCGGCGGCGGGACGCTGAACCCCACGCTCATGACACGCATCCGCGAGCGGTGCGGGTCGATGACGGTGAGCACGACCGACACCATCGGCCTGCCCTCCCGGGCCAAGGAGGCGTTCGCGTTCGCAGTGCTGGGCTACCTGACCGTGCACGGCATCCCGGGCACCCTGCCGGGAGTCACCGGGGCATCCCGGACCTCCGTCCTCGGATCGGTCACCCCGGGTCCGCAGGGCTGGCAGCTACCTCCATCCGGCACGGCTCCCCCGACGTCGCTGCGGTTGCTGACCTGAGCCGGGGCTGCCGTCT
>CAYLOC010000034.1:0-1173 GCA_964385195.1 uncultured Nocardioidaceae bacterium
GCTGTCAGTGCCGGTGTCGGCGCCCGCCTCGGTGGTGCTGGCATCCTGGGGGGCATCCTCGGCTCCGGGCTCCACCGGGGCAGGGGCGGTCGGTGCGGTGTCGTAGCGTTCCAGGCGGTCCCGCAGGTCGGGGGCGACGTGGGAGACGTAGGCCTCCACCATGTCCCAGGCGTCGTCGCCGGCGACCACGAGCTTGGAGAAGTCCTCGGTGAACAGGTCCCGGACCACCTTCAACGTGGTGTCGGGCTCTTCGTAGAGCAGTTTCGGGGCCTGCCCGGACTTCTGCTTCTTCTCGATGTCCTCCCAGCGTGCGGTCAACCGGGTGACGTCCCGGGTGAGCTGCTCCTCGGAGGCGCCCTCGGCCGCCGTACGGATGATGAACCCGGCGTCGGACGGCAGGATCTCCTTCAGCAGGTTCTTCAGCCGGTTCCGCTCGGTGTCGGGGAGCTTGCGGCTGATCCCGCTGTTGCCACCGCCCGGCATGTAGACCAGGTACCGGCCGGGCAGGCTGATCTGGGCGGTGAGGCGGGCGCCCTTGTGGCCGACCGGGTCCTTGCTGACCTGCACCAGCACCGACTGCCCCGGCTTGAGGGCATCCTCGATGCGCCGGGACTTCGAGTCCCCGGCGAGGTCCCAGTTGACCTCACCGGCGTACAGCACCGCGTTGCGTCCCTTGCCGATGTCGATGAACGCGGCCTCCATGCTGGGCAGCACGTTCTGCACCCGGCCGAGGTAGACGTTGCCGATGATCGAGGTCTGGGACTGCAGCGCGACGTAGTGCTCAACGAGGACGTTGTCCTCCAGTACGGCGATCTGGGTCGTCTGGTCACGCTGCCGGATCGCCATCACGCGCTCGACGGACTCCCGCCGGGCCAGGAACTCCGACTCGCTGAGGATCGGAGCGCGTTTGCGGCCCGCGGCGCGGCCCTCGCGGCGGCGCTGCCGCTTGGCCTCGATCCGCGTGGAGCCGTCCACGCTGCTGATGTCGCCGGAGCTGTCAGAACCGTTGTCCTGGCTGTCACCGTTGCCGCCGTTGCCGCCGTTGTCACTGCGCCGGCGGCGGCGCCTGCGACGTGAGGAACCGGACTTCTCCTCACCGGAGTCGCCGTCCTTGCTCTCTGTCTCCTTGCTCTCGGTGTTCTGCGACTTGTCCGGCTTCTCGTCCTTCTTCTT
>CAYLOC010000034.1:1273-4915 GCA_964385195.1 uncultured Nocardioidaceae bacterium
TTCTTGTCGTCCTTCTTCTTCGCGTCCTTGCTCTCGTGTTTGCTCCCCGAGCGCTTGGACTCAGAGTCCTTCTCGGACTTCTTGGTGGTGTCTGCGGATGAGGATTCTGGCTGTTCGGTGCCGGAAGAGCTGTCGGAATGGTCGTCCTTGCCCGACTTGGCGGAGCGTCGGCGGCTGCGTCCCCCTCGCGACCGGCGGCGCCTGCTGCCGCCGTCCGAGCCGTGGCTCTCCCCCTGGCTGTCGTCTCCGCCGGTCTCCGGCTCCGCGGTGCGCGCCGGTGCCGGAGCAACGCTGGACAGGTCCGGTGCCTGGAACAGCGGGACGGACCCGGTCCCGACTTCGGACGTGGTGCCCCCCGCCTCCGGGGGACCGGCCGGGCGGCTGGCGGCCCGGCGGCGGCTGCGCCGTGGCGCGGCCGCTGCTTCTGTGTCGGCGGATTGTTCCGCGGACGAATTGTCGTCTTCGCGCATGGATACGCTCCTTCGACCCCGGGCGCCGAGCGCCACGCGGGGTGGTCATCGCCACCGCTCGCCGGGAGGCGGGCAGCGACGCAAGCCTGCGGTCATGTCCGGCGACACCCCTCGGGCGTCATCTCACGCGGGTGTGGACCTGCCCGGCTGCTCAGCGGTCGCGGACCCAGCAGGCCCAGCGTCGCGATCCGGCGCGAGCGGATCCCCCACGCAGCCGGTCTGGGAGTCCCAAGGCCCCTGCGCCAAGCGCGCCACCAAGGGCGGCTCCGGCGCCCGTAGGCCCGCAACTTCACGGAGACCGGCGAGGATGTCGTCGGGTCGTACGGTCGGTGTTTCCTGCCGTACCACCACATCCAGTATGGCACACGGCGGCGGGTTTTCCCGATTCCCTGTGCCGGGGCCGCCCGCGGAGACTGCCAACGCCAGGACCGCCGCGCGGCAGTCGAACCGGCGTACCCCCTTCTTGGTACGTCGCTCCACCTCCACACTCGTGCGGTCGAGGAACTGCTGCACGGCCCGCTCGGCCTGGTCCTGCGGCACCCCGGTCAACCGGATCTGCCAGCGCCCGGCCTCCAGCCGGTCAGCGAGGGAACCGGGACCGGCGACCACCACATCCACGATGTCCAGGCCGGCGGAGAGGGACTCATCCAGCCGTGACCGCACCTGTTGGGGGTCGACCTCCTCGGTCACCGCAATCTCCACGTACTCCGCTTCCGACTCCGCGCCAGTAGGGGCGGCATTGGGGTAGGAGATGCGCGGATGCGGGGTGAACCCGGAGGAGTAGGCCACGGGTACCCGCGCCCGGGCGACGGCGCGTTCCAGCGCCCGGCCGAAGTCGCGATGGCTGGTGAACCGCATCCGGCCGCGTTTGGCGTAGCGCAGACGGAGACGCTGCACCGGCGGTGGCCGCTGCGCAGGTTGCTCGGGCACGCCTCCTGACCCTACCGCGCGGCACGTCCGTCGCCTGACCGGACGCGAGCCGGTCATGTGGCAGACTCAGGGGACTGCATCTGCACGACAGCGACGACGGGAGACTGCTGATGTCCGACGTACCTCCACCGCCCGGCGACCCCAACCGCCCCGGCGACGGCGGGCAGCCCTACCCGTCCTACCCCTCGTACCCGTCGTCCTCCCAGGCTCCCGGAGGGCCGCAAGCCGGAGGATACGGCCCCCCACCGACACCGGAGAAGCCCCAGTCGATCACCTACGCGGTGTACCTGATGCTCGCCGGCGCTGCGCTGAGCCTCATCGGCCTCATCACCGGCCTGGCCACGATGAGCGACCTCAAGGACACCATCCGCGACTCGCTGCAAAACTCCAACCCGGGGTTCACCGAGAACGATCTGGACACTGCGTTCAGCATCGCCGTGACGTCGGTGGTGGTCCTGGGGATCATCGGCATCTTGTTGTGGCTGTGGATGGCGTGGAAGAACGGTCAGGGTCGCGGATGGGCCCGAGTGGTCGCCACCGTCTTCGGAGGGCTGAACATCCTCTTCTTCCTCATCGGGCTGACCGGCGCGCAACAGACCACGACCAGTGCCGACATCATCAACCTGGTCAGTGTCGTCATCGCGGTCATCGTGCTGGTCCTGCTGTGGCGTAAGGAGTCCAGCGCCTACTACGAAGGCGTCAAAGCCTCCCAGAAGATGTACTGACGCCTCCACCGACGCGATTCGCCCCCGGGGTACGGCGACGGGGACAATGGGCGACTGTGCCCGCCCACCGTCGTCAACAGGTCCTCGTCCTCGTCGGGCTGGTGGTGCTCGCGCTCAATCTCCGCCCCGCCGCGGTCAGCGTCGGACCTCTGATCGACGAGCTCCAGCAGGGCCTGTCGATGGGACCCACGATCGCAGGCGTCGTGACCACGTTGCCGGTGCTGTGTTTCGCCGGTTTCGGCGTGCTGGCGCCCTGGCTGGCCCGGCGGTTGGGTGTGCACCGGGTGATGTTCATCGCCCTGCTGCTGTGCGCCGGCGGGCTCGTGGCACGGGTCGAGGTGAGCCACGCGGGCCCGTTCATCGCGTTGACGATTCCCGCGCTGGCAGGGATGGCGACCGCGAACGTGTTGCTGCCGTCGCTGGTCAAACGGCACTTCCCCGAGCATGTCGGTGTCGTCACCGGCGTGTATACCACCGCGCTGGCGGTGGGGCTCAGCGCCGGGTCCGGGCTGACCGTCCCGATCGCGCACGCCACCGGCTCCTGGCAAGGGGGCCTTGCGTCGTGGGCTCTGCTGGCGCTGATCGCAGCGGTGCCGTGGCTGGCACTGCTCCGCCACGACGTACGACCGGCCGAGGAGTCCGGGCATCGGGGGTTCCGGCTCTCGACCACGGTCCGGTCACCGCTGGCGTGGCTGATGGCGGGCTTCTTCGGGATGCAGTCCCTCCAGGCCTACTCCGTGTTCGGCTGGCTGCCGCAGATCTACCGCGACGCGGGGTTCTCGGCCGCTACCGCCGGCGCCCTGCTGGCCACGGCCACGGCGACCAGCATCCCGATCTCGTTCCTTCTCCCTGCGCTGGCCGCCCGGGTCCGTAACCCCGGCGGCATCGTGATCGCGCTCACCGTCAGCTACGTCATCGGGTACGTCGGCCTGCTGACCAGTCCGGATGCGGCGCCGTGGCTGTTCGCGGTCCTGGTCGGCACCGGTACCGGCATGTTCCCGCTGGTGCTGGCGCTGATCGGGCTGCGTGCACGCACCAGCGACGGCACCGCCGCCCTGTCCGGCTTCACCCAGAGCATCGGCTACCTGCTCGCCGCGGCCGGGCCCGTCCTGATGGGGGCGTTGTACGGCGGGACCGGCGGCTGGACCGTGCCGCTGCTGTTCTTGCTGGTGATGCTGGCACCACAGCTCGTGTGCGGCCTGCTGGTGACGCGGCCGCGCTTCTTCGAGGACCAGGTTCCCGGTGTGGGCACGCCGCACCCGGTACACTCATAGCCATGTGGTGGATTCTTCTGATCCTCGCCGTCGTCGCGGTGGCGTTCTACTACCGGGTGCCGCTGCTGGCGAAGCTGCTCGGCCAGCCGGAGGACCGGATCCGTCGTTCGCTGGAGCGGCGTAAGGGCGGCGGGCACTAACGTCGCTACGCCTCGGCGTACAAGGCAGAGGCACCCTGTGCAACGCACGTTTGCCTTGTCAACGGCGCGTTTGCCCCGTCTACAAGGCAACCGCAGCCAGGGG
>CAYLOC010000034.1:5015-20583 GCA_964385195.1 uncultured Nocardioidaceae bacterium
TGCAGGGTCAGATGACCGAGAGCGGCAGCAGCTTCTGTCCGCTCGGGCCCACCTGGATCTCGGTGTCCATCCCGGGGCAGACCCCGCAGTCGTAGCACGGCGTCCACCGGCAGTCATCCACAGCGACCTCGTTGATCGAGTCCTGCCAGTCCTTCCACAACCACTCCCGGTCCAGGCCGGAGTCCAGGTGGTCCCACGGCAGCACCTCGGCGTACTCCCGCTCCCGGGTAGTGAACCAGCCGACGTCGACCGGTGTCCCGGTGAACCCGCGCTCGCACGCGGCCATCCACCGGTCGAACGAGAAGTGCTCGCTCCAGCCGTCGAACCGGCCGCCGTCGCGCCAGACCTCCTCGATCACGCGGCCGACGCGCCGGTCGCCGCGGGACAGCAGGCCCTCGACGATGCCCGGTCGGCCGTCGTGGTACCGGAAGCCGATGGCACGGCCGAACTGCTTGTCGCGGCGTACGTCGTCGCGCAGCTTCTGCAGCCGGGCGTCGGTGGTCTCGTGGTCGAGCTGGGCGGCCCACTGGAACGGCGTGTGCGGTTTCGGCACGAACCCGCCGATCGAGACGGTGCAGCGGATGTCGTGGCGCCCGGAGACCCTGCGGCCGGTCTCGATGACCCGTCGGGCGAGCTGGCCGATCGCGACCACGTCCTCGTCGGTCTCGGTCGGGAGCCCGCACATGAAGTACAGCTTCACCTGCCGCCATCCATGGGAATAGGCGGTGGCGACGGTGTCGATCAGGTCGTCCTCGGAGACCATCTTGTTGATGACCCGCCGCATCCGTTCGGTGCCGCCCTCCGGGGCGAACGTGAGGCCCGACCGGCGACCGTTGCGGGACAGCTCGTTGGCCAGGGTCACGTTGAACGCGTCGACGCGCGTGGAGGGCAGGGAGAGGGAGGTGTTGGTGCCGTCGTACCGGTCGGCCAGTCCCTTGGCGACGTCGCCGATCTCGCTGTGGTCGGCCGAGGACAGCGACAGCAGCCCGACCTCCTCGAAGCCGGTGTTGCGCAGCCCGCCCTCCACCATGTCGCCGATCGTGTTGATCGACCGCTCCCGGACCGGCCGGGTGATCATGCCGGCCTGGCAGAACCGGCAGCCGCGGGTGCAGCCCCGGAAGATCTCCACCGAGTAGCGTTCGTGGACGGTCTCGGCCAACGGCACCAGCGGCTGTTTCGGGTACGGCCAGTCGTCGAGATCCATCAGCGTGTGCTTCGACACCCGCCACGGGACGCCGGAGCGGTTCGGGACCACCCGCTGGATCCGCCCGTCACGCAGGTAGTCCACGTCGTAGAACCGCGGCACGTAGATGGCACCGGAGCTGGCCAGCCGGTACAGCACCTCCTCGCGTCCCCCGGGCGCTCCTTCGTCCTTCCACTCCCGCACGATGTCGCTGATCGCGAGTACGACCTCCTCGCCGTCGCCGAGGACCGCGGCGTCGATGAAGTCCGCGATCGGCTCGGGGTTGAACGCCGAGTGTCCACCAGCGATCACCAGGGGGTGGGTCTCGTCCCGGTCGGTCGCGTGCAGCGGGATCCCCGCGAGGTCGAGGGCGGTGAGCATGTTGGTGTAGCCCAGCTCGGTGGCGAAGGAGAGACCGAGCAGGTCGAACGCCCCGATCGGACGGTGGGCGTCGACGGTGAACTGCGGGATGTCGTGCTCCCGCATCACCTTCTCCATGTCGGCGAACACCGAGTACGTGCGCTCAGCAAGGATCCAGTCCTGCTCGTTGAGGATCTCGTACAGGATCTGCAGCCCCTGGTTCGGCAGCCCCACCTCGTAGGCGTCGGGGTACATCAGGGCCCAGTGGATCGCGACGTCGTCCCAGTCCTTGGTGACGGAGTTGAGCTCGCCGCCGACGTACTGGATCGGCTTTTGGACCAGCGGGAGCAGCGGCTCCACCCGGTCGAACACTGACTGCACCATGGCGTTCCAGCCTAACGCGCCGCGCCCGGGACGCACCCGTCAGCGCCGGGGGGTGCCACCGGAGGGGATCGGGCGGGTGGCCGGGTTGCGCAGGTGGATGTTCAGCAGCAGCCCGATCGCCAGCAGCGTCGCGAACATCGACGTCCCTCCGTAGGACACCAGTGGCAGGGGTACGCCGGTGACCGGCATGATGCCCAGGCACATCCCGATGCTCTGGAACGACTGGAAGCCGAACCAGCACACGATGCCGGCCCCGGCCAGCCTGCCGAACATGTCGTCGGCAAGGCTGGCGATCCGTGCGGCGCGCCACAACAAGGCGAGGAGGAGTACGACGATGGCGCCGGCGCCGACCAGGCCCAGCTCCTCGCCGGCGACGGTGAAGATGAAGTCGGTGTGTTGCTCGGGGACGAACCCGGACTGGGTCTGCGACCCGTGGAACAGGCCCTGCCCGAACAGCCCTCCGTTGCCGATCGCGATCCGGGCCTGGGTGGTGTTGTACCCCGCACCGAGCGGATCGAGCGAGGGGTGCAGGAACGCCTCGAACCGCTGCAGCTGATACCCCTCCAGCACCCCCATCTTGACCACGGCAACCGCGCCGCCGGCCACCGCCAGCACCAGGCCGACCAGCCACCGTTTCGGCGCGCCGCCGACTGCCAGCAGGCCGAACACCGTCGCGCCCAGCACCAGCAGCGTGCCCAGGTCCGGCTGGGCGAGGATCAGCGCGCACGGCGCTCCGGCGAGGACCAGCGCGAGCAGCACGTCGGTGTCCTTCAGGCTGTCCCGGCGGCGCTTGGCCTCCACCTTCTCCGCCAGCACCAGGGCGAGGCCGACCACGACACCGACCTTGGCCAGCTCCGAGGGCTGCAGCGACAGGCCGCCGAGGTGGATCCAGGAGCGGGACCCGTTGACGGTCTCACCGAGCGGGCTGAGCACCGCGGCCAGGCCGGCGACGGCGCCGACGTACACCAGCGGCGCCCAGATCCGGACCCAGCGGTGCTCGGTCACGGTGACCAGCAGCGCCAGGACCGCGCCGACGCCGATGTTGATGACGTGCTTGCGCACCATCGCGGTGGGGTCGCCGCCGGTCAACTCGGTGTTGCCCCGGGTGGCCGACCACACCAGCAGGGTGCCCAAGGTGAGCAGCGCGACCGTGACCGCGATCAGCACCCAGTCCAGCCGCTGCCAGATGCTGCGGGTGTCGGTGACGTGGATACGCCGCGACGTACGCGAGGTCGGCACCGGTGCCGTGGTCACCATCAGCCGCCCCCACCGGGGCCGGCAGTGTGCTGGGGGGGCAGGATCTCCCCATCCGGGCGGAACCGCGGCAGCGCGTGCGGGGGGTGCGCGCCGTACTGGATCGCGTCGCCGGTGTCGACCTTCATCCCGTGGATGCCGTACAGCGCCTCCCAGATGGCGCGGACGGCCTCTCCCGAGGTTCCCGAGCCGGTGCCGCCCTGGGAGATCTCCATGATCACGACGTACTGCTTGTTGTAGGTGGCCAGCCACGACGTGGTCTGTT
Source organism: uncultured Nocardioidaceae bacterium (assembly GCA_964385195.1). Lineage (GTDB taxonomy): Bacteria > Actinomycetota > Actinomycetes > Propionibacteriales > Nocardioidaceae > CAYLOC01. Next base: position 8,462 of record CAYLOC010000034.1, read on the forward strand.
TGCCGTGGACCTCGGCGGTACCGGTCTTCGCGCGTACCTGCACCTTCTGCAGCGGGAACCCGCCCATCTTCCACGCCATCGTTCCCACCTTGGCGGTGCCGAGCAGCGCCTGGTCGATGTAGTGCAGGACGTGGTCGGGGACGTGCACCGCGTTCGCCTTCGGCTTGATGCGCTTGACGACGTCGCCGTGGCGGTCCACGATCGCCTTGCCGATCCGTGGCTGCCACAGGGTGCCGCCGTTGACGATCGCGGCGTAGGCGACCGCCTCCTGCAGCGGCGTCACCAGCGTGTCGCCCTGGCCGAAGACGAAGTTCACCGCGTCACCGGCGCGGTAGCGCCACCCGTCGGTGCAGAACTCGCGGGCGAACCGGTGCAGGAAGTCCTGCTTCGGGGACTTGCCGAGCTTGCAGTAGTAGTCCTTGTGGGCCTTCCAGTACGCCAGCTTCCACTCCCGGTCTGCGATGCGCCCGGACACCTCACCGGGGATGTCCACGCCGGTGGCGTGCCCGAAGCCGAACTTCTTGGCGTTGGCCACCAGCGGCTGCTTGGCGTGGACGTCGCCGGAGTTGCCCCCCTCCCGCAGCCACATGGCGTACCCGATGCGGTAGAAGAACGTGTCACACGACAGCTGCAGCGCCTGGGCGAAGCTGATCATCCCGTACGCCTCGGACTCGTAGTTGTCGAACGTGCGGTTGCCGACGGTGAAGCTGGAGGAGCAGTTCAGCCGGGTGTCCGGGGAGTAGCCGTGGGTGAGGGCGCCAGCGGTGGAGAACGGCTTCCATGTCGAGCCGGGTGCGTACTGGCCCTGGGTGGCACGGTTCAGCAGCGGCATGTGCGCCTTCTTGCTGTACAGCCGGTCCAGGTCGGACTGGCTGATGCCGCCGACCCACACCTTCGGGTCGTACGTCGGGAAGCTGGCCATCGCGATCACCCGGCCGGTGTCGGGATCCAGCACGACCGCCGAGCCGGAGTCGGCCACATAGTTGCGCCCCGTCACCGGGTCGAACGTGTGCCGCGCCTTCATGATCGCCTTCTTCAGCTGGTGCTCCACGACTGCCTGGACCTTGGCGTCGATACTGGTGACGAGGGTGTCGCCCACCCGCGGGCGCCGGGCTACCCGTTCGGACTGGACCCGGCCGGTGGAGTTCACCGTCACCTTCCGCGTCCCCGGCGTACCGCGCAGGTAGGAGTCGTAGGAGTCCTCCAGCCCGGCCCGGCCGACGAGCGACTGCGCGTCCAGGTCGGTGTCGTGGTCCTTCTTGGCCTTCTCCAGCTCGTCCTGGGTGACCGGCGACAGGTAACCGAGGAGGTGTGCGGCGTTGGCGCCCATCGGTGAGGGGTAGGCACGTACCTTGCGGGCAGCAGCCGTGATACCGGGGAAGTCCTCCGGCTGCTCCAGGATCGAGACCGCCAGCGACTCCGCAACGTCGGTGGCGACGGGGACGGGCGCGTAGCGCGAGCCGTTCCAGCACACCGGCGCCGGTGGCGCCCCCTCCTGACCACAGACCTTCATCCGACGCTGCAGCGTCTTCACGGGGATCCCCAGCCGGTCGCTGAGCCGGTGCAGCGCCCGGTGCTGGGTACGGTCGCTCAGCCCCTCCCACACGCTGCGGTTCACCGTGACCACCCAGGACGTGCGGTTGGTCACCAGCGGGCGACCGGAGGAGTCGACGATCAGGCCGCGCGGCGCCGGGATATCGACGGTGCGCACGATGTTGCTGACCGCGGCCTGCTGGTAGTCCCCGCCGGCGACGACCTGGATGTACCACAGCCGCGCCAGCAACGTGCCGAACAACCCCAGGATCAGGACCTGGATGACCACGAGCCGGAGCCGGGATCGCGTGGTCAGCACGGTGCGACCACCACGTGGAACAGCACTTCCTGGATCAGCACCGGGTCACCACCGCTCGGCGGGCTCCAGGCGCCGGAACACCAACAGCCCGAGCGGAACCACCAACGGGGTCAGCAGCACGTCATAGAGCACGGTCAGCGGTACCACCCGCAGCGCCGCGACGAGGTCCACCCCGGGCTCCCCGAGGACGAGACCGGTGAGCGCGAACACCGACGTCCCCACGAACGCAGCGCCGGCCGTCAGCAGCACGGTCCCGACGACGGGCTGGCGGCCGTCCGGTCGCGTGAGCCCGACGAGGTAGCCGACCAGCACCAGCGCCAGGGCCCACCGTCCCGCGGTGTGGTCGGCCGGGGGGGTCAGGTCGAGCAGGAGCCCGGCGGCGAAACCGACGACGGCGCCGTAGTGCGGCCCCCGGACGATTGCCGCCGCGACCACGACCAGCAGCGCCAGGTCCGGCACCACCCCGTCGATGGACAGGTGGCTGAACACGCTCACCTGGAGCGCAATGCTGAGCACGACCATGGCCGCGACCACGAGCAGTCGGAGCGGTGTCCTCACCGGCCCCCTCCTCCGGCCAGCTGCGACGTCGACCCGCGCGGGCCGGTGACGACACCGACGACGTCGAGCGAGGAGAAGTCGACGTACGGCCGCACCTCGGCGGTCAGGGTCAGGTCCGCCCGCGATCGGTGGACGTCGACCACCTTCCCGATCGGGACACCTGGTAAGTACGGGACGCCGTGCTTGGAACCCCAGGTGAGCACAGAGTCGCCGCGCTTGGGGATCACGCTGTGGTCAACGAGGGTGAGGGTCATGCGGCCGTTGTCGCTGAGGTCACCACCACCGGTGAGGAGGCCCAGCTCCATCGACCGCCCGATCCGTGCGCCGACGGTGGACTCGCTGTCGACCGCGAGCAACACGGTCGCGGAGTCTCTGCTCGCGCGAAGCACGCGGCCGACCAGCCCGTCCGCGCCCACCACCATCTGGTCCTTGGCCACACCGTCGGTCCGGCCGGCGTCGATGGTGACGGTGTGACTGAACGACTGGGCCGGGCCCAGGCCGACCACCTGGGCGTCGACGATCCGCCAGCCCTTGCGGTCGGCGAACGTCGCGATGCCGGCCACCTCGGTACGCCGATGGGCAGTGGCCCGCGCGGCGTGCTGTTTCCGCTTCAGCTCCGCCACCTTCTCCCGGAGCGCGGCGTTGCGCTGCCGCAACCGGGAGACGTCGCCGAAGTGGTCGGGGATGGCGGTGACCGGGGACAGCGCGGCCGCGGTACCGTCCTCCACCGGCCCCATCACCGCACCGACCGCCGTACGCAGCGGGTCGACCGGCGAGACGCCGCTGTCGTGGCGGGCATCGAGGGTGATCACGGTGATGCAGGCGAGGATCAGCAGGCCCAGCAGCGCGTGCGACCGCCGCGGCGGCTGACCGGGTCGACGGGCCACCGCTACCGCCTCGAGTCGGAGACGAGAACCTGCTGCAGGGCCTCGAACTCCTCCACGCACTTGCCGGCGCCGAGGGCGACCGCGTCCAGGGCGGACTCCGCGACGTGGACCGGCATCCCGGTCTCGTGCCGGATCCGCTCATCGAGCCCGCGCAGCAGCGCTCCTCCCCCGGCCAGCACCACACCGCGGTCCATGATGTCCCCGGCGAGCTCGGGCGGGGTCTTGTCCAGCGTCGTGCGCACCGCGTCGACGATGCCGTGCAGCGGTTCTTCCAGCGCCTGCCGGACCTCGGCGGAGGACACCACCACCGTCCGGGGCAGCCCGCTGACCATGTCGCGTCCGCGGATCTCGGCCTCCGGCTCCTCGGGGAGCGGGAATGCCGAGCCGAGCGTCACCTTCATCTCCTCCGCGGTGCGCTCGCCGAGCATCAGCGAGTACTCCTTCTTCATCCAGCTGATGATGGCGGCGTCGAGCTGGTCACCGGCGGTGCGGATGGACTGGGTGGTCACGATGCCGCCGAGGCTGATCACCGCGACCTCCGTCGTCCCCCCGCCGATGTCGACGATCATGTTGCCGGTCGCCTCGTGGACCGGGAGACCGGAGCCGATCGCGGCCGCCATCGGCTCCTCGATGATGTAGACCCGGCGGGCACCGGCCTGGTAGCCGGCCTCCTTGACCGCTCGTTGCTCCACCGCGGTGATGCCGGAGGGGACGCAGATGACCAACCGCGGCTTGACGAAGTACTGCCGCCGGTGCACCCGCTGGATGAACCGGCGCAGCATCTGCTCGGTGGCCTCGAAGTCGGCGATGACGCCGTCCTTGAGCGGTCGTACGGCGGTGATGCTGTCCGGCGTACGACCGATCATCCGTTTCGCCTCAGACCCGACCGCCAGGATCTCGTGGCTGTCGGTGTCCATCGCCACGACCGACGGCTCGTTGAGCAGCACGCCGCGCCGCCGTACGTAGACCAACGTGTTGGCGGTGCCGAGGTCGACGGCCATGTCGCGACCGATGATGCTGCCGGCCATGGCAGCAGGCTAGAGCCGGAACCGCCCCCGCCCCCGCAGACATGCCGACCGGACACCGCCCACCCACCGTTTTCGGCGGATTCGTGGCCGATTCGGTGGGTGGGCGGTGTCCGGTCAGAGGTGGGGGAACCAGAGCTTGATCTCGCGCTCGGCGGACTCCACCGAGTCCGAGCCGTGCACGAGGTTCTCCCGGTTCGACAGGCTGAGGTCACCGCGGATGGTGCCCGGGGCCGCCTTGCGTCCGTCGGTGGCGCCGTTCACGGCGCGCACCACCTCCACCGCCTGGTCGCCCTCGAGCACCGCGACCACGAGCGGGCCGCTGGTGATGAAGTCCCGCAGCGGCGGGTAGAAGTCCTTGCCGACGTGTTCGGCGTAGTGGGTGTCGGCCATCTCGCCGTCGATGGTGCGCTGCTCGAGGACGACGGTCCGCAGGCCCTTGGCCTCGAAGCGGCCGAGGACCTCGCCGATGAGGCCCCGCCGTACCGTGTCGGGTTTGAGGATGAGCAGCGTCCGTTCAGCCATGGGAGAGACCCTAACCCTCGGACTCGTGCCGGGCCCGCTCGGCCTCGATCTTCTTGCCCAGCAGGTACGACGCGGTCCACAGCGCCGCGAAGATGATGCCGATCACGAACATGACCGTGATGATGACCCCCAACGCGATCGTCGCGACCTGGATCACGAAGCCGGCGTAGTAGGCCCACTCGAACCGCAGCAGCCCGGCGACGATGAACCCGGCGGCCGCCAGCCCCAGCCCGATACCGAGGCTGGTGCCGACCGGCAGGTTCTCCACGCTGATCAAGATGATGCACGACAACCCGACGATGACCGCCTCGAAGGACAGCACCGAGGAGCACATCATGCGACGCGGGTCACGCATCAGTGCCGCTTCCCGAGCAGGGTGCGCGCCTCCCCCGCAGTGATGACCGACCCGGTGACGAGCACCCCGCCCCCACCCAGGCCGATGCCGTCGCCGAGACCCTCCTCCGCCAGGGTGACGCCGCGTTCGATCGCCGCATCCAGGCGGGGGACGACCTCGACGCGATCGGTGCCGAACACCCCGGCCGCAAGGTCGCCGAGGTCGCCGGCCGGCAGTGCGCGGTGGGTGGAGTTCTGGGTGCACACGATCCGGGAGAAGATCGGCTCGAACGCGTCCAGGATGCCGTCGACGTCCTTGTCGGCCATCACACCGACCACTCCGATCAACGGGGAGAACGTGAACGCCTCCTGCACGGCCTCGGCCAGCGCCGCCGCGCCATGCGGGTTGTGGGCACCGTCGACCAGCAGCGCCGGGGACTGCCGGAGGATCTCCAGCCGTCCCGGTGAGGTCACCTGCGCGAACCCTTCCCGGACTGCCTCCACGCCCAGGCCGGTGTTCGCCGTACTGTCCAGTCCACCAGCGAACGCCTCCACCGCGGCGAGTGCGCATGCGGCATTGTGCGCTTGGTGGGGGCCGTGCAGCGGGACGAACACGTCGGGGTACGTCGACCCCAGGCCGCGGAACGACACGAGCTGCCCGTCGACGGCGGGGGTGCGGTCCTCCACGCCGAACTCCACACCCATCCGTGCTGGCGTCGCACCGACCTCGGCGATCCGCTTCATCAGCACCTCGGCGGCGTCGGGCGGCTGCTGTCCGAGGACGGCGGTGGCGCCGGGCTTGATGATGCCGGACTTCTCGACCGCGATCTCCCCCGGCGTGCTGCCGAGGTAGCGCTCGTGGTCGACTCCGACCGGGGTGACGACGGCGACCGCGGCGTCCATGACGTTGGTGGCGTCCCACGTCCCGCCCATGCCGACCTCGACCACTCCGGCGTCGACCGGAGTGTCGGCGAACGTCGCGAACGCCATCGCGGTGACGTACTCGAAGAACGACAGCGGGTGCTCCCCGGAGCGGTCCACGATCTCGGCGTACGGCAGAACCTCGTGGTAGACCTCGACGAACCGTTCCTCCGGCACCGGCTGCCCGTCCACGCAGATCCGTTCGGTCATCGACGCCAGGTGCGGGCTGGTGTACAACCCGGTCCGTAGGCCGAGCGAACGCAGCAAGGTCTCGATCATCCGGGCGGTGGAGGTCTTGCCGTTGGTGCCGGTCAGGTGCACCGACGGGAACGACTGCTGCGGCTGGCCAAGCAGGTCGCAGACCGCGGCGATCCGCTCCCGGGTGGGGTCCAGCCGGGTCTCCGGCCAGCGACCCAGCAAGGCACGCTCGACCTCCTGGTAGGAGGAGAGAGGCGGCGGGGACGTGGGCTGGGCCATGACCCCTGAATGCTATCCGTGCCGCTCCTGTTCCCGTGCGAGCAGGGCATGCAGGACCGAGGCCCCCTCGTCCGCGTGGTCGACGGTGACGGCGTACGCCGGGCCGGTGACGCGCTCGACGACCAGCCCCGGCCCGCCGCGCACGACCGCGGCGACACCCCGTCCGCTGACCCGGTAGCCCCAACCGCCCCACTCCATCGGGTGGATCTGTTCGGCGTGGACCTCGGCGATGTTGTGCAGCCGGATGTGCGGCCGCGGCCACCCGAACGGCCCCCACAACGTGTGCAGGCCGTCGGCATCCACCCGGACCGCGATCACCGAGGCCCAGGCACACGCGATCGCGGAGACGCCGGTCGCGATCGCAGCGGGGACGGAGAAGAACACGACGGCGGCAGCGGCGACCATCAGTGCCGGAGAGAGCAGCCGCATCGGTGTGGAGTGGGCGTGCCCGACCCAGGTGACCCGCTCGGTGTCGGCCAGCGGGATCGTCGCCGCGGGAACCCGCCGACGGGCCGGAGGGGCGGTCCTTCCGTGCAGCCAGTAGACCCCGGCGCCGACGAGGATGGGCACCCCGACTCCTCCGAGAACGGCGTACCACGGCATGGAGACGTCATGGGCGTCGGCGACGTGGCGGGACAGCAGCAGGCTCTCGACATAGGGAACGCCGGCGACCCACGCGCCGAAGGTGAGCATCGCGACGAGCATCCGCCCGGAGTGGGTGGAGTGCGCGAACGCGGCGACGGCCACCGCGGCGATCCCCAGTACGCCGCTGGCGGCCAGGATCGCCCAGAAGTACGGCCATGCGGCCGCCGTGCCGTCCACCCCGCTCGGGCCCCAGTGGGTGGGCATCGGGTCCGGTGTGATGTCGGCGTACGCGAGGTGGCTGACCCAGACCAACACCGGGATGACCAGTGCGAGGACGGCAACGACGACCCTTCGTGGGCTCATGTTCCTACCTTCCGAATCTCGGTGATGAGCTGTTCGCTGGTGAGCCCGTAACGGCGCGCCAGGTCAAGCAGTGCGCGGACCTGCAGGTGCAGCGCCACGCTGTTCGGGTCGGCGTCGGGACGGATGCGCGCCCCACGCCCCCGCCGCATCTCGAGGATCCCGTCGTCGCGGAGGGCGGCGTAGGCCCGGAGCACGGTGTGCATGTTGACCTTGAGCCCCGTGGCGACCTCGCGGGCCGGCGGGAGCCGGTCACCGGGGCCGACCCGCCCCTCGGCCAGGGCCGCACGCACCTGGCCGGCGATCTGGTCGGCCAGCCCGACGCCGCTGGCCGGGTCCACTCGAAACCACATTGTTCGCATACTACTATAACAACCCCGCCCACCCCCGGGATTCGTCCGACCGCCCCCAGAGGTTCTCCGCGAGAGCCAGTCGGACGAATCGGGTTCGCAGCGACGGAGGCGCGCCTCGTAAGATCAGGGCCATGACCGACGCTTCCACACCCCCCGCTGACCGTACGCCGACCGGTCCCGCCCGCAGCGGCCGTGTCGACGTACCCGCGCGGCCTGCGCTGGAAGGCCTGGAAGCCAAGTGGAGCACGGCCTGGGAGGAGCAGGGCACCTACGCCTTCGACCGGACCAAGCCGCGCGCACAGGTCTACGCGATCGACACTCCCCCGCCCACGGTGTCGGGCACCCTGCACTTCGGCAGCGTGTGCTCCTACACCCAGTGCGACCTGATCGCGCGCTACCAGCGGATGCGCGGCTGGGAGGTCTTCTACCCGATCGGGTGGGACGACAACGGCCTCCCGACCGAGCGCCGGGTGCAGAACTACTACGGCGTCCGGTGCGACCCGTCGGTGCCCTACGACCCCGACTTCACCCCGCCGGAGAAGCCGAACCCCAAAAGACAGGTGTCGATCAGCCGCGGGAACTTCATTGAGCTGTGCGAGCAGCTGACCGGCGAGGACGAGGTCGCGTTCGAGGCGCTGTTCCGCCAGCTCGGGCTGAGCGTGGACTGGGACTACCTCTACACCACGATCAGCGACGAGGTGCGGGCGACGTCCCAGGCGGCGTTCCTGCGCAACCTCGAACGTGGGGAGGCCTACCAGTCCGAGGCCCCCACGATGTGGGACGTGACGTTCCAGACCGCGGTGGCGCAGGCGGAGCTGGAGGCACGGGAGTACCCCGGCCACTTCCACCGGATCGCCTTCCACGGCGACCACGGCCCGGTGTACGTCGAGACCACGCGCCCGGAGCTGGTCGTCGCCTGTGTCGCCCTCATCGCCCACCCCGACGACGAGCGCTACCAGCCGCTGTTCGGGCAGACGGTCCGCTCTCCGTTGTTCGACGTCGAGCTGCCGGTCGTGGCCCACCCGGCGGCAGAGCCCGACAAGGGCGCCGGTATCGCGATGTGCTGCACGTTCGGCGACCTCACCGACGTGCAGTGGTGGCGGGAGCTGCAGCTCCCGGTCCGCACCGTCGTCGGCCGCGACGGGCGGCTGCAGCGGGAGACCCCGGGCTGGATCGAGACCGACGCGGGCCGGTCGGCGTACGAGCGCCTGTCGGGGAAGACCGTCTTCAGCGCCCGCGAGGCGATGGTGACGATGCTGCGCGACTCCGGTGACCTCGACGGGGAGCCGACCCCGACCCAGCGGATGGCGAACTTCTACGAGAAGGGCGACAAGCCGCTGGAGATCGTGGCCACCCGCCAGTGGTACATCCGCAACGGTGGCCGGGAGGCGGACCTGCGCAAGGAGCTGATCGCCCGGGGCGAGGACATCAGCTGGACGCCGGACTACATGAAGCACCGCTACACCAACTGGGTGGAGGGGCTCAACGGTGACTGGCTGATCAGCCGACAGCGGTACTTCGGCGTGCCGTTCCCCCTTTGGTACCGCCTCGACCGCGACGGGGAACCGGTCTACGACGAGCCGCTGCTGCCGGACCCGGACCGCCTCCCGGTCGACCCGGCATCACAGTCGCCGGACGGGTACGAGGAGTCCCAGCGCGGACAGCCGGGCGGCTTCACCGGCGACCCCGATGTGATGGACACCTGGGCCACGTCGTCGCTGACGCCGCACATCGCGGGGCGCTGGCGCACCGACCCGGACCTGTTCGACCGGGTGTTCCCGATGGACCTGTGCAGCCAGGCCCACGACATCATCCGCACGTGGCTGTTCTCGCGTGTGGTGCGCTCGCACTTCGAGCACGACCAAGTGCCGTGGCGGCACGCGATGATCTCCGGCTTCGTGCTCGACCCGGACCGGAAGAAGATGTCGAAGTCGAAGGGGACGGTCTCGACCCCGACGGAGCTGCTGGACAAGTACGGCTCCGACGCGATCCGCTGGCGGGCGGCATCGCTGCGCCCCGGGCTGGACTCCGCGTTCGACGAGCACCCGTTGAAGATCGGGCGCCGCCTGGCGGTGAAGGTGCTCAACGCAAGCAAGTTCGTGCTCGGCCTCAGCGGCGCCGGCGGCGACCCGGGTGCGGTGACCGAGCCGCTGGACCTGTCGATGCTGACCCAGCTCAAGCAGGTGGTGCAGCAGGCGACGGAGGCGTTCGACCGGTATGACTACACCACGGCGTTGGAGGTGACCGAGCGGTTCTTCTGGTCCTTCTGCGACGACTACCTCGAGCTGGTGAAGGAGCGCGCGTACGGCGGGCGCGGGGATGCCGCCGCGGCGTCGGCGCAGACCGCGTTGTCCTCGGCCCTGTCGGTGCTGTTGCGGCTGCTCGCGCCGACACTGCCCTATGTCACCGAGGAGGTCTGGTCGTGGTGGCAGGACGGGTCGGTCCACCGGGCCGCCTGGCCGAGCGTCGGGACCGACCTGCCGTTCCCCGACCACGACGCCGGGGTACTCGACGCGACGGCCGCCGCACTGTCCGGCGTACGGGGTGCGAAGTCGGTGGCCAAGGTGAAGATGCGGACCGAGGTGACCAGCGCGACCGTGACCGGGCCGCAGCCGCGGCTCGACCTGGCCGAGCGGGGACTGCAGGACCTGAAGGCAGCCGGGCGCATCACCGGCGAGGTGGTGTTCGCCGCCGACGAGGGGGCCGAGGACCTCCACGTCGACGCCGCCCTCGCCGCCCCCCCGACCTAACGTCCTGCACCCCGTGCGCTCTGGCGCGCGCCCGGCAGGACGTTGCGGGGGGTCAGGAGCGGAGGCGGCGCCAGGCCCGGGTACGTCGAGGGGTGCCGTGCTCGACCTTCGGCGGGTCCACCTGCTCCCAGACCCGCCGCCACTCGGCGACCTCTGGCCCGGACGGGTCCGGGGTCTCCCCCCGCACGGCACGGCGTCGGGTCTCCCACCAGGTGCTCTGTTCCTCATCGAGGAGCTCCGCGACAGCGGCGCGGATCCGCGGCGCGAACGACCGCGCCGACTCGCCCTCGGCGGCATGGAGGGCCCTTCCGAACCGGACCGTGACCCGGCGCCGGCCGGCCCCGACCCAGTCCTGGCCGCGCGGCATGGCGGCGAACGTCCCTCGGTGCGCGACGGGCACCACCGGCACCCGGTGCCGTAACGCCAGCCAGGCGGCGCCCATCTGGAACCGGTGTACCCAGCCGTCGCGGGACCGGGTGCCCTCGGGATAGATGACCAGGTTCCGGCCTTCCTCGAGCACCTCACCGGGCGTGGCGGCGAGCCGGCCGCCACGGCGCTCGATCGGGAACGCGTTGAACACGATCGCGGACCCCACGGCACGCCACCAGGTGTCGAAGAAGTAGTCCGCGGCGGCAGCGACGGCGGTGTGGCGTCGCCACTCGTCCGGCAGCGACAGCAGGATCAACGGGGTGTCGAGGTGGGAGGCGTGGTTGGCGGCGAAGATCACCGGCTGCTGCAGCCCTTCCAGCACGTCCAGCCCCTCCACCTGGGGAGTGATCTTGGACCGGAACACCGGCCGGAGCGCCCCCACCTGGATGACCTCGCGGGCCGCCTGCGCGGGGCGGGTCCGTGCCCAGGCCGTGGGGAAGACCGTGGCCTCCTTGTCCTCGACGTAGGCCTCCGCCGACCGCGGCACGAGGGACCGGCGACCCCATCTCCACCCGCGCGCGACCTGCCGGACGTCCTCGCGGAGCCCGCTCATCGCACGTCCGCGAGCAGGTGTGGTGGGTTGTGCATATAGGTGATCGACGGGGAGCCACCCACCGTCTCCGAGGCCATCTCCAACGCGTCGGCGAGCGTGGACGCGCTGCGGAACCCCATCCGCCGTACCGCTCCTCGGTCCGCGCCGACCCAGATCACGTCGCCGACATGGTCCATCGCGTGCGCAGCCCAGTACCACATGTAGAACGGGTGGACGCCGTGGTAGGCGTGCGAGGTGCGGTAGAGGTGGATGTACCACGGGTCGGTCGCGTACTGCTGCTCGTACTTGGCCTCGATCACCGCCGGGTCGGTGGACTCGGCGAGCACCTCCTCGTAGAAGTCCACGTAGGAGGGGTGGTGCAGCTGGTTGAACTCCGGCTTCACCGGGTGGTACAGGATCACCGCACCGCCCCGGCGTACCAGCGGCTGGCCGCGGTAGGAGTTGAAGTAGTAGCCCAGCCCCATGCAGGTGGCCAGGACCGGGTTCATCACCGAGTCGACGTTGTACGGGCACA
>CAYLOC010000035.1:0-1694 GCA_964385195.1 uncultured Nocardioidaceae bacterium
GACCTGGTCACCATGCGCTGGTGGGACGACCTGTGGCTGAACGAGTCCTTCGCCGAGTGGGCATCCCACCACGCATCCACGGCTGCGACCCAGTACGACGAGGCGTGGACGAACTTCTGCAACGCCCGCAAGAACTGGGCCTACCACCAGGACCAGCTGCCCTCGACCCACCCCATCGCCGCCGACAACCACGACCTGGAGGCGGTCGAGGTCAACTTCGACGGGATCACCTACGCCAAGGGCGCCTCCGCGCTCCGGCAGCTGGTGGCATGGGTCGGTGAGCAGGAGTTCTTCGCCGGGCTGCGGAAGTACTTCGCCACGCACGCCTACGGCAACACCGAGCTCGCTGACCTGCTGGCCGCGCTGGAGAGCACCTCCGGCCGTGACCTCGCCGCGTGGTCGTCGGAGTGGCTGCAGACCGCAGGCGTGAACACCATGCGCGCAGAGTTCACCGTCGACGACTCCGGTGCCTTCACCTCGTTCGCGATCCGCCAGAGCGCCCACCCCGACTTCCCGACCCTGCGTCGGCACCGGCTTGCGGTCGGGCTGTACTCGCTCACCGACGCCGGTCTCGTCCGCAACTCGCGGGTGGAGCTGGACGTGACCGGTGAGCTGACCGACGTACCGAAGCTGATCGGGCACCAGCAGCCGGACCTGCTCCTGCTCAACGACGGCGACCTCACCTATGCGAAAGTCCGGCTCGACCCGAGGTCGCTGTCGACGCTGACCGAGCACATCGACGCGTTCACCGAGTCGCTGCCGCGGGCCCTGGCCTGGGGCGCAAGCCTGGACATGCTCCGCGACGGAGAGGTGGCCGTGAGCGACTGGGTTTCGCTGGTTCTGCGAGGGCTGGCGGTGGAGACCGACCTGATGGCGGTGCGGACGCTGATCCGGCAGACCGAGACCGCGGTGTGGTGCTACTCCTCCCCGGAGCACCGGAACGATCTGGTCCGGCGGTGGGAGCAGGGGCTGCTGGACCTGGCCCGGGCCGCCGCGCCGGGCAGTGACCAGCAGCTCGCGTTCGTGCGGGGGCTGGCGGGCGCGGCGTACAGCGACCGGGGGCTGGACATGGTCGAGGGGCTGCTGACGGGCACCAGCACGCTGGATGGTCTGACTGTGGACACCGACCTGCGGTGGCTGCTGTTGTCCGCACTCACCCGGACCGGGCGGGCCGGCGAGGACGCCGTGGCCGCAGAGCTGGAGCGCGACGACACGATCTCCGGCCGTGAGCAGGCCGCCGCTGCTCGCGCCGCCGCGCCGACCGCCGCGGCCAAGGCGGATGCGTGGCAGCGGGTGCTGTCCACCGAGACGCCCAACGAGACCATGCGCAGCATCGTGTTCGCGTTCCACCAGCCCGCCCAGGAGGAGGTGCTGTCGCCGTACGTCGAGCGCTACCTCTCCGCTGCGGAGACGGCGTGGGAGGACCTGGGAGTGTTCCAGGCGTCGTGCTTCCTCGGCTTCGCGTTCCCCCTCTACGCGACGACGGAGGCGACGCGTGACCGCGTAGCGGCCTGGCTGGCCGAGACCGACGCGAACCCTGCGGCGAAGCGGTTCGTGTCCGAGCGGTTGTCGGACCTGGAGCGGGCGCTACGGGGCCAGGCCGTCGACGCCCGCTCCTGACCGCTGACAACGTCCTGCACCGCGGGCGCGATAGCCCGCGCGGTGCAGGACGTTGTCAGCGGCGTCAGCGTCAG
>CAYLOC010000035.1:1794-20535 GCA_964385195.1 uncultured Nocardioidaceae bacterium
GTCAGGGGGTGTCGGTGTGCAGGCTGGGCGGCATCGTGGCGAACTCGCCGAGTTGCGTGACTCCGGTCACGATCCCCGCCACCAGGTCGCCGGCGGAGAAGTGGCTCTCCATCGTCACCGCCGCCAGGCCCGCGAGACGGTTCGGAAGCGCTTGGACGACCTGCGACCCGGTGACGATGTCCAACCGGCGCGCCTGGGGGTCCACATGCACCAGGACCGTCCGAGGCGACTCCGGAAGCGCGGCGTGCATCCGCTCGGCGTACGCCCGGCCATCGCCGCTCCCCTTCCCGACCACCACGGCGAACCGGAATCCGCTGGCCTCCTCCGCGACCCGGATCGCGGAGTCGATCTCCTGCCGCTGCGATGCGGTGAAACTGTCACCAAGTGGCACTGGCACCACCGGTTTGTCCCGCCGAGGGCTCGCCTGCCCTGCCCGGGGCCGCATGGCCGGCGGACTCGATCTGCTGCCTGGCCTGGGTCGGGTCCACCTCCCTGCCACTGAACCACTCCGGCTCGGCCTGCCATGACTTGCCGGGCGGGTGGTGGGAGCGAGTAGCGGCGGCACGTGCGGAGAGCAGCACCCAGACTGCGATGATCACCAGCAGCGGGATCCCCCCGAAGAACAGCAGCGCGTGCAGGTCCGACATCGGCGCCGGGTCTTTCCAGGTGTAGGGGACATCTGCGAATATCACAGTCCTTACCGTACTGCCTCAGGGCCCGTGTGTACGGTCGTGGGTGGGCATCGACCCACGGCATGCACTCGAGGACGACAAGGAGAAGCGTGGCTGATCCCGTTTGCGCCCCGGATGCACAGTGGTGCACCTACGTACACGACCTCACCGGCAACGACACCCTCGCCAAGCTCACCGACTGGTTCGTCGCCAAGCCGCTCGCGATCTTGATCCTCGTCATCATCGGGATCGTCGCCCGCTGGCTGGCGCACAAGATGATCGACCGACTGGTACGCCGGGCGACGGAGGGCCCGGTGGTCGCCGTACTGCCGAAGTCGATTTCGAAGTCCAAAGCAGCCGCGGAACGCAAGGCGGTCGGGGAACGCCGGCGGCAGCGTGCCCAGACGATGGGTTCGCTGCTGCGCAGCATCAGCACGGCCGTGATCGCGGTGATCGTGCTGTTCATGGTCGTGGCCCAGTTGGGCTATAACATCGCTCCTCTCATCGCCAGCGCCGGAATCATCGGAGTAGCCCTCGGGTTCGGTGCACAGAGCCTGGTCCGTGACTTCATCAGCGGCATCTTCATGATCATGGAGGACCAGCTCGGGGTGGGGGACTACATCGACATCGCGGGGACGGTCGGGGCGGTGGAGTCCGTGGGGCTCCGGGTGACCCGCATGCGGGACATGTACGGAACCGTGTGGTACATCCGCAACGGAGAGGTCTTCACCCTGGGCAACATGAGCCAGAACTGGGGATGCGCCGTGCTCGACGTCCAGGTCGGCTACCGCGAGGACCTCGACGTGGTCCGCGACACGCTGCTTGAGGTTGCTCGCGAACTGCAGCAGGATCCCGACCACGCCGAGAAGGTCCTCAGCGACCCGGAGGTGTGGGGCGTGCAGTCCCTGGACCCCGACCGGGTGCTCATGCGGCTCGCCGTCACCACAGCGCCGGCCGCGCAATGGGGGGTCGGGCGGGAGCTGCGGCGACGGATCAAGGCCCGGTTCGAGGCGGACGGGATCGAGATCCCGTTGCCGCAGTACGTCGTCCACGGCACCGAGAGCCCGCCCGAGCAGGCCGCCTCCGTACCCCGGCCCTGACCGTCGCCGGAGGGAGCAGGATCAGTCGGCGAGCGCGGCGTCGAGCGTGATCGTGGTACCGGCCAGGGCCTGGGAGACCGGGCACCCGGTCTTGGCGCCCTCGGCAGCGGCAACGAACTCCTCGTTGCTGAGTCCGTCGACCTTCCCCCGGACCGTCAGCGTGATCCCGGTGATGCCCTCCCCTGGCTGGAAGCCGACGTCGGCGCGGGTGTCGATGGACTGCGGGGCGTGTCCGTTGCCAGCGAGCGCGTGGGACAACGCCATGCTGTAGCAGGTCGCGTGGGCGGCGGCGATCAGCTCCTCCGGGCTCGTCTTCCCACCGGACTCCTCCGCACGCGCCGGCCAGGTGACGGCGAAGGAGCCGGCGCCGGAGGAGTCGAGGGAGACGTTCCCGGCTCCTTCCATCAACGAGCCTTCCCAGTGGGCGTTGCTGGTCCGGGTGGTCGCCATCGTTCCTCCTCTGTCGGGGTGTATGTCTGGAGTCCCTATCCTGCCTGGTGCCGGCCTGGCTGCCCTCACCACCTCTCGTCGTACCGTGGTCGAGCACCGAGCGCCGACAGGCTCAGTGCACGAACGGCTGCAACGCGGTGTGTTCGGCCTCGGTGAGCCGTCGCGGCGCCCCGGTCCCGGGATCGACCGGCGCGAGAAGAGTGCGCGCACGCCCGTACACGGTGGCTTCCCCGTCCGGGTCCGGAGAGCGATCGGCGATCTCGTAGTCGATCGCGAACGTGACCCGCCGTAGCTGGCTCACCCATAACCGGATCGGATAGGGCTCGGGGCGGAACACCATCGGCCGCTTGTAGTCGATCTCGGCCCGTACGACGAGCACCCCCTGCAGCAGCCCGTCCTCCTGGTGCCATCGGGCGTGGGTGGAGAGCATGTCGACACGGGCCTCTTGCAGGTACTCCAGCCAGGTGACGTTGTTGACGTGCCCGTAGGCGTCCATGTCGGCCCAGCGGGGCTTCATCCAGAAGACGTGTCCGCTCACATCGCATCCTTACCGTTGGTGCGCACCCGCGCGTGGAGGCTCGGTGTCGGGTCCCCCCACACCCGCGGCACCCCGGTCGGTGAGCACCTCCACCCCGTGTGTCGTGATGGCGATGGTGTGCTCGCTGTGCGCCCCGCGGGACCCGTCGACGCTGCGGAGTGTCCAGCCGTCCTGGTCGGTCACGATCTGGTCGGTGGTGGCCAGGAACCAGGGCTCGATCGCGATCACCAGCCCCGGGCGTAGCGTCGGTCCACGACCGGGCCGTCCAGAGTTGGGGACGTGCGGGTCGCCGTGCATCACCCGCCCGACGCCGTGTCCGCCGAACTGGGTGTTGATCGAGTATCCGGCCGCAATCGCGACCTCGGCAATCGCCGCGGAGATGTCACCGATGTGTCGTCCCGGCCGGGCAACGTCGATCGCGGCGTCCAGGGCCCGGACCGTCGTGTCGATCAGTCGTACGTCGTCCGGACGCGCGGTGCCGACCACCAGGCTCACCGCGGAGTCGGCCACCCAGCCGTCCACGGACGCGGCGAAGTCCAGGCTCAGCAGGTCACCGTCCCGCAGTCGGTAGTCGTGGGGAAGGCCGTGCAGCACCGCGTCGTTGACCGAGGTGCACAGCACCTTCCCGAACGGCATCGCCCCGAAACTGGGGTGGTAGTCGATGTAGCAGGACTCCGCACCACGAGCGGTGATCATCTCGTGGGCATGCCGATCCAGGTCCAGCAGGTTGACCCCCACGTCCGCCATCTCGGTGAGCGCGCTCAGGACCTCCGCGACGAACCGGCCCGCCGGCCGCATCTGCTCGATCTCCTGCGGTGTACGAAGCTCGATCATCACCGGACCCTCTCATTGGCGTGCAGGCACCCGTCACCGCAGAGCCTGCCATGTCCGTGGATACAGTGAGGACAGACCTCGAGGAGGACCGATGACCGAAGCCGTAATCGTCGCTACCGCCCGCTCTCCGATCGGACGTGCGAAGAAGGGCCATCTGGTCGACGTACGCGCCGACGACCTCGCAGCGAGCATGGTTCGTGCGGCCCTGGACAAGGTGCCGGAGCTGGACCCGGCCGACATCGATGACCTGATGCTCGGCTGCGGGCTTCCCGGCGGCGAGCAGGGGTTCAACATGGCGCGGGTGGTGGCGATCCTGCTGGGTTATGACCACCTGCCGGGCACCACCCTGACCCGTTATTGTGCGTCGAGCCTGCAGACGTCACGGATGGCGTTCCACGCCATCAAGGCGGGCGAGGGTGACGTCTTCGTCTCCGCCGGCGTGGAGATGGTCTCCCGCTATGTCAACGGCAACTCGGACACGTGGCCCGAGACCCGCAACCCGAAGTTCGCCGAGGCGCAGCAGCGCACCGCCGCCACCGCCGAGGGCGGCGGGGAGCCGTGGCACGACCCACGCGGCGACGGGCTGCTCCCCGACATCTACATCCCGATGGGCCAGACCGCGGAGAACCTCGCGCGGTCCCGGGGCATCCCCCGCCGGGAGCTGGACGAGTTCGGTGTGCGCAGCCAGAACCTCGCGGAGAAGGCGATCGCGGCCGGGTTCTGGGAGCGCGAGATCGTGCCGGTGACGCTGCCGGACGGGTCGACGTTCGACGCCGACGACGGGCCTCGTCCGGGAGTGACGTATGAGGCGGTGTCCCAGTTGAAACCGGTGTTCCGCCCGGACGGGCTGGTGACGGCGGGGAACTGCTGCCCGCTCAACGACGGGGCAGCGGCCGTGGTGGTGATGAGTGACACGAAGGCCGCCGAGCTCGGTGTCCGGCCCCTGGCGCGGATCGTGTCCACGGGCGTCAGCGCCTTGTCGCCGGAGATCATGGGTTTGGGACCAGTGGAGGCGTCGAACCAGGCGTTGCAGCGTGCCGGGATGCGCATCGGTGACATCGACCTGGTGGAGATCAACGAGGCGTTCGCCGCGCAGGTGGTCCCGTCGTACCAGGACCTCGGCATCGACATCGACCGACTCAACGTCAACGGCGGCGCGATCGCGGTGGGTCACCCGTTCGGGATGACCGGCGCGCGGATCCAGGCCACGATGCTGAACTCGCTGGACTTTCATGACAAGACCACCGGCCTGATCACGATGTGTGTCGGCGGCGGCCAGGGGATGGCGATGATCGTCGAGCGCGTCTGAACCCCCTTCCTTCCCGAGCGTCCTGCACCCCGCGCGTTACCGCGCTCGGGGTGCAGGACGCAACGAGGGGTACGGCGGGTCAGGCCTCGTCGGGCTGATGGACGGCCTCGATGGTGATGGAGACGTCGATCCGGTCGCCGATCATCAACCGGTCACCTTCGACGGGGACGTTGAAGTTGATGCCCCAGTCCTTGCGGCTCAGCGTGGTCCGCGCCTCGAAGCCCGCCCGGGTCCCGCCCCACGGGTCTGGTCCCACCCCGAGGAACTCCACGTCGAGCGTTACCGGCTTGGTGATGTCGCGGATAGTGAGATCCCCGCTGAGGACGCACCGCTCACCGTCAAGCTGGACATCCCCGTGTCCGGTAAAGGACATGGTCGGGGTCTCCTCGACGGAGAAGAAGTCGGAGGACCGTAGGTGGTTGTCGCGGTCGGTGTTCCCGGTAGCCACTGAGCTGAGGTCGATCGTGGCGGTGGCCGACGACTGCTCCAGCTCATCCCCGATGTGGACCGCCGCGTCGAATGCCTCGAACTTTCCGCGCACCTTGCTCATCAGGTGGCGGACGGTGAACGCGACCTCGGAGTGGTGCAGGTCGGCGACCCATCGCCCGGGCAGCAAGCCGGTGAACAGGTCGCTCTCGGTGGTCGTGGTCATTCCTACCCTCTTTCTAGTTGAACGTTTGACTTCCTCGGGCCACAGCATAGCGGCAACAAGTTGAAGACTCAACTACCCACCCCTTAGGATGGTGCTATGACAGTCCAGTGGCTCACCGCCGATCAACAGCGGGCCTGGCGTACCTACCTGCTCGGCACCACGTTGCTGTACGAGCGACTGGACCGGGACCTGCGCGAACAGCACGACCTGTCGCTGTCAGAGTACGAGATCCTCGTCCGGTTGTCGGAGTCCCCGGAGCAGTCGCTACGGATGGCCGAGCTTGCCGAGTCGGTGCGAAACTCCCGGAGCCGGGTCACCCACACCATCAAACGGCTGGAGGCCGACGAGTTGGTGGTACGCCGACAGTGCAGCTCCGACGGACGGGGGGTGCTGGCCGTGCTCACCGACCGCGGGATGCAGAAGCTCCGTCACGCCGCCCCCGACCACGTGCGTTCGGTCCGCGCCGGGTTGCTGGACGTGGTCGACCCCGAGGATTTCGCGGCGCTGGAGCGGGCGTTCACCAAGGTCATCGACACGCTGGAAACCGGGACACCGGACCCGGTCCTGTCCCCGCGCGCGGACTGAACCCGTGGGCGCCCACCGCGATTCGTCCGAGTGAGGCGAGATGTCCCCCGGCAGCGCTGGTCGGACGAATCGGTAGGTCAGGGGCGGGTGAGGCGGCGGTGCGTGACCCGGTGGGGCCGTGCTGCCTCCGCCCCGAGCCGCTGGATCTTGTTGGCCTCGTAGTCAGCGAAGTTGCCCTCGAACCAGAACCACTTCGCGCCGTCCTCCTCATCCCCTTCCCACGCCAGGATGTGCGTGGCGATCCGGTCCAGGAACCAGCCGTCGTGCGAGGTGACCACGATGCAGCCCGGGAACTCCAGGAGCGCATTCTCCAGTGACTGCAGCGTCTCCACGTCGAGGTCGTTGGTGGGCTCGTCGAGCAGCAACACGTTGCCGCCCATCTTCAGCGTCAGCGCGAGGTTGAGCCGGTTCCGCTCCCCGCCGGAGAGCACACCGGCAGGTTTTTGCTGGTCCGGGCCCTTGAACCCGAACGAGGCGATGTAGGCACGGGACGGCACCTCGAAGTTCGCAACCTTGATGTGGTCCAGGCCGTCAGAGACGACCTCCCAGACGTTCTTGTGCGGGTCGATCCCGGCCCGGCTCTGGTCGACGTAGGAGATGCTGACGGTGTCTCCCACCTTCAGCTCCCCGGCGTCGGGAGTCTCCTCGCCGACGATCATCCGGAACAGCGTGGTCTTGCCGACCCCGTTGGGACCGATGACGCCGACGATGCCGGCACGCGGCAGGCTGAACGACAGGTCAGAGAACAGCAGGTGGTCCGCGAAACCCTTCCGCAGCCCGGACGCCTCCAGCACCACGTCGCCCAGCCGCGGACCCGGCGGGATGTTGATCTCGGACACGTCGAGCTTGCGGCTGCGCTCGGCCTCGGCGGCGAGCTGCTCGTACCGGTTCAGCCGCGAGCGGCTCTTGGCCTGCCGCGCCTTGGGGTTCGAGCGCACCCACTCCAGCTCTCGCTCCAGGATTCGCCGCCGCTTGGCGTCCTTGCGGCCCTCGACGACGAGCCGTTGTTGCTTGGTCTCCAGGTACGTCGAGTAGTTGCCCTCGTAGGGGTAGGTGCGGCCCCGGTCCAGCTCGAGGATCCACTCGGCCACGTCGTCGAGGAAGTACCGGTCGTGGGTGATGGCGAGGACCGCGCCGGGGTAGGTCTTGAGGTGCCCCTGGAGCCATTTCACACTCTCGGCGTCGAGATGGTTGGTGGGCTCATCCAGCAGCAGCAGGTCCGGCTGCTCCAGCAGCAGCTTGCACAGCGCAACCCGGCGCTTCTCCCCGCCGCTGAGGGTGTCGACCGTCATGTCCGGTGGGGGGCACCGCAGCGCGTCCATCGCCTGCTCCAGACGGGAGTCGAGGTCCCAGGCTCCGGCGTGGTCGAGGTCGGTCTGCAGCTCCCCCATCTCGGCCAGCAGGGAGTCGTAGTCGGCGTCCGGATCGCTGAGCTCTTCAGAGATCTGGTTGAACCGCGCCATCTTCGCCTTGACCTCGCCGACGGCCTCCTCAACGTTCTCCAGCACGGTCTTGCCCTCGGTGAGCGGCGGCTCCTGCAACAAGATGCCGACGGTGGCCTCGGGATCACGGAACGTCTCTCCGTTGGAGGGCTGCTCCAAGCCGGCCATGACCTTCAACAGCGTGGACTTCCCGGTCCCGTTCGGTCCGACGACGCCGATCTTGGCCCCGTGCAAGAACGACAAGGTGACGTCATCGAGGACGAGCTTCTCCCCCATCGTCTTACGGACATTGCGCAGAGTGAACACGAAATCAGCCATGATGCGCCCCAGCCTACGACGAGTCCGCGCCGCCGCCGAATCGTCAGGACGCGGTCAGAAACTCACCCGACCCGGGCGACCGCGGGCTGCTCAGCGGTGCTTCCAGAGGCGGCCGCTGCGGCCTCCTCGACCTCCCGCACGGCCGCCACCGCCGGGTCCGGCTCGTCCGGAGCGGACTCGCTTCGTGCCATCTTGGTGAACCGTGCCGTCCCCCGGCCCAGGTCGTGACCGATCGCCAGCGCCTCCACCACGAACCGGGACGTCTTGGCGCCGTCATCGCGCTCCCACTCCTGGGTCCGGAGCTTGCCGACCACGACGACCGGGTCGCCGCAGTGCAGCGACGTGGCGATGTTCGCGGCGAGCGCGCGCCAGCACTGGACGCTGAACCAGTTGGTGGTGCCATCGACGTACCGCTGCTGCTGCCGGTCGAATCGACGCGGCGTGGAGGCCAGGCGGAACGTGCTCAGGTCGACGCCCCCGGCGACGGTGCGGTGGTCGATGTCGGTGCCGACGTGGCCCACGATGTGCATGACGGTCTCGGTCATCTCTCCTCCAAGTGCTCGGATGCAGGTATCACGCAGCAGCCTGTCGGAGGAACGTGCACGACTCCAGACGCGGACCCGAACCTGTGGACACCCTGTCCGAGAACCGCCCCTTGTGGACGGCGGGGCCGCGGTTCAGGAGCGCAGCGCAGTGCGGATACCGTCACGGCAGGAACGGTAGGCCAGCACCTCCACCGTGACCGGGTCGAGGACCAGGTCGGTGACGACAGCGGCGATCGCCTCCCGGAGCCGTCGCTCGGCCTGCCGGGACCGTCGACGGGCCGACCACCGCGAGAGCAGACGGCACACGAACGCGACCACAACCCCCACGACGGCTCCGCCGATCAGCATGGCCGTGGGTACGGGGATCCCGAACCAGTCCGGCGTGGCGGGCTGGGGGACGCGAAGGAACCCGCAGACCGCCAGCGCGGCCAGCCACAGCCCGCCCGCGACGGCGATGACGAACAGCAGCCACTGAAGCACGTTCACGATCCGCCACCACACCGGCGTACGGCTGATGCCGGTGTCGGTCGACGCGACCGCCTGGTCGAGTGCGTCGGTGAGGTCCCCGACGCGGGAGACCGAGGCCGACCGGACCGCGTCCGTCCACGCCTGCGGCATACCGCTGGTGAGCCTGTCGGCCATCTCGCGGACGGAGGCGTCGACGCGTGCTCGCTGCACCGGCGTCGCGGCGGGCACCGAGGAACGCGGCGCACGGAGCGTGCCGCCGGAGTCGGAGACGGCGCGCTCCAGGTGCAGCCGCTTCAACGGGTCCGGACGGAGGCGGGTCAGCCACTTCGTCACCGGCCAGCCCGTGGCCCGCCGGGACCGCTGCAGCGACGCCCCGTGGATCGCCTCGACGACAACCGGGACCCCGGCCGCGTCCGCACAGGCGTCGACCAGCTCCTCGCGACTGTCGGCGTGCAGGTCGCGGGGGTCGGCGTCACCGGTCTCGGCACGCAGCACCTCTGCTGCGGCGGTGACGTCGGCAGCAGCCCGGGCCGTGGCGGAACGCTTCTTGCTGATGCGCTCGGCGATCGTCTTCCGGAGCTCCTCGATGCCGTCCCCGCGGGTTGCCGAGGTCGCCAGCAGCGGCACCGACTCCAGTCCGTCCTCGACAAGCAGCCGGCGTACGTCGCCCAGCGCGGCCTTGGCCTCGGCAACGGACAGCTCGTCGATGTGGTTCAGGACCACGATCGTCACGTCCTGGTGGTTCCCCAGGCCACGCAGGTAACGCTCGTGCAGCGCGGCGTCGGCGTACTTCTGCGGGTCGAGGATCCAGACCAGCAGGTCGGCGTACTGCACCAGCCGCTCTACTTCCAGCCGGTGCGCCATCTC
Organism: uncultured Nocardioidaceae bacterium; assembly: GCA_964385195.1. GTDB lineage: Bacteria > Actinomycetota > Actinomycetes > Propionibacteriales > Nocardioidaceae > CAYLOC01. Next base: position 11,574 of record CAYLOC010000035.1, read on the forward strand.
GGTGGAGTCATGGTCGGGCAGATCCAGCAGGACCAGGCCCTCCAGTTCGTGCTGGGCATCGCTGGAATCCAGCATGCTCATCCGGTTGATCTGGTGTCGGGGCGGGACGCCGAGCCAGTCCAGCAGCGCCCCCGCCCCCGCTGGCGCCCAGGAGCACGCGAGGGTCCACGACGTCGTGGGCCGGCGGACGCCTACCGCGGCGAGGTCGAGGTCGGTGATCAGGTTGAAGATCGAGGACTTCCCCGATCCGGTCGCCCCGGCGAGCGCCACCACGGTGTGGTCCCCGGAGAGGCGCAGCCGGGCAGCAGCCCGATCAGCGACGCCGGCGACCTCCTGCACCACCTCGTCGTCGACCCGTCCCCGTGCGGACTCGACCGCCTGCTGCAGTCCCTCGATCCGGGTCACCAGGTCCGCACTGCGCCCGCTGACCCGGCGTAGCACGTCCCGCAGCGCCGTCATCGGATGTCCCCGAGCAGCCGGATGTCCTCCACTTTCCGGGTCAGGTCAAGGACTGCCTCCGCGGCTTCGTCGGACGCCGGATAGCCGTGCAGCAGGGTGTGGTAACGGTCCCGTTCGGAGGCCCAGAGGGCCTCCACACGCTCGTGCAGATCCTGCCGCGCCTGCTGGACCAACCGGCGTACCGCCTGGTCACCGAATACCGCCTCCAGGATCCGCTGGGCAACGACCGCGGTACCGCCGGCCACCCCGACCTCGGCGCCGGTCAGACCCGCTGTCTGGACGAAGATCACCATCATCAACGCCACCCCCAGTCCATTGACGCCGTAGGCGAGGAACCGGGCGGTGGTACGCCGTCCGGCCCCCTCGCGGCGGACCAGGTCCAGTACGCCGCCCTGCCAGTCGCGCACCGTGCGGGCCGCGGCCTCGCGCAGCCCGCGCGATGCCCGGCCGATGTCGTCCGGGCCGGTGCCGAGGAGCCGGTTGCCCGCTGGGTGGGAGCGCCAGGCCCGCGCTGCACGTTCGGCGGCGGACTCGGCGTGTTCGACGATGAGTGTCTCCATCCCGGACTCCACGGCTACCTGGATGCGCTGCTCCGGTCGGGGGTGGCCCTTCACCATGCGCCACAGCCGGTTGCGAAACCGGCCGACGCGCTCCTCCAGGCTCTTGAAGAACTCACCGGTCCCGACGAACTCCTGCCAGCGTGCGAGCACTTCGCCGCGCAGCAGCGTGCCGTCCTGGGTCGCGGCGTCGATGGTCGCCAGGGTCTCGTCGTACGCCGAGTCGACGGCACGAGCGAGCTCGGCGATGACCTCCGCCTGGTGGCGAAGCGCGGCCGCGACGACGCGGGACCGGCCGGGGATGGAGGCAATCGCGCCGTCCAGAGTCTTGCGGACCACCGCGGCACGCGCGTCCGCATCCCGGGCCAGGTCGTCGAGCCAGGCCCGCACCTCGTGCACGGCTCCGGGGGGAAGCAGCCCCTCGTCGTCCAGCGGGGACTCCACCACCTGGAACAGCCGGGCATCCTGCAGGCCGCGGGTCTGCAGCATCCGGTCGAGGTGGCTGCTGACCTCGCGTGCGGCCTCGGGTGCGACACGGTCCAGGACGACGGCGACGGCGGTGCTGCGGTCGACGGCGGTGGCGAGGAAGTCCCACGGCACCTGGTCGGCGTACCGTGCGGCGGAGGTGACGAACAGCCAAAGGTCGGCGGCCGCCAGCAACTGCGCCGCCAGCTCCCGGTTTCGGCGTTCGACGGAGTCGATGTCCGGGGCATCGAGGATCGCCAGGCCAGCGGGAACGGCGTCCGTCGGTACGAGCTGCAGCTGTCCTTGGTCAGCACTGGGTCGGTCGGTGCGTTCGAGCTGCGGCAGCAACCGGTCGACGCCGAACCACTCTGCGTCGGCGGGGTGGTGCACCAGGACCGGGGACCGGGTGGTGGGCCGGATGACTCCGGAGGTGCTGACAGGACTGCCGACGAGTGCGTTGACAAGTGTCGACTTGCCGGCCCCGGTCGACCCACCAACGACGGCGAGCAACGGGGCGTCCACCTGCACCAACCGGGGCAGTACGTAGTCGTCGAGTTGCTGGACCAGGCTGCCTCGTTGCCGCTCCGCCTCCTCCGCATCAGGCGTCAGCGGCGAAACGGGATGGTCAACCAGCCCCTGCCGCAGTCGCAGCAGTGCACCGAGCAACTCCGTGGGGGGAGCGGGGTCGGGCACGGCGACTCCTGATCGGGTGGACGCAGGTTCGAGTATCGGACACTGGCTACCGGCAGTCTAAAGGCCGCGGAGCGAGCTACCAGCTTGACCGTTCCCGCGACACCCGCGGCACCATGGTCTGCAGCTCCTCCGGCAACATCACGGTGCCCCGGAACGCGCGCACCTCTGCGACGAGCTCGCGTTCCCGCGCCCGCTCGGACTCTCCGGCGGTACCGCGGACCACCTGTTCCCGTAGCCAGCTCAGCTCCATCCCGACCCGCTGCAGTCGACGAACGCGGTCCCGTTCGGCCTTGCCGTACCGGCGGACGTACCTGCGTACCTGCCGGCGGCCGCGTGGGCGCGCGATCACATCGACGTACGACGGCGGTAGCCAGCCATAGGCGGTGTAGTCGTCCAGTCGGTCCGCGGCATGCCGCCACTCCCGCTGCCGCAGCGCCACCACGATCCCCACCAGTACGCCGAGCGTGGGAAGCAGGATCACGCCGTACACGGCGGCCAGGTCGTTCCCGCTTACGAACGACACCGCAGCGTTGTACCCCATGTGCAGCAGGACGGCCGCGCAGAACCCCGCCACCGGTGCGAGCACACGCACCCCCACATGTCGGTAGTGCAGCGCCAACCCGATGCCCAGCCCGGTCATCATCGTGAACATCGGGTGCACGAACGGGGCAGCCACGCCCCGCCACCAGAACAGGTTCTCCACCGCGCTGAGCGCGACATCCTTGCTCCCCTGGTAGTTCTGCACCTGCTGGTAGAGCTGGGAGTAGTACACGATGTTCTCGGTGAACGCGAAGCCGACTCCCACGAGGCCGCCGTAAACCACCCCGGCCGTCACTGCGTGGAAGCGGAGACGGCGCCACCACACCAGGAAGAACACGATCGAGCCCTTCATCGTCTCCTCGACCCACGGCGCGACGAATACCGCGCTGCGCGTCCCTCCGCCGCCGACGTCGCCGACCTTCTGCGCCAGCCAGCTGTTCAGCTCCAAGGAGAAGTAGGCGGCCGCGAGCATCCCCCAGCACAGCGCGACCACCAGCAGCCGTCGCGGCTCCGGGCGTACCCGGTTCAGCCAGACGAAGATCGCCGCGAGGGGGATCACGGGCACGAACGCGAACAGCACGCCGTACCCCAAGGCGCCGGTGCCGATGTGGTCCCGCAGGCTGAGGTAGATCTGCCAGCCACAGGCGGCACCGGCCGCACCCAGCAGCACCGCCACCGTTACCGTCGGCCAACGACTACGTCGCAGCCGCGCGGCCGCGGCCTCGCGTGATGCGGGGGCGACAGAGGCGGCAGCGGTCACAGGGCCACCCTACGGCGGCACCGGGGTTCGTCCGACCGGTACAGGCAGGAACCACCTCGGGTGCGTCGGACGAACCGGCCCGGCTCACTAGAATGAAGCCTGGCTCTGGCGCTCGTAGCTCAGCTGGACAGAGCAACGGACTTCTAATCCGTCGGTCGCGAGTTCGAATCTCGCCGGGCGCACCGCACGTATCACGCCCATGTATCAGGCGATCACGATCCGCCTCCCTCAAAATTGCTGCGACCCATTCACCGCAGCGTTCCCGTCGATAGGGGGAGTCGTGGACCGAACTCACGGCGTCGTTGTCGTCGTCATGCTGACCCACCGGGACCCGCCGCTCGTCCGCCGGATCGCTGACCGCGTGCTGAGGGGCTACAACACTGCCGTGGTGATCCATCACGATCCGCGGGGCCCCGACCTGCACATGCAGCGGCAAGCAGGTGTGCTCGTCATGCCCCGCCCGCGTCCTGCGCCCTGGGGACGTGCCGCGCTGGCGAGCGCCACCCTCGACGCCTTGGAGTTCGCCTATGCCGTGGTCCCCGAAATGTCGTGGTTGCTCGTGGTCTCGGGCCAGGACTACCCATGCTGCGCCATGACCGATATCGAGGATGAACTCGCCGTGAGCCCGTACGACGCCTATGAACGGCACTCAAGGATCGACCGCAGCCCTTCAGCCGTGGAAGACCCCTGGCTGGCACTGACACGGACCCGCTACCTGCACAAGCGACGCATCCCAGGCTCCCACCATCACCTGCCGTGCCCACGTGTGCCGCCATTCGGTCACGGCACGGATCTCTACATCGGCAACATGTGGACTAACCTCAACGCCGCCGCGGTTGAACATGTCCTGACACAACGGGCGCGCTCTGCGCGAGTCGAACGCTATCTCGCTCGGTGCCAGGTGCCGGACGAGGCGTTGTTGCCTACGCTGTTGATGAACGGCCGCGGTGGGCTGCGCGTCGCGAACGACCGCAAGCGATTCATCCGCTGGCGTCCGAGCGAGTCTCATCCGGAAACACTGACCGCTGCCGACGCGGAGTTGATCCGCACCAGCGGAGACTTCTTTGCTCGCAAGGTCTCGGCCGAGTCGCCGTTGCTGGACGATTTGGATGCCATGAGTACGGGGCCGGGAGCGCTGCGGCAGCAGTTGGGGGTCATTCGCCCCCGCAGGGAACCAACTGCTGCCAAATCGCTCCCCGGAAGTCATCCAGCCGCCCTGCAAGAGACCGGTGTGCCCTCGCGGGTCACCTGGAGCCGGATAACCGACGTACCACCGGAGCGACCACATCGACGAACTGCTCCGGAACGGTGACGTAGGAGACGCCGGCGAGGTCGCGGAGCCGCATCAGCCGTTCGGCGGCCGCGTCGGCATCGCCCGGGAGCCATCCGACCGCGCCCTTGGACTCCAGATCTGCGGCGCTCAGGCCCATGTGCTGGGAGATCCAGTCCGGCAGCGCGTCCCCGACTCCCGCGATCTGCAGGCTCACCTCCAGCGGGCCCGTGCGGCCCACGGATGACTCCGCGTCGCGAACCCGCGCAACGGTGGAGAGCAGTTGCTGCCCGTCGGCGACTGGAGAGAGCCCAACTGCGGCGGTGTCGGCGTACTGGGCCGCCAACTCCAGCATGCGAGGGCCTTGCCCCGCGACCACGACGCGAAGGGGCGAGCAGTCGGCGCGGGCGGCGGCCAGGATCGCCGCCACCTGACGCACCCGCTGACCCGCGGAGCCCCATGTGACACCCAAGGCTGAGGCATCGTGCTCGCCGCCGGGGCGGCCGGCGCCGACGCCCAGCTCGAACCGGTCGCCGCTGATTGCCCGCAACGTCGCGGTCTCACGCACCACCTGCCCGGGGGTGCGGTACGGCGACGCGAGCACCCAGGTGCCAAGTCGCAGGGTTGTGGTGGCGGCTGCTGCCACCGCCAGGGTCGGGTACGGCGACGGCGTCCTGAGGGTGTCCGGGCACAGCAGGGTGGCAAACCCGACATCCTCGATCTGGCGTGCGAACGTTGCCAGGTCCGCCGCGGAACGGTCGGTGCCAGCAACCACGCCGAAACGAAACGGTGGGACGGCCGGAACATCAGTCATGGTGCGATCATCGCAGCGACAGCCGCTCTGGAAATCGGACGAGAGGAGTCTCTCCTCCTACCCCCGGGGGAGTATCGAGATCCCGACCACCGTCCACCTACTCCGGGACGCGCATCTCCCCCAGCTCGTCCCAGCCGTCACCCTCCAGCTGCATGTTGCGGATCCGCGGGGTCTCCTGCAACAGCGGCGGCAGGTCGCGTTGGGCCTGGGCGAAGTGCGCACTGTTCACGTGGGCTCCCGCGGCATCGTCCTGGAACGCCTCCAGCAGGACGTACTCGTTGGGGTCGTCGACGCTGCGCGACCAGTCGAACCAGAGGTTGCCGGGCTCGGCGCGGGTCGCCGCCGTGAAAGCGGCCACGTGCTCGGTCCACCGATCGGCGTACTCCGGCTTCACCTTGAACCGTGCCGCGATGAAGATCATCCTCGGCCACCTCCCACATCGTCTCGCCCACATGCGTCTGACTCCCCTACCATCCCACGCCCGAGCAGCCTCCGCGGCAGCCCATCGCGTCGGCGGAAACGGCTCGTGCCAGGGTTGAACCTTGTGAGGACTCCCGACGCGCCGACCCACGGTGCCGCAACCACGGGCGGCGCGGTCGGCGTACGGCGGGCCCCGCTGGCGACGCTGGCCTGGTCGCACCTGCTCAACGACGGGGCCGCGAACTACCTGCCAGGGGTTCTGCCTGCGGTGTTGGTGTCGCTGGACAAGCCGGTGGCACTCGCGGGCGCGCTGATCGCCACACTCACGATCGGCCAGGCGTTGCAGCCGGTGACCGGTTGGATCGCCGACCGGGTCGGCGGGCGGCTCTTGGTGACCTTCGGCCTCCTGCTCAGCACCGTAGGCGGGGGGTTGTTGGGGGTAGCGCAGTCGCTGTGGCTGCTGATCATCCTCCTGCTCCTCATCGGGGTCGGCAATGCCTTCTTCCACCCGCAGGCGCTCGCCGGTGTCCGCAGCCTGCTGTCCGGGCGACAGGGCCTGCTCACGTCCGTCTTCCTTGTGGGCGGTGAGATCGGCCGCGGCCTGTGGCCGACGGCAGCAACCCTGGTGGTGGTACATCTGGGGTTGGCTAACCTGTGGATCATCGCGGTCCCCGGACTGGTGACCGTACCGCTGCTGTACCGGCAGGCGCCCGCGCTTCCCGCGAAACCGACCCACGGCAGCCCGGTGCACCTGCGGACGCACGCCAGGCCGATGGCGGTGCTGGTCGGGTACCGCAGCCTCCAGTCGATGACGACGTACGCCCTGGTGACGTTCATCCCGGTCCTGTGGCACCTACGGGGCGACACCCTGCTGGCGGGTTCGAGCATCATCACGACCATGCTGGTCGTCGGCATCATCGGAAACCTCGGAGGGGGGCACCTCGCGGACCGGATCGGGCGGCGTCCCATCCTGATTGTCTCCGCGCTCGCGACCTCGGCATTGATCTTCCCCATGGCCTATCTCCACGGCGTGTGGGTCTGGGTGGCGGCGGCCCCGCTCGGGATGGCGATCTTCCTCACCGCGTCGACCACCGTTCTGATCGGCCAGGACATCTTCCCCGAGAACCGCTCGATGGGGTCGGGGATCGCCTTGGGGCTGGCGAACGGGATCGGCGCGCTGCTGGTCCTCGCCATCGGCTTCGCGGTGCACGACACCGGTGACGTGTTGACGGTGTTCTGGGTGCTCGCCGGGCTCGGAGTGGCGCGCGCCGCCCTCTGCCTCGGGTTCCCTTCGCGGCTCATGCACTGAGTGGCCGGAGGCGGCCACGAAGCAGTGGTACTACCCGTTTTCACAGCGATGATCTACGCTTGCCAACGGCACACATCGACGGGGACTTCGGGGAAGGACCGGACAGCAGATGACAGATCAGCCGCACACCGCCCACGACGCCGGTGAGCTCACCGCCGCGGACATCGCACGGTTCAGCAAGGAGTTCGGCGCCGACCCTCGGTACCGGCTGATGCAGAACGCAGTCGCAAACGAGCCGGTTCAGCAGATCGCGCTGGACCGGAGCATCGTCACCTCGATCGACCACACCGTCTCGCACCTCCTCACCGACCGCAAGGTCACGAACCAGAAGAAGAGCGGCAGGTGCTGGCTCTTCGCGGGGCTGAACCTGCTCCGGACCGGCATCGCCGCCGAACTGGGCGTCAAGGACTTCGAGCTGTCACAGAACCACCTGCTGTTCTGGGACAAGATGGAGAAGGCCAACCACTTCCTGGAAGCCATCATCGCCACCGCCGGCGACGACGCCGACGACCGCACCGTCGCCCACCTGCTGTCCACGCCGGCGGAGGACGGCGGACAGTGGAACATGTTCGTGGCCCTGGTCCGCAAGCACGGCCTGGTCCCGAAGTCGGTCATGCCCGAGACCGAGTCCTCCTCCAACACCCGCGCGATGAACGGTGTCCTCAGCCAGGTGCTGCGCAAGGCGGCCCGTGACATCCGCGCCCTTGCCCCGGGCGACACCGAGCGGCTGCGGGAGCGCAAGACCACCGCGCTCCTCGACGTACACCGCTTGCTGTCCATCCACCTCGGTACGCCGCCCCAGGACTTCTTCTGGCAGTGGACCGACGACGACAAGGGCTTCCACCGCGACGGGACGCTCACGCCGCAGCAGTTCGCGGAGCGTTATGTGACCCTCCCACTGGACGACTACGCCTGTCTCGTGCACGACCCCCGTCGCACCAGCGAGCCGGGGCGCACCTACACGGTGCAGTACCTCGGCAACGTCGTCGGCGGGCCGCCGGTCACCTACCTCAACGTCGGCATCGACACCCTGCGCGAGACCGCGAAGACCGCGATCGTGGAGGGCAAGGAACCGGTGTGGTTCGGCTGTGACACCGGCAAGATGTCCAACGACGAGTACGGCGTCTGGGACGCCCGCCTCTACGACTATGACAGCGTCTACGACACCGACTTGTCGATGCCGAAGGCCGACCGGCTGGTCTACCACGACACGTTGATGACCCACGCGATGCTGTTCGTCGGCGTCGACGTCGTCGACGGTGCTCCCCGCAAGTGGCGGGTGGAGAACAGCTGGGGCGACGAGCGGGGCGACAAGGGCCTGTGGACCATGAACGACAGCTGGTTCGGCGAGCACGTCTTCGAAGTCGCCGTACGCCGGGACCTGCTGCCGGCGGACCTCCGGGCCGCGCTCGACACCGAGCCGATCGTGCTCCCCGCGTGGGACCCGATGGGTGCGCTCGCGACCCGCTGACCCCCACCGGCCCACCAACCAGACACCGCTGTCCCACCGTTTTCGGCGTCAAAGCCGCTTATTCGGTGGGACAGCGGTGTCTGGTCAGTTCTTGGCGGCCTTCTCGATCGCGCTCTTGAAGTGGGCCTTGCTGCCGAGGTCGGTGAACTTCTTACCGTCGAGCATCACCGTCGGCGTACCGTTCACCCCGTCCTTGGAGGCGGA
>CAYLOC010000036.1:0-18525 GCA_964385195.1 uncultured Nocardioidaceae bacterium
TCAGGACGGAGCGGCTCATCGGGCCACCTCCCCTTCCCGATTCGTCCGACTGGCTCCCGCGGTAACACCCTCGGCCGGCTCGGACGAACCGGATCCGCCCAGCATCAGGTACAGCACCGCCATCCGGACCGCGACCCCGTTGGTCACCTGCTCCACGATCACCGAGCGGGCCGAGTCGGCGACACCGGCGGAGATCTCCATCCCGCGGTTCATCGGGCCCGGGTGCATCACGATGGCGTGCTCGGGTAACCGCGCGAACCGCCGTTCGTCCAGGCCGTAGCGACGGCTGTACTCGCGGGCGCTGGGGAAGAACGCGGCGTTCATCCGCTCTCGCTGCACCCGCAGCATCATCACGACGTCGCTCTTCTCCAGGGAGGTGTCGAGGTCGTACGACGTCTGCACCGGCCATCCCTCCACGCCGACCGGCAGCAGCGTCGGCGGCGCCACCAGCGTGACGTGCACGCCGAGGGTGTGCAGCAGCAAGGCGTTGGACCGGGCCACGCGACTGTGCAGGACGTCGCCGACGATCGTGACCCGCCGTCCGTCCAGGGTGCCGAGGTGCCGGCGCATCGTGAACGCGTCGAGCAGGGCCTGCGTGGGGTGCTCGTGCGTGCCGTCCCCGGCGTTGAGCACGCTGGCGTGCAGCCAGCCGCTGTTGGCCAGCCGGTACGGCGCCCCGCTGGCGCTGTGCCGGACGACGACGGCGTCGGCGCCCATCGCCTCCAAGGTCAGCGCGGTGTCCTTCAGGCTCTCGCCCTTCGACAGACTGGAGCCCTTGGCGGAGAAGTTGATGACGTCGGCGCTGAGCCGTTTCGCGGCCGCCTCGAACGAGATCCGGGTCCGGGTGGAGTCCTCGAAGAACAGGTTGACCACGGTCCGGCCGCGCAGGGTCGGGAGCTTCTTGATCGGTCGGTCTGCCAGTGACCGCAGCTCCGCGGCGGTGTCCAGGATCCGCACCGCCTCATCGTGGGTCAGGTCACCGGTGGACAGCAGGTGCCGCATGGGTGCTGGGTTCATGCCGAGGCCTCCTCGCGGCCGGCGCTGCTGAGGCTGACCCCGTCGTACCCGTCCTGCTCCCGTACCGTGACGCGGACGGTCTCCGCCAGCGAGGTGGGCAGGTTCTTGCCCACGAAGTCGGCGCGGATCGGGAGTTGCCGGTGACCCCGGTCGACAAGGACCGCGAGTTGGACCGCCCGGGGACGCCCGAGGTCCCCGAGCGCGTCGAGGGCGGCGCGGATGGTGCGTCCGGAGTAGAGCACGTCGTCGACGAGTACGACGATCCGGTCATCGACGGTGTTACCGGGGATGTCGGTCGGTTCCAGGGTGCGGGCCGGGCGCATCCGCAGGTCGTCGCGGTACATCGTGGTGTCCAAGGCGCCGCACGGGACCGTCGTCCCCTCGACCCCGCCCATGGCGGCGGCGATCCGGGCAGCGAGCGGAACCCCACGTGTCGGGATCCCGAGCAGGACCACGTCGTGCGGACCCTTGTTCCGTTCGAGGATCTCGTGGGCGATGCGGGTGAGTGCGCGGGTGATGTCCGCCTCATCAAGGACCATACGTGCGGTGCCGGTGTCTGCACCTGTCGTGTCGGCACCCGTTTTGTCGGCACTCGTTTTGTCGGCACTGCGTTGAGCAGGTGTCACGGCCCGACCTCCTTCCCCGCCTCACGGGACGGCTCGTTAAAGGACGTCTGTCGCGCGACACCTTACCACGCTGCCGACCCGTCAAACTTGCGCGCTCGACCCAGCAAACTTGCACCCTCGACCCGGCAAACTTGCGCGGCTTCCTCCGCGGCGACGCGCAACATTGACGGTTGGGTGGCGCAAGTTTGACGGGTCGGCGTTAGTGCAAGGCGGAGCCGGCCAGCCACTCCGACCAGGACATGTTCCAGTCGATCATCCCCGCGTCGTCCGACGGCGGCTTCGGGGAGCCGGTGACCTTCACGATGTCTCCGGGCTGGGCGTGGTCGAAGAAGTACTTCCCGTGCTCGGTGGAGAGGTGGATGCAGCCGTGGGAGGTGTTGGTCTCCCCGAGCTGGCTGTCCCACGGTGCGGCATGGACGAACGTCCCGCTCCAGGTGACGCGCGTCGCCCAGTGCACCGGGAGGTCGTAGTAGTTCGCCGAGCCCTTGTCGCAGGAGATGCCAACGCTACAGGAGTCCATCTGCACCAGCTTGTCCTTGGCCAGGACGATGTAGGTGCCGTTGCGGGTCTCGAACCCCTTCTGGCCGAGGCTGGTCGGCCAGACGCCCACGGTCTTGCCGTTGACGGTGTAGCGGAACGTGTCCCGGTCGGCGTCGACGTAGCTGACGTGGGAGTCACCGGTGCGGAAGCTCCAGTCGTGCATCCGGTCGCCCCAGACACCGTCTCCGGCGTACAGCCGGTTGAGGTCGATCTCGATCTTGACCTCGCTGTTCGCTGGCCAGTACGCCTTGGGCCGGTAGTGGACGACGGAGTCGGAGAACCAGTGCCAGGCCCCGGTGACCTTGCCGGACGAGGTGGTGACACTCATCGCCTTCTCCACCTTGGCCTTGTCGGGGACGGCGCGGTTGAACTCCACGATGATGGGCTGGCCGACCCCGACCACGGCACCGGGGCCGGGCATCGCGTGGATGGTGAGGGTGTCGTCGGGCTTGGAGGTGGTGAACTTCACGGTGCGGGTCTGGTCACCGCCGGGACCGGTGAGCTGCAGGGTGGCCACATACGTCGAGGAGGGGTACAGCCTGCCCTTGCTCTTCCACGTGGATCCGTCGTTGACGAGGTTGCCCTCCACCTTGTCGTCGCTGTGGCCCTTCTCGACCACGGAAGCGGAGACGATCCGGCCGTGCGCGGCGGTGAGAATCGCCGGACCCTCCCACGGCACGTCGCCGGACTTCCCGGTGACCACCTCGGCGGTCGGCTTCGGGGTGAGTTCCGGCGCCTGTGCGGTGGCCGGGGCCGACGTCGACGGCGTCGTCGTTGTCGGTGAGTCGTGCCGGGCCGCGGCGTCGAGGCTCGAACCGTGCGAGCCATTGCTGGTGGTGACCGAACACCCGGTGAGCGCGGTGGCCGCGCTGACGGCCACCGCCGCCACAAACCATGACACACGTCGCATACTTCTCCGGGCCCGCTGGCCCGCCTCCTCTTCTTCAGACGTGGACAACCGCGTTTTGGTTGCCCGCCGTCGCTGACCCGACCGGCTCATCCGTCGTGGCCCCCGTCACACACTCCGTTTGCATCCTGCTTCCAGCATCTCACGAAACCGGCCCGTCCCCGGTGACCCACTCTCGCCCGGACGTGGTTTCTTCCCCCGCGGTACAGGCCCGCCCGACCGCCGCGAGCACCCCGTTGACGAAGCGCGCAGATCCGTCGGTGGACAGGTCCCGAGCGAGCGCGACCGCCTCGCTGATCGCCACCGGGGCGGGCACGTCCTCGGCGTAGCACAGTTCGTAGACCCCGATCCGCAGGATTCCCCGGTCCACAGCGGGCATCCGCGGCAGCGTCCATCCGGTCGCGTGCGCGGTGATGAGCCGGTCGATCTCCACGTGGTGCGCGGCGACCCCCTCCACCAGCGTGACGGCGTACGGGTTCAACGCCGTCCCTGTCTGCTGGCGCTCCGACAGGCTCGCGCCCACAGGGAGCCCGCGGAGCTCGGACTCGAAGAGGATGTCCAGTGCCCGCTTGCGGGCCTTGGAGCGTGCCGCCATCGTCGGGTCAGGCGGAGACGCGACCGAGGTAGCTACCGTCGCGGGTGTCAACCTTGATCTTCTCCCCGGTGGTGATGAACAGTGGTACCGCGATCTCGTACCCGGTCTCCACCCGGGCCGGCTTGGTGCCCCCGGAGGAGCGGTCGCCCTGGAGCCCGGGCTCGGTGTACTCGATCGTCATCTCGACCGCCGCCGGCATGTCGATGTAGAGCGGTGTTCCCTCGTGCATCGCTACCGTGACCTCCTGGTTGTCCAGCAGGAAGTGCGCGGCGTCTCCGACGGTCTCGGGAGTGACCGGCACCTGGTCGTAGGTCTCGGTGTCCATGAACACATACGAGCTGCCGTCGTTGTAGAGGTAGGTCATGCTCCGTCGGTCGACGTTGGCGGTGTCCACCTTGACGTCGGCGTTGAACGTCTTGTCGACGGTCTTCCCGGAGAGCACGTTCTTCAGCTTGGTGCGGACGACGGCGCCCCCCTTGCCGGGCTTGTGGTGCTGGAACCACAGCACGGACCACAGCTGTCCGTCGAGGTTGAGCACCATGCCGTTCTTGAGCTCGTTGGTCGTGGCCATGCGTAAGGGGTTCGCTTCCTGCGGGAGAGTGGGACCGCGGGCCATCCTAGCCAACAACGTGGGGTACGACGAAATGGACGGTGGCGCCGTGCTACCGGTCGGGCCAGGGTCGGCGGGTGGAGCAGACGACCTCCCGCGGTCCGGGCCTACCAGCGACCGCCTCCGCTCAGTGCTCGCGGGAAAGTGGCCAGAAACGGCATGGTAATCGCGCCTCGGTTGCCGTCTTTGACCACTTACCGATGAGTAACCGAACCCGGCCACCGTTGTTTGACCGCTGAGGGGCCACGGTCACTCGTTCGGTGCGTCGAGTCGCGCCTGCACCCGCGCGATGGCCGACAGGGCCAGCCGGTAGGAGTCCACGCCGAACCCGGCCACGGTGCCGGTGGCCACACCGGCGATCACGCTGGTATGCCGGAACTCCTCTCGGGCCGCGGGGTTGGACAGGTGCACCTCCACCAGCGGCGTCGCCAGCTGGGCGCACGCGTCGCGCAGTGCGTAGGAGTAGTGGGTGAACGCCGCCGGGTTCAGGACCACTGCCGCTTCGGTGTCCACCGCCTCGTGGATCCAGCCCACCAGCTCGGCCTCGTCGTCGGTCTGTCGTACGTCGACGTCCAGGCCCCGGTCCACGCCCCACGCACGGCAGCGGCGTACCAGCTCCTCGTGGTCGACATGACCGTAGACCTCCGGCTCCCGCGACCCCAGACGGCCGAGGTTCGGCCCGTTGAGCACCAGTACCCGCACCCGAGCAGCCTACTCACCCGTGGACGGCGGCATAGGCGGCCCGGAGCAGAGCGTCGTCGGGGCCGTGCAGGATCACCGGGTGGCCGACGTCCGCCAGCGCCACGAACCGCAGGTCCTTCCCGCGCGTCTTCTTGTCGCGGCGCATGACCGCGTGCAGCCGGTCCCAGCGCCCGTCAGGGTAGGTGGTGGGCAGGTGCAGCGACTCCAGCACGGCACGGTGTCGGCGTACCACGTCGGGGTCGAGCGTCCCCGCGAGGCGGGCGAGTTCGGCCACGTAGACCATGCCGACCGCGACCGCCTCACCGTGCCGCACGGCGTAGTCCTCGACGCGTTCCACAGCGTGGCCGAACGTGTGTCCGTAGTTCAGCACCTCGCGCCCGACCTGGTCCCGCGTCGAGGTGGCCTCGGTGAGGTCGCCGGCGACCACGTGCGCCTTGACCGACACGGCGCGCTCGACCAGTTCCCGCAACGTCGGGCTCGCCGGGTCGGTCGCGTCACCCCCGTGGGTCTCCAGCAGAGCGAGGATCGCGGGGTCGGCGACGAACCCGCACTTGGCGACCTCTGCGAGCCCGCTGGCGATCTCCGCCCGCGGCAGCGTGCGCAGCGCGTCCAGGTCACAGAGCACCCCGGCCGGCTCATGGAAGGCACCGACGAGGTTCTTGCCCTCCTCGGTGTTGATCCCGGTCTTGCCGCCGACCGCGGCGTCCACCATTCCCAGCAGGGTGGTCGGTACGTGCACGACCCGGATGCCCCGCAGGAACGTGGCGGCGACGAACCCGGCAAGGTCGGTGGTCGCCCCGCCGCCGACCCCGACCACCGCGTCGGAGCGGGTGAACCCCACCTCCCCCAGCCGGTGCCAGCACTCGGCGGCCACGTCCGCACACTTGGCGGCTTCCCCGTCCGGTACGGCGACCGGCAGCACCTCGATCCCGCCGGACCGGAGGACGTGGGTGACCGCCGAGACGGCGTCGGGGCCGCCGCCCGGGTGCACCACCGCCACGCGCCGCACGTCCGGACCCAGCAGCGACAGCACCTCGCCCAGCAGGTCCCGGCCGACGAGGACGTCGTACGGCCTCGGGCCGGCGACCCGGATCCGGCTACTGCTCACCTAGCACCTCCGCAACGGCGTCGGCCACCTGTTCCACGGTGCGGTCGTCGGTGGCCACGATGTCCTGGGCGACTTCGGTGTAGTGCGGGTGCCGCTGGTCCAGAAGCCGTTTCAGCTGGCCCCGGACATTGCCCAGCAGCAGGGGCCGGCTCACCCCGAGCCCTACCCGGCGTACCGCGGCGGCCAGCCGGATGTCGAGGAACACCACTCGGTGCCCGCGCAGCGCGGCCCGGATCGCCGCCGACTCCACGGCCCCGCCGCCCAGCGCGACCACCCCGGTCTGCTCTCTCAGTGCAGTGATCACCGCGTCCTTCTCCAGTGCACGGAACGCGGCCTCGCCGTCCTCGACGAAGACGTCGGACACCGGTTTGCCGGCGATGGCCTCGACGGCGTGGTCGGTGTCGTGGAACGCGACGCCGAGCCGTTTGGCCAGCAACGTACCGACCTCGGTCTTCCCCGCACCCGGAGGACCCACCAGCACCACCACCGGGCGCGCCGGCTCCTCGGTGCTCATCCCTGCGCCAGTGAGGCCAGGTACGCCGATGCGTTGCGCGCTGTCTCCGCGACGCTGTCGCCGCCGAACTTCTCCAGTGCCGCATCGGCAAGCACCAGCGCCACCATCGCCTCGGCCACGACCCCCGCGGCCGGAACCGCGCACACGTCGGAGCGCTGGTGGTGGGCGGTCGTGGCCTCGCCGGTCGCGACGTCGACCGTGCGCAGGGCACGGGGGACGGTGGAGATCGGTTTCATCGCCGCCCGTACCCGTAACGTCTCCCCCGTCGACATGCCGCCTTCCGTGCCGCCGGAGTGCCCGGAGGTACGGCGGGGACCGTCCGGTCCCGGGACGATCTCATCGTGGGCTGCCGATCCCCTGGTACGGGCCAGGTCGAACCCGTCGCCCACCTCGACGCCTTTGATCGCCTGGATCCCCATCAGGGCCCCGGCCAGTCGGGCATCCAGCCGCCGGTCCCAGTGGGCGTGGCTGCCCAGCCCCGGCGGCAGGCCGTGCGCGACCACCTCCACGACCCCGCCGAGGGTGTCCCCGTCGGCATGGGCACGGTCCACTTCGGCGACCATCGCCGCGCTCGCGGCGGGGTCCAGGCACCGCACCGGGTCGGCGTCGATGCGCTCGGCGTCCTCGGGTTGGGGGACCACACCGTCGGGCGCGGTCGCCGTACCGAGGCCGACCACGTGGGACAGCACCGTGACGTGCAGCGTCTGGGACAGGAACGCACCCGCGACCGTGCCCAGGGCCACCCGCGCCGCGGTCTCGCGGGCACTCGCGCGTTCCAGTACCGGCCGCGCCTCGTCGAACCCGTACTTCTGCATCCCGACCAGGTCCGCGTGTCCGGGACGCGGCCGGGTCAGCGGTGCGTTACGGGCTACCCCCTCCAGCGTGCCAGGGTCGACCGGGTCCGGCGCCATCACCTGTTCCCACTTGGGCCACTCGGTGTTCCCGACCATGATCGCGACCGGGCTGCCGAGGGTGATGCCATGCCGGACCCCGGCCAGCATGGTCACCTCATCGGCCTCGAACTTCATCCGGGCGCCGCGGCCGTATCCGAGCCGTCGCCTGCGCAGCGCCTCCGTGATCTCCTTGGTGGTGACGCGGACACCGGCCGGCAGGCCTTCCAGCGTGGCGACCAGGGCACGCCCGTGGGACTCACCGGCGGTCAGCCATCGCAGCATGCGGCAAGTCTGTCACGATGCGAGCCCGCCGAAGGATCCGACTCTGGCGGCGCCACGGCAACGTCAGCGTCGGATCCTTCGTGGGAGCCGGACCTCAGCAGCCGGTCTTGTAGGCGTACTTCTTCATCTTGGCCGTGTCCTTGGCAGTGATCGCGATCAGCTTGGTCTTGATCTTGGCCGTGGTCGGCTTGCCGGCCAGGGCCTTCAGCGCCTGCTGTACGCCGAGCTGGCCGATCTTGTACGGCTCCTGCGCGATCAGGGCCTGGGCCTCGCCCTTCTTCAGCATCTGGATCTCTTTCGGCTCGGCGTCGAACCCGACCAGTTTCACGTCACCGATCTTGCCCGTCTCGCGTAGACCGGTTCCCGCACCAACGGTGCTGTTCAGGTTGGTCGCGAAGATGCCGGCCAGATCCGGGTGCGCGGAAAGCGTGCTGGTCACGATCTGCGCCGCCTTGGCCGGGTCGTCCTTGTCATACTGCATCGGCAGGACCGTGATGTTGGGGTACTTCGCCTTCATCTGCTGAACGAAGCCATCACCGCGGGCGTCGGTCGTGGAGGTACCGGCCTGGACGTTCACCACCAACACCGTGCCCTTGCCGCCGATGAGCTTGGCCAGGGTGTCCGCGGCTCGCTTGCCACCGAGGGTGTTGTTCGAGGCGATCCAGGAGACCCCCAGCGACATGTCGGTCACGTGGGTGTCCACCTGCACGATCGTGACGCCGCTTTGCTTCATCTGTTTCATCGGCGCGATCATGGCGGTGTCATCGACCGGCGCGATCAGCGTTGCGTCGGGGTGCTTGGCGGTGACCGAGTGCACCACCTGGGTCTGTTCCTGTACGTCCCACTGGTTCGGTCCGGTGACGGTCAGCGTGGACCCGGCCGCCTGTGCCGCCGCCTTCGCACCACACGCCATGGTGATGTAGAACGGCTCGTTGCGAACGCCTTGGACCAGTTCCAGTGCGTAACTCTGTCCTCCCCCTCCTCCGGACTGGGTGGCCGCAGCAGTACTGGAGCTGCTGCTGCTCGTTGAGCCCCCACCGGATGTGTTGCTGGCTTCAGATGACGAGCTTCCGGAGCTTCCGCATCCGGCGACCACCATGGCCAGCCCCGCTACCAGGGTGATGTATGCCTTGCGCCTCATGCTTCCTCCTCTGGTCCGTGCAACGCCGCGGCGCTCCACTTTCGACTCCTTCTCAGTTCCCGCGTGATCTCGACCTGCGTCGCCACTGGTCGACGTACACCGCTCCGATCAGCACTGCACCCACGGCCACCGCCTGCCAGAACGGCTGGACCCCGGAGATGACGAACCCGCTGCGCAACACCGCCGGGATGAAGACACCCACGACGGTGCCGAACATCGTCCCGATGCCACCGAACAGGCTGGTCCCGCCAAGGACCACCGCAGCGATCGAGTTCAGGTTGTCGATCGTGTGACCGGTGAGCGTGGTGGTCGCGAACCGCGCCAGGGACAGATCACCGGCCAGGCCGGCCAGAAGACCGGTCAGCGCATAGACCTTCAGCAGGTGACCGGTCACGTTGATCCCCGCACGCCTGGCCGCCTCGGCGTTGGAGCCGATCGCGTAGCTGTACCGGCCGAACTTCGTCAGCCACAAGACCAGCCCGCCGAGCAGGGTGACGATGATGGCGATCACGACGATCCACGGCAGCACACCGAAAACCTTGCCGACACCGATCGTGGACGTCAGCCGGGTAGGAACCGCCCGGACATCCGTCCCGCCGGTGATGATCTCGGCGAAACCCAGCGCCATCCCGAACGACCCCAACGTCACGATGAGCGGCGGGACCCCTGCCGTGGCCACCAGGAAGCCGTTGAACAGGCCCCACACCAGGCCGCCGGCCAGCCCCACGAGCAGTCCGACCAGGATCCCGCCCCATCCGGCGTCGGCGCCCCCGAACACCAGCATGACCTTGCCTGCGACCACACCGGAGAACACCAGCACCGATCCGACCGAGAGGTCGATGCCGGCGGTGATGATCACGAACGTCATCCCCACGCTCATCACCAGCAACGTCGCTGCGTCGGTGGCGATGTTCTCCGCGTTGAACGCGGTGGGAAAGGCATGCGGGTTGACCACCGAGAAGCCCACCACCAACAGCACCAGGATCGCGAAGATCCAGAACGTGCTGGCGGCGTACACCCGCCGCAGGCCCGTGGTGAGGGAGCTCCTGCGTGGCTGGCGGCCGGGCGAGTCCGGCGCGCCCGACGCGGTCTCGGGTGCAGGCGCCAGGCGTGTCGGCTCCCGGTTCCGGCTCACGGCTGGCTCGCCCCCTCGTCCTCCTGCGTCAAGGCACCGGTCATGGCGGCGACGAGCTCGTCGCTGGTGGCGGTCTCCGCCCGGAACCGGGCGACCCGGCGTCCGAGGCGCATCACCTCGATCCGGTCGGCCACCGACAGCACCTCGGGCATGTTGTGGCTGATCAGGACGACCGCGATGCCCCGGTCGCGGACCCGGCGTACAACGTCGAGCACGCGCTCGGTCTGTACGACGCCGAGCGCGGCCGTCGGCTCGTCCATGAAGACGACCCGGGAAGCCCAGGCCACCGACCGTGCCACCGCGACGCTCTGCCGCTGACCACCGGACAGCGACGCGACCGGCACGGTCGCATCGGGCAGGTGGATCCCTAGTTGTGCGAACTCCTCCGCGGCGAGGGTGCGCATCCGCTTCTTGTCCAGTACGCCGAGTCGCCCGAGCAGTCCCTCCCGCAGCAGCTCCCGGCCCATGTAGAGGTTCGCGGCCGGGTCCAGGTCCGCGGCCAGGGCCAGGTCCTGGAAGACCGTCTCGATCCCGAGTCGTTGGGCCGTGGTGGGCGAGTCCAGGACGACGGGATGCTGGTCGAGCTCGATGACTCCCTCATCCGGGCGCGCCACGCCGGAGAGGCACTTCACCAGGGTGCTCTTGCCTGCGCCGTTGTCGCCGACAAGCGCGGTGACCTCCCCCGGGAAGGCGCTGAAGTTGGCTCCGCGGAGGGCCTCGACACCGCCGTACCGCTTGACGATGCCGCGTGCATGCAACAGGGGCTCGGTCATGACAGCGTGTGCGGGGGGTAGGGGCCCGGGATCTCCCCGGACCCGCGCTCGATCAGTCGGGTGGGAAGCGTGACGTGCTGGGCGGCGCGATGGTCCCCCGCGATACGTCCGAACAGTGCCTCGACTCCACACCGGCCAACAGCACCGGAGTCCTGCGCGACCACGGTAACGGCGGGGCGCAGCACGTCGGCGAGTTCGAAGTCATCGAACCCGACGATCGCCACGCCGTCGGAGGAGTCGAGGCGGCGGAGTGCTCGAACGGCCCCGACCGAGATGCGGTTGTTGCCGGTGACGAGCGCGGTCGGCGGGTCGGTGAGTGTCAGGACGTCGAGGCAGGCGCTTTCCCCGGCGGTGACCGTCGGCAGCACCAGCCGGGTCAGTTCCGGTGCGGGTTCCAGGCCGAGTGCGGTGACGGTGCTCTGGAAGGCGTCGAGCCGGGTCTTGCCGGTCCACACCTCGTCGGGAACACCGACGTACCCGATCCGGCGGTGCCCATGACCGGCCAGGTGGCGCACCGCGGACTCGACTCCCCCGACGTTGTCGGCGACCACCGTGTCGGCCTCGATGCCGTTCGGTGGCCGGTCCAGGAACACCGCGGCGATCCCCATCTCCACCTCGGGGACGAGGTAGCGGTGGTCACGCACCGTGGGGACGATCAGCAAACCATCCACCCGACGGGAGCAGAACTCCTCGACCAGGGCCCGCTCGCTGTCCGGGTCCTCCTCAGAGCTTCCGACGAACACCAGATACCCGCGTGCCCGGGCCGCGCGCTCCACCTCATAGGCGATCACCGAGTAGAACGGGTCCGCGACGTTCTCGATGACCAGTCCGATCGACGCGGTGGAGCGCCCGCGGCGCAGGGTCCGGGCCACGTCGTTGCGGCGGAACCCGAGTTGTCCGGCCGCGTCCATCACCCGGGCGCTGGTGGCCTCGCGCACCCCGGGCTCGTGGTTCATGACCCGGGACACGGTCTTCAGGCTCACCCCGGCCTTCCTCGCCACGTCCTTCATCGTGGGGCGTCCCACGGGCGATGACAACGTTGTCACGACGCCTAGGTTGCTCCTGTCGGCACCACGATGTCAAGGGTTCGATGCGAGCCCGCCGAAGGATCCGACTCTGGCGGCGCCACGGCAACGTCAGCGTCGGATCCTTCGTGGGAAGCGCGGTCAGTACGTCGTGTACCACTGGCCGATCTGCGCTCCCCAGACCAGTCCGGCGAGCGCGCCGAGCAGCATGTACGGCCCGAACGGGTAGTGCCGCCCGTGCCGCCGCCGCTGGACCAGCCATAGCAATCCGCCCCCGATCCCCCCGAGCAGGAAGCCGGAGTACAGGCCGGTCAGCAACTCCGCCCACCCCAGGTAGCCCAGGGACAGGCCCAACAGCCCCGACAGCCGGACATCGCCGTACCCCAGCCCCTTGGGGTAGATGAACCACAGCACGAAGTACAGCCCCCCCATCACCAACCAGCCGAACAGCACCCCCCACAGCCGGTGGAAGTCCCCCGCACCGGCCGCAGCGACCACGAGCAGCGCCACCAGGACGCCGTACGACGGGGCGATGATCCGGGTCGGCAACAGCCGCGTCTGGGAGTCGACGTAACCGAGGACGACCCCGGCGACGACCAGGTACAACCAGGCCGGGAGCACCGGTACCCACCCGAGCTGCCAGCCCACCAGACCGCCGAAGAACGCACCGGCGACTCCGAGCTTGGCGCCGAGGCGAGGGCGGGCGGCCAGCTCGGCGTACGTCGGGCGGTCCGGCACCGCGGAAGGGTCGGCCCCCTCGGCAGCCGGCTCCCGCAGCCCGGCGATGACCCGTGGACCGCACAGGCATCCCGCGGCGCAGGCGACCACGGAGACGACGATGGCGATCACGTGCGGGGACACAACCGCCGAGCCTACTGCTCACAAGCCACCAACGGAGCCGGGACGCCCGCCTGTGGATGGTGCATGGCTGGAGCCGGTCAGTAAGCGGTCACCCGGCCGGCGGCCACCAGCCCGGCCCGGCGCATGGCCGGCACCGGCGCCGGTCTGCCGGTGAACAGCTCCACCTGTCCCGCGCCCTGCTGCACCAAGAGCTCGAACCCGCCGATGGCGACACCGCCACCGGCGCGGACCCGCTGCAACAACGGCGTCTCCCACGGGTCGTACACCACGTCCAGCACTGCCGGTGCCCACCGGGCCACCGCCTCGGTCCACGTCGGCGCCTGCGCGGAGGCCGGCACGGTCGACACGGCCAGGTCGACCGGCCCCACGCTGTCGACCGAGCCGAGCGGCCGGATCGACACCGTGACCCCGAGCGGGTCGGCGAGGTCGCGCAGAGGGGCGGCGCGATCGACGGAGCGGGCCGCTACCACCACCTCACCGGCTCCCAGGCGCGCGGCCGCCGCCACTGTGGACCGTGCCGTCGCCCCGGATCCCACCACCAACACGCGGCGTGGTCGACCACCCGACGGGCAAGCCTGCTCCACCGCCGCTGCGATCCCGGCAATGTCGGTGTTCCAGCCGCTGCGTCGTCCATCCGGCTCGCATACCACCGTGTTGACCGCCCGCACCAGCCTGGCCTGCGCGTCCACGTCCTCACACAGGGCGAGGGCCGCTACCTTCAGCGGCATGGTCAGCGACAGTCCCCGCCAGGCCGGGTCCAGGCCGTCCACGAAACCGGGCAGCTCCGCGGCGTCGACCCGGACCGCCTCGTAGCTCCACTCCAGCCCCAGCGCGGCGTACGCCGCGCGGTGCAGGGCCGGGGACAGCGAGTGCCGGATCGGGCTGCCGAGTACCGCACAGCGCCGGTGGTCCGGCTCAGCACTCATCGGACTTCTGGCAGTACTGGTGGTACTCGGCCTCGTTCTTCTTGTGCTGCTGGTAGGTGGTGGCGAACTTGGTCTCGCCGGTACGGAGGTTGACGGTCACGAAGTACAGCCAGTCGCCCTTGGCCGGGTGCAGCGCCGCCGCCAGCGCCTTCGCCCCCGGTGAGTCGATCGGAGTCGGCGGCAGTCCCTTGCGGGTATAGGTGTTGTACGGCGAGTCCAGCTTGCGGAGCTTGCTGGAGGTCGTGACGGTGCCGCGCTTCTTCACCGCGTAGTGCAAGGTGGAGTCCATCTGCAGCGGCATGCCCTTCTCGAGCCGGTTGTAGACGACGCGAGCGACCTTGGGCATGTCCTTGACCCGGCTCGCCTCGGCCTGCACGAGGCTGGCGACGGTCACCAGCTCCTCGGGGCTTTGGTGCCGGTCCTGGGAGACCTCTTGTAAGTGGAGGCGCTTGGCCTCCGCGCGGAACTTGGCCGTCATCGACTGCAGCAGCCCCTCCGCCGTGGCCCCTGGCGGCACGTTGTAGGTCGCGGGGAACAGGTACCCCTCGGGGTCGCCGTGCGCGTACGCCGGCAGGTCCAGGTCTTTGACGTCGTGCAGCGCAGCCTTGAAGTCGGCGGGTTTCAGCGGGGTCTTGTCGGCCAGGATCGCGACGGTCTCCGAGACCCACTTGCCCTCGGGGATCGTCACCGTCTTCGACACCCGTGACTCCGGCTTGAGCAGCAGCGCCAACGCGCTCTTGGCCGACATGTGCTTGCGCAGCCGGTAGTAGCCGGTCTCGATGCCGCGGGAGTCAGGGTCGTCCCGCGCAGCGTCGGTGAACGCCTCCTGGCTCTTCACCACACCCGCTGCCACCAGCGTCGCGCCGATGTCGGTCGCGGAGTCGCCCTTGTGCACGGCCACCAGGACGTGTCCGGACCCCTTCCCCTGGTAGTCCGGCGGGCCGGACAGCGCCCCCTCGATGAAGTCCACGCCCTTGACGTAGACGAACACCCCGACCGCGACGACGATCGCCACCGCGACCAGCACCGCGAGGCAGCTGCGCCCCCGCCGCGGACGGGGGTTCTCCGTGCCGAGGGAGTCGATACCCAGTTGGCTCACTGTCTCAGCTCCGGTTCCAGTCCGGCCGGTCGCCCGGTCCTGCGCTCGGTGTCGATCGCATGCTGCAAGATCACGACGGCGGCGGCCTGGTCGACCACCTGCCGGCGTCGTGTCCCCTTCACCCCGCGAGAGGCCAGTGTCCGCTCCGCACTGACCGTCGTCAACCGCTCGTCGACCAAGCGGACCGACGTTTCCAGACCCGCAGCCGCGAGCGCGGTGACGAGCTCGTGGGCGAACGCGGTCGCCTTCGTCACCGCCTGGCCCGCGCGGCCGGCCAGCGTGGTGGGCCGGCCGACGACGACCCCGACCGCACCGCGCTCACGAACCAGCTGCACGATCCGGTCGATGTCTCCCGCGCCCCGCCGTACCGTCTCCACCGGGCTCGCCAGGACCAGGTCCGGGTCACAGGCCGCCACGCCGACTCGCACGTCGCCGACGTCGACACCGAGTCGGACGCCGCGCTGCGGTGGGGGGTTCTCCATGCCCTCGCTCAATGCCGGGTCACGTGCTCGGCGATGGCGTGCTCGACCGCCGCTACGGCCGCAGGGGCTTGCGTCGCGTCGGTGCCGCCGCCCTGGGCGACGTCGGCCTTGCCGCCGCCACCACCGCCGAGCACCTGCGCGGCCGCCTTGACCAGATCCCCAGCCGCCAAGCCCCAGTCGCGGGCGTGGTTGTTCACCGCGACCACGACCGACGGCTTGCCGTCGGCGGAGCCCACGACTGCCACCACGGTCGGGTCCGCGTCGCTCATCCGGCCCCGTACGTCGAGGGCGAGCGTGCGCACATCCCCAGCGGCAGCGCCGTCGGCCACGTGGCCGACGAAGTGGACCCCGAACACGTTCGTCGCGCCCGCGGCCAGCTCCCCCGCCGCGGACAGCAGCGCCTGGGTACGGATCCGCTCGATCTGCCGCTCGGCGGCGCGGAGCCGTTCCACGATGTCGTGCACCCGCTGCGGCAGCTCCTCCGCCCGCACCTTCAGCGCCTCGGTCAGCTGCGCGACCAGCACGTGCTCCCGCGCGAGGAACCGGTAGGCGTCGGCCCCGACCAGCGCCTCCACCCGGCGTACCCCGGAGCCGATCGAGGACTCCCCGAGCAGCTTGACCACCCCGAGCTGACCGGACCGGCCGGCGTGCGTGCCGCCGCACAGCTCCCGGGCCCAGTCGCCGACGGAGATGACGCGGACCTCGTCGCCGTACTTCTCCCCGAACAGGGCCATCGCGCCGAGCTGCTGCGCCTCCCGCTGGCTCATCACGTCTGCCTGCACCCCGAGGTCGGCCAGGACCAGCTCGTTGACGCGCTCCTCCACATCGGCGAGCACCGACTCCGACACCGCCCCGGTGGCGGAGAAGTCGAACCGGAACCGGCCCGGGGAGTTCTCGCTCCCGGCCTGGGTGGCGGTCTCGCCCAACGCCTCCCGGAACGCCTTGTGCACCATATGGGTGGCGGTGTGCGACCGGCTGATCGACCGTCGCCGCTCCACGTCCACCAGCGCGTGCGCGGCCGTTCCGACGGTCACCTCCCCGCCGGTGACCTTCGCGGTGTGCACGATGACGCCGCTCGTGGGCGCCTGCACGTCCAGGACCTCGACGCGCGCACCGTTGGCGAGCTCGACGGTGCCCTGGTCCGCGAGCTGCCCGCCGCCCTCGGCGTAGAACGGCGTACGGTCCAGCACGAGCTCGAACGTCTGGCCCTCCCCGACCTGGTCCACGAGCCCGCGCTCAGTGATAAGGCCGGTCACCGAGCCGTCGGTGACCACCTCGTCGTACCCGGTGAAGTGCACCGCAGTGCCCATCCGGTCTGCCACCTGCCGGTACGCCGACGTGTCGGTGTGTCCGCCCTTCTTGCCCTGGGCGTCGGCCTTGGCCCGGGCCCGCTGCTCGCTCATCAGCCGCCGGAACCCGACCTCGTCGACGGACAGTCCCTGCTCCGCCGCCATCTCCAGGGTCAGGTCGATGGGGAAGCCGTAGGTGTCGTGCAGCTGGAAGGCCTCGGCGCCGGAGAGGGTGCGCTCGGTGCGCTGTCGTGCCTCCCGCGCGGCGGTGTCGAAGATCTGGGTGCCCTTGGACAGGGTCTGCCGGAACGCCTCTTCCTCGGCGTACGCGATCTGGCTGATCCGGCCGAAGTTCGCGGTGAGCTCCGCATAGGACTGGCTCATCCGCTCCAGGCTGACCGGCAGCAGGTGTGGCAGGGCTGCCTCGTGGACACCGAGGAGCCGCATCGAGCGCACCGCCCGGCGCAGCAACCGCCGCAGGACGTAGCCGCGGCCCTCGTTGCCCGGCGTCACCCCGTCGTTGATCAGCATCAGGGCGCACCGGACGTGGTCGGCGACGACGCGGAGCCGGACGTCGTTCTCATGGTTCGCGCCGTAGGAGGTGCCCGCCATCTCCGCCGCGGTGGAGAGCACCGGGTAGACCTCGTCGATCTCGTAGATGCTGCCCTTGCCCTGGAGCAGCATCGCCATCCGCTCCAGGCCCATCCCCGTGTCGATGTTCTTCGCCGGCAGGTCACCGAGGATGGGATAGTCATCCCCCGGTCCCTCGCCGCGTTCGTACTGCATGAACACCAGGTTCCAGAATTCCATGTACCGGTCGCCGGCCTTGGTGATGTCCCCTTCGGGACCGTGCTCCGGGCCACGGTCGAGGAAGATCTCCGAGTCCGGCCCGCACGGGCCGGGCACACCCATGTCCCAGTAGTTCTCCTCCTTGCCGAGGCGGTGGATCCGCTCATCGGGGAGGCCGGCCACCTTCTTCCACAGCGCGACCGACTCGTCGTCGTCGACGTACACCGACACGTGCAGCGACGACTCCGACAGGCCGAAACCGCCGTCGGCCACCGGCTTGGTGACCAGGTCCCAGGCGTACTCCATCGCGCCTGCCTTGAAGTAGTCCCCGAAGGAGAAGTTGCCGCACATCTGGAAGAACGTGCCGTGCCCGTCGGTCCAGCCGACCTCGTCGATGTCGGTGGTGCGCACACACTTCTGCACGCTCGTCGCGCGCCGGTACGGCGGCGGCTCCTGGCCGAGGAAGTACGGCTTGAACGGCACCATGCCCGCGCCGACGAACAGCAGCGTCGGGTCTTCCAGGATCAGCGACGTGCTGGGTACGACGGTGTGATCCCTGGCCCGGAAATGCTCCAGGAAGCGTCGCCGGATCTCAGCGGTCTCCATCGGTGCTGTGCTCCTCCGCGTGTCGGTGGGCTTCGATCATCCGGGTGCCTGGCGCGTCCAGGCGCAGCCGTCCGCGAAGCTGTGCTTCACCCTCCGCCATCCCTGTTTGGACCTCATCGGCGAACATCCGCAGGCCGACGCCCAGCGCCGCCATCCGGCCGGCGATCCCGTCGGGGGTCAGGTGGTAGAGCAGGCGCTTGGCCCGCACGACGCCGTACACGCCCGAGGCGGCCCCGGCGGCGAACCACACCACCCGGCTCATGGCCGTCCCCGCACCGGCCGGTGCATCCGTTGCTGGCGTCGGCGCGTCTTGTACTGCCGGCGCATCTCCTTGCGGACCGCATAGGCCATCCGCATCCGGGAGTCCTCGCCGAGCGCTCGGCGTACGCCGTGGGCGAACGCGGCGGCTTTCACCACACCGTCGGACAGCGTCACCGCCACCACCCGCGACGGCGCCGGGGCCGGCTCCCGCATCTTCGTGATCACCGGCACCGTGGGCGCGGACGGGGCTGCGGACGGGGCCGCGGGCTTTCGCGGAGGAGCGGGCCTGGGGATCGTCGCCAGCGGCTGGGGGCGGTCCACCTGTTCGGTGAGGCGGCGCAGCC
>CAYLOC010000036.1:18625-20447 GCA_964385195.1 uncultured Nocardioidaceae bacterium
GGGATCGTCGCCAGCGGCTGGGGGCGGTCCACCTGTTCGGTGAGGCGGCGCAGCCGGCTCCGCAGGCTCAGCACCAGCCCGGTCAGCGTCCCCACGGCCACCAGCAGGACGGCAGCCGCTACGACAGCGAAGAGCAGCGGTGTCGACACGGCGGCGAACCTCCTTCACGTCCGGGGGTGGGGTAACGCGGTCGGTCTGACACGCCACCCTACCGTGGCCCCACACCCGACCGGACACCTCCGCCCCACCGAATCCGCGGCCAAATCGCAGAAAACGGTGGGGCGGAGGTGTCCGGTCAGGGGTCTAGGAGTCGAGGATCTCCTGGATCCGCCGGAGCCGTTCGGCGTAGTCTGCCTCCGCGCCGCGGCCGGTGGGCCGGTAGTAGACACGGTCCGCGATGGCGTCGGGGGCGTGCCGCTGTGGTGCGACGCCGCGCGGGTCGTCGTGCGCGTAGAGATATCCCGCGCCGTGGCCAAGCGTCGACGCGCCACCGTAGTGCGCATCGCGCAGATGCGCCGGGACCGGGCCGATGCGGCCCTCGCGTACGTCGGCGGCAGCGGAGTCGATGGCGGTGATCACCGCGTTGGACTTCGGTGCGAGCGCGAGGGCGATCACCGCCTGGGCCAGGTTCAGCCGGGCTTCCGGCAGGCCCACGAGCTGCACCGCCTGGGCGGCAGCCACGGCGGTCTGCAACGCCGTGGGGTCGGCCAGACCGATGTCCTCGCTGGCCAGGATCACCAGGCGACGGGCGACGAAGCGGGGGTCCTCCCCCGCCGTCACCATGCGCGCGAGGTAGTGCAGGGCGGCGTCGACATCGCTGCCGCGGATCGACTTGATGAACGCGCTGATCACGTCGTAGTGCTGGTCGCCGTCCCGGTCATAACGCACGGCGGCCCGGTCGACCGAGCGCGTCAGCGTCTCCACGTCGATGCTGCCGGCGTCGCTGTCCCGGGCTGCTCCGGCTGCGGACTCGACGTAGGTCAACGCCCGGCGAGCATCCCCGCCGGCCAACCGGACCAGCATGTCCATCGCGGCGTCCTCGATGCCGACCCTGCCCTCCAGTCCGCGCTCGTCGGTGAGCGCCCGTCGTACGACGGTGCGGATGTCGTCGTCGGTGAGCGGCTCCAGTGTCAGCAGCAGGGATCGGGACAACAGCGGTGAGATGACCGAAAAGTAAGGGTTCTCCGTGGTCGCCGCGACCAGTGTCACCCACCTGTTCTCGACGCCGGGCAGCAACGCGTCCTGCTGCGCCTTGCTGAACCGGTGCACCTCGTCGACGAACAGCACGGTGTCGGTGCCGTCACGCACCAGTTGCTGCCGGGCGCCGTCGATGGCGGCGCGGACCTCCTTCACCCCGGAGGCCACGGCGGACAGCTCGACGAACCGCTTGCCGGACTGGTGCGACACGATGGCAGCGATCGTCGTCTTGCCGGTGCCCGGTGGCCCCCACAGCAGCAACGCGGTGGACTCACCCGTCTCCACCAGTCGGCGCAGCGGTGACCCGGGTTCTTTCAGGGCTGGTTGCCCGACCAGGTCATCAAGGGTACGTGGCCGCATGCGTACGGCGAGGGGTGCGGAGCGGTGGTCGGCGTCACTGAGGCTCCCCCGCCCGCGCGGGGCCGGCGTCCCCATGTCGAACAGCGCCTGGTCCTCCACCTGAGCCACTCTACGTGTGGCGGCCGCAGCTCTGCCTTCCCTGGTCCGACGGAAGGCGAACGGTCACCGCCGTACCCCGGGTCGGCGAGGCAGACTCACCGTTGCCGAGGCAAGTTTGCCTTGTAGACGGGGCGTTTGCCCCGTCTACAAGGCAAACGCAGCGAGC
>CAYLOC010000037.1:0-20441 GCA_964385195.1 uncultured Nocardioidaceae bacterium
AACCTTCTGCGAGAACGCCCAGGTCAGGGCAGCCATGCACAGTCGAGGCGTGGCCTTCGTTCCCGTATACCCCGTCCGAATTGAGTCCCGGGACCGGGACGTTATACGGAAGGAACGCGGTGAGGGTGAACGCCGCGGCTCTTCGCCAACAGACCCGCGTCGCCATTTCGGCCAGCCACCTCCCGCACCACGCTCAATGGCGCGTCTACCTGGACTGGAGAGCAGCGTCCCAGACTTCATCGGTGACGAGGGGCTCCTGTTCTTTGGGACGAACAGTCGTTCGGCCTTCCGCTGCTTCCCATACGACACGGCCGATGTACCGGCAGCCACTCACAATCGTCTACAAGCCGACACAGTCCACGCGTTCGCAGTGGCGGTTCCGCTCCGAATCAGCGGCGGGAACGGCAGGCGACACCTTCAGCTTCGAGCTCACGGAGGATCTCACAGAGGCTGGCGGCGTCGAGGTACGCGGCGTAAATCCGGGTGACTACGTCTCTGTAGAGCGGACGTGGCACGAACCCGTGGACGGTGATGCCCTGGGGACGTTGGCCACGTTGGTGTGTGGACCGAGTTCTTCCCGCCGGTAGTAGCCGTACGGCACTCCCAAGGAACCACGTCTGCCCCGTCTGCGCCATGACCTGACATGGACTCTCGGACACGTCGGCATATGGCACCGCGTTCGACCCTACCCGTGACACCGCTGGCGCCGAGGATCATGCCGTGGGAGGGTTCCCAGCGGTTCCCGACCGCTCGGCTGAAACCCCAGGTCACAGGCCTAATGGCCGGGTCTGGAGCCGACTATGCAGCCTCCAACACCAGGCATAGAGATAAGTTGCAAGTCCCCCTCGGGCACTGTGCACGCCTGCAGTCAAGACGGTGTCGGTCGGTGCCTGCAAGCGTGTGTATCGGGGCCGGGATCTCGCTTTTGCTGGTGCGCGTCACGCGAACAGGCGACGGAGCTCTGCTGCGATGTGGTTGACCAGTGCCGGGGAAGCCTCCATTGCAAGTCCAGCTGCCCGCGCGGAGTTTTCCAACTCTTGCAAGCACCCCTGAACGGAGTCAAAGTCCGCAGGCGGGCGAAGTAGCCACACTCGGCCAGCCGGGCGGTCCGTCAAGCCGCACTCGGATAGAACCACGTTCATCGACTGCTCGAAGTCGGCGTACTCCGCCGTCGACCAGGGCACCCGACCAGCGGGTTGGTCGGAGCAGGACAGGGTCCCATGGCGAACCCGGATGTCAGTGACCCACGCCCGGAAGGCCACCGGCCAGATTGCAGGAAGAAAGCACCAGAATGGCGACTCCGGCGCCGGCTCCCAGCCGAGGGAGCGCCCGGCACGCACGGCCGGGATCATTTCCACGTCATCGGAGTCGACGTAGTGGACGTGCCCCTCGACCTCAAACGCAGCCGAGCCGCCGTCTTCATCCCAGTCAGCGATGACCACGAGTTCAGTATGGACTGACGTCCGTGGACACGCTGCCCACCCCTGGGCGCGATGACTTCGCCCCAGGGTGTTCGGAGTTGGAGGAGGGCGTTGGAGGTGGACGTTGGACCCGACGGGGTCGTTTCGAGGTGTCCTCCCACCGACTCAATGGCATCATCGCCTGCATGACCACAACCAATCCGGAGAACATCGCCTACCCGGCCCCCGCGAGCCGTCGCCGTGCCGCCAAGGAGGCGCAACCGGCGCCGCATGTCGTGGTGCTGTTCGGTGCCACCGGTGACCTCGCCAGGCGCAAGCTCCTCCCCGGCCTGATGCGCCTGGCGGAGTCAGCGTTCGCCCCCAATACCCGCCTGGTGGCCACGTCACTTGAGGACTACGACGACGACGCCTTCCGGGAGGTGGCGCGCGAGGCGGTGGTGAAGTTTTCCCAACAGCAGATCTCCGACGACCAGTGGTCGGACTTCTCCCGACGAATCCGCTACGTGCCCCAGGGGAACGGGCCGGAAGCGCTGGCCGCGGCGGTGGCCGCCAGCGAGGAGGAGCTGGGGCCGGAGGCAAGGCGCCTGCACTACCTGAGCGTCCCGCCGAGTGCCACCATCAGCGTGATCGAGACACTGGAGGCCGCGGACCTGGTGACCGGCTCACGGATCGTGATGGAGAAGCCCTTCGGCACCGACCTGCCCAGCTCGATCGCCTTGAACGAGCGGATCCACCAGACGTTCACCGAGGAGCAGGTCTTCCGCATCGACCACTTCCTGGGGAAGGAGGCGGCACAGAACATTCTCGCGTTCCGGTTCGCCAATGGGCTGTTCGAGCCGATCTGGAACCGCCAGTTCATCGACCACGTGCAGATCGACATTCCCGAGACGCTGGGCCTGAACGACCGGGTGAACTTCTACGAAGCCACCGGCGCGTTCAAGGACATGGTGGTCACCCACCTGATGCAGGTGCTGGCATTCGTGGCCATCGAGCCGCCTACGGCCCTGGAGCCACGCGCGATCATCGAGGAGAAGAACAAGGTCTTCCGTTCGCTCCTGCCCATCGAGCCCACCGATGTGGTCCGCGGCCAGTACACCGGGTACCTCGACCACCCCGAGGTGGCGCCGGACTCCGACACCGAGACGTTCATCGCCCTGCGCTGCGGCATCGACAACTGGCGGTGGGCCGGTACGCCGTTCTACCTGCGGACCGGGAAACGGATGGCGGAAGGGATGCGGATCATCTCGATCGCATTCCGGGAGCCGCCGAAGACGATGTTCCCACCGTGGTCCGGGATCGGCACCCAGGGGCCGGATCACCTCACGTTCGACCTCGCCGACGCCTCGAAACTGTCGCTGTCCTTCTACGGCAAGCGTCCCGGGCCCGGGATGCGGATGGAGAAACTCAGCATGCAGTTCGCCACCCGGGACACCGCCGAGGCCGGGGACGTCCTGGAGGCCTACGAGCGACTGCTGCTGGACGCGATGCGTGGCGACCGCACCCTGTTCACCGCGGCGGCCGGTATCGAGAGCCTGTGGGAGCGCGCCACTCCCCTGCTGGAGAATCCGCCAGCTGTGAAGCCCTACCAACCCGGGTCATGGGGCCCGAACGCGATCCATCAGTTGATCGCACCGCACTACTGGCGCCTGCCGTTCGAACGCGGCTGGCGCGACCAGCGGTAAGGCCTGCCCCCCACTGTGGTCGCGATCAAGGGTGGCCGCCACCACGCGCGCGTCGCGACCGCTGCGAGACACTGGAGCCGTGATCGCCGTCCCACCCCACCTGGAGGTCACCACACCGGCCGCGGTCTGCCTCGACGGCGGGATGTCCAATGCGCTCGCCGACCGGGGAGTCGACGTGTCCGGCCCGCTGTGGACCGCGCGTCTGTTGCGTGACCAGCCCAGCGACATCGCCGCTGTCCACCGCAGGTACTTCGAGGCAGGGGCTCTCGTAGCGACCACGGCCAGCTACCAGGCAAGTGTGCCCGGCTTCGTCGAGGCCGGTATGCGGGCAACGGAAGCCGAGGAACTGCTGCGCAGCAGTGTTCGACTGGCAACGAAAGTACGCGACGAGCTGTCCGAGGACGGCGTCCGAAGGTGGATCGCTGCCTCGGTCGGGCCGTACGGCGCTGTGCTGGCCGACGGCTCGGAGTACCGCGGTCACTACGGTCTGTCCCGGTCGGCACTCCGCGATTTCCACCTGCCCCGCATCGAGCTCCTCCTGGCCGCCGAACCGGACTTCCTCGCCGTGGAGACGATCCCGGACGTGGTTGAGGTGGAGGTGCTGGTCGAGATCCTGCGGGATCTCGGAGTCCCGGCCTGGGTCAGCGTCTCCGCCCGCGGCCGCGCCACGCGAGCGGGCCAACCACTCGCCGACGCCTACGCGCCCATCAGCGACGTACCGTCTGTCTTCGCTGCCGGCGTGAACTGCTGCGCGCCTCGCGACGTGCTCCCGGCTGTGCGGATCGCCGCCACACATTCCGGCAAACCCGTCGTGGCCTACCCGAACAGCGGGGAGGAGTGGCAATCAGGGACCTGGGTCGGGGAACAGAGCATGCACCCCGATCTGGTGCCGCAGTGGGTCGAGGCCGGGGCGGCGTACGTCGGCGGCTGCTGTCGGGTCGGCCCCGGACAGATCTCCGAGATCGCGCGGCTCCTCGAGTGGATGTGACACAGACCCGGAGCCGGGCTGGTTTGTGTGCCACCCACCTGGGTACGCTGCGGAGAGAAGCCACCCGAGGCAAGGAGGGTCTATGAGCATCACCGAACAGTCGCTGCGTGACGAAGAGATCGAGACCGTACTGGGTCAGGCCACCATGCGCCCATACGCCGAGGCTGATGCCGACGGCACCGACGGGGACTCCACCGATTCCGTCGACGGGGACTCACACGATGCCGACGGGACCGACGCTGACGGCACCGACGGCGACTCCACGGACACGGTGGACGGCGACTCACACGACGCCGACGGGACCGACGCGTGAGCCGTGACCGCGCTTGACCTGCTGAGCGGCGATGCCCAGGCCTTCATCGACAAGGTCTGGGCATCACGCATCCACACCCACCACTGCGACGAGCTGCTGCGCTTCCTCCGTCTCGACGACGTCGACGAACTGCTCAGCAGCAGCGCCATCCGCACCCCCGCGGTCCGGGTGGCCAAGGACGGCCGGGTCCTTCCCTCCGCGGACTTCACCCGGTCCGCGACCATCGCCGGATCGCCGCTGACCGGGCTGGTCGACGCGCGCAAGGTCTTCGACCTCTTCGGCGCCGGAGCCACCATCATCCTGCAAGGTCTACACCGGTACTGGCCCCCGGTCGCCGGACTGGTCCGCGAGCTGGAGCTCCAGCTCGGACACCCCTGCCAGGCCAACGCCTACCTCACCCCACCCGGGTCACAAGGCTTCGCGCGACACCGCGACAGCCACCAGGTCTTCGTCTTCCAAACCCACGGAAGCAAGACCTGGGAGGTCGAGGACGACGCGGGTGAACGTCAGGTCCACATGGAGCCCGGCGTGTGCATGTACCTCCCCACCGGAACCCCGCACGCCGCTCGGACCGAGCAGTCGGCGTCGTTGCACGTGACGGTCGGCATCAACGAGGTGACGTACGCCGACGCGGTGCGTCCCCTGTTGGACACGCTCCTCACCGACGACGGCTTCGGTGATCCCGTCCCCGCGGCGTACGGCGAGGACTTGACCGGCTTCGCAGCGGAGATCCGGTCCCGACTGGACGTGCTGGCCGACCGCCTGCGCGAGGCCGACCCGCACGCCGCCGCCACCGGACAGGTACGCCGGTTCCTCACCACCCGCCCATCCCGGCTCCGCGGTGCGTTGAATGACCTCGCCGCGCCGGAGATCAACGACGACACGCGAGTATCGCGGCGCGAGGGCAGCGTGTGTCACCTCGAGGAGGCAGGTGACCGGCTACGGGTGCTGCTGGGTGACCGCCAACTGCTGGTGCCGGCACGCGTCGCGGCGCCACTGGAGCACATCCGGACCCACCCCAGCCTCCGCCCACGAGACCTCGACCAGTGGCTGGATGCCCCAGGTCGGCTGGTGCTCATCCGGCGGCTGGTCCGCGAGGGTCTGCTCCGGGTTGCGGCTTGAGCGCAGGACGCTGCGCCGAGCGAAGCATCGGCAACGACGAGCCGGTCTACGGCACCGCCTCCACCGTCCGCGCCTTCCTGCTGCTGGAGCACCCTGGCCCCTGGGGGGTCAACGCACTCACCGACGCCCGCTTGCCGGAGGAAGTACGCCGGTGGCTGGCCGGCACACCGCACGGGCACCACGTCCGTGCGTTGCTGATCCGGCGCAACGGCCGGAGCAAACCCACCCGGCCGCGGGTGTTCGCCGCGTACGCCGGCACCGAGGACCCGTGGATGGAGACGGCGCAGCTCCGGGACTACCGCCAGGTTCTCGACCTCGACGTCGCCGCGCTGGGGAGGGGCCGCTCACCCGGCCTGGACCGTGCCACCGAGCCCGTCTTCGGTGTGTGCACCCACGGCAGGCACGACGTCTGCTGCGCCGAGCGTGGCCGGCCGCTGGCCGCCGCGCTGGCACGCGCGTTCCCCGACCACACCTGGGAGGTCTCCCACATCGGGGGTGACCGGTTCGCGGCGAACGTGCTGGTGCTCCCGGAGGGCCTCTACTACGGGCGGGTCGACCCGGCCGACGCCCGCGCACTCGGACAGGCGCACCTCGACGGGCTCCTCGACCTGCCGCACCTGCGGGGCTGGTGCCGGTACGGGTTCGCGGTGCAAGCGGCGGACTACTACCTGCGCAGCCATCTCCACGAGCCGCGGCGGGACGCCGTACGGCTGCTGGAGTCCACCGGCAGCGACGGCTGCACCGAGGCGGTTTTCGAAGCGCACGCGCAGCGGTGGCGGGTGCTGATCCGGGCCGGCCAGTCCGGACCCGGCCAGCTGACGTGCCGCGCAACCCGTGACCAGCCGTACCCGGTGTACACGCTGGAGAGTGTCGAACCCGTGTTGCCCGCGGACCACGAAGGAATCAACCGGGCCTGAAACAACACACGGGCCACAAGCGTCCACATGGACGCTCGTGACGCCAAAACCGCCGCGGGAGGGGCCACAGGGGTTCACGTGGACGATTGTGTTCCCCGCAGACCGCGTCGACCCGCGTCGACCCGCGCCGGCAGGCTTCAGTGGCCGACCACCCGCCGGCGGATCGGGGTGGCGTTGGGAGCGGGCGGGGTCACCGGTACTTGCGGTGGACGTCTTGCTGGGTGGATGCTCCGAAAGACCAGTCCGCGATCCACGGGCCGGTGCCCTCGGACTGGTCCACGACCCCCTCCTCGAGCCAGCAGAGGTCGTCGTCGAGGACGGTGCGGGCCAGGCGACGGTCCGCCGTGTCGGTGTTGTGCCACAGCTGCCCGAACAGCGCCTCCACCCGCATCCGCGCCTGCTGGCAGAACACGTCGGCCAGGCGCACCGCCTGCTCCCCTTCGGGTCCGCCCTCCCCCCGCAGCATCTCCGCCCGGGAGCAGGACGCTGCCATCGCGAACAGCTCCGCGCCGATGTCGACGACCCTCCCGAGGAAGCGTTGGCGCTGTTCCAGCCTGGCCTGCCAGCGGCTCATCCCGTAGAAGGTCTGTCGCGCGAGCCGTCGCGACGACCGCTCCACAGAGCGTAGGTGCTTGCCCAGCGTGCCGAACTCGTCGTACGACGTGGGCACCATTCCACGGCCGGCGACCAACTGGGGCAGCCAGCGGGAGTAGAACCCGCTCGCCTGTACGGCTGCCCGCGCCTTCGCCTTCAGGTCGGCGTCGGGCGACGCGAGGTCGCCGGCTGCCTGCAGGTGCGCATCCACCGCCTCGCGGGCGATCAGCAGCCGCATGATCTCCGAGGAGCCCTCGAAGATCCGGTTGATCCGCATGTCCCGGAGGATCTGCTCCACCGGCACCGCCCGCTCCCCTCGCGCGGCGAGCGACGCCGCCGACTCGTAGCCGCGGCCGCCGCGGATCTGGACGAGGTCGTCGACGATCCGGCACGCCATCTCACTGGCCCACAGCTTGGCCAGCGCGGCCTCGATGCGGATGTCCTTGGTGCCGGCGTCGGCCAGTTGCGCCGACAGGTCATAGACGGACTCCAGCGCAAACGTCGTCGCCGCGATGAACGAGATCTTCTCCGCGACCGCCTCGTGCTTCCCGACCGGCTTGCCCCACTGCACCCGCGCCTGCGACCACTCCCGGGCGATCTTCAGCGACCACTTCCCGGCCCCGGCGCACATCGCGGGAATCGACAGCCGACCGGCGTTGAGCGTGGTGAGTGCGATCTTCAGCCCTTGCCCTTCCTTGCCGACGCGGTTCTCGGCAGGAACGCGTACCTGGTGGAACCGGGTGACCCCGTTCTCCAGCCCGCGCAACCCCATGAAATGGTTGCGGTTCTCCACGGTGATGCCGGGGGTGTCCATGTCGACGATGAACGCGGTCACGCCTCCCCTGCCCGCGTCATGCTCGGGGACGCGGGCCATGACCACGACGAGCTCGGCGATCACGCCGTTCGTCGTCCACAGCTTCACGCCGTCCAGCAGGTACGCCGCGCCGTTGTCAACAGGCGTTGCCCTCGAGGCCAGACGTGCGGGGTCGGAACCAACATCGGGCTCGGTCAGGAGGAACGCCGTGATCGCTCCCTGGGCGCAGCGCGGGAGGTAGGTCTGCTTTTGCTCCTCGCTGCCGAACAGCTTCACCGGCTCCGGTACGCCGATGGACTGGTGCGCCGACACGAGCGCACCCAGGCTCGGGTGCACCGACCCGATCATCATCAGCGCGCGGCAGTAGTAGACGCTGGACAGCCCTGCCCCGCCGTACTCCTCCGGGATCTTCATGCCGAACACGCCGAGGTCGGCCAGCCCTTTGAAGTACTCGTCGGGAACCCGGTCCTCGCGCTCGATCCGGCCGCCGTCCATGGTGTCGCAGTAGGCGCGCAGATCGCGCAGGAAGGTCTCGCCGACGGCGCGGTCCTCCTCGCGTGGACGCGGGTACGGGTGGATCAGATCCGGGGCGAACCGGCCCAGGTACAGCTCCTTGGCGAAACTCGGCCGGGCCCACTCGGTCTCCCGGGCGGCCTCGGCGACGGCGCGCGCCTCGCGTTCGGACACGTGGGGGCTGTCGCTGGCTGGGTCTGTCTGCGTGGTCACGGTGGTCCCTTCCGGCGTCACACCCGTCATCGACGGCCTACCCGATTTGTTACCGCCCAGTGTTACTCGGAAGTAGCAGCAAGGGAAGGCCGGCACCCCGCCAGGGCCGTAGTCTGGGCGGGTCCGTCGCCACGTTTCCGCTGAGAGGGCCATGCTCTACGTCATCGCACACTTCCTGCTGACGCCCATCCGTCGGTGGGTGTATCGCCCCGAGATCCTCGATGCACACCTGGTCCCGCGAGAGGGTCCGGTGATCCTCGCCGCCAACCACCTGTCGGTCATCGACAGTGTGCTGATCCCGCTGGTGGCGCCACGACGGATCCACTACCTGGCGAAGTCCGACGTCTTCGAGCGCCCGGGACCGATCGGCGGGTTCCTGCGGTGGTTCCTCGGCTCCCTGGGTGCGTTCCCGGTACGGCGCGGGGACCGGCACCTCGCGCAGGCGGCGCTGGACAGTGCCTTGGAGGTGCTGCAGGCCGGGCACGCGCTGGTGATCTACCCCGAGGGCACCCGGTCCCGGGATGGGCGGTTGTACCGGGGCCGCACCGGTGTCGGATGGCTGGCTCTGTCCGCAGGCTGTCCGGTCGTACCGGTGGGTATCACCGGGACCGAGGAGATGATGCCGATCGGCGCCCGGTTCCCCCGGGTACGGCGGGTCCGCATCCGGTTCGGCAAACCGTTGTGCTTCGGCGAGGGGACGGATCCAGCGACCTCGGGGCGGGCCCGGCGCGAGGTGACCGATGAGATCATGGAGCGGATCGCTGAGCTCACCGGTCAGGAACGCGCGGGTGACTACCATCCTCCGGCGCGCTGACCGACTCCCCTAAGGTTGCGGCGTGAGCAGCGGCCAGCGGATGGGTGTCGTGCTCGCGGCAGCAGCCGGGGGCGTGGTGCTGCTGGTGGTCTGGGTCGCCGCCGCCGCTCCGGTGCACGTGTGGCATGCGCCTACCGCTCCTTCGGCCACCGAACCCGCTCTCCCGTTCACTCCGCCCACGGCCACCGCCACACCGCCGACGGCCCCGACGAACGCACAGCAGCAGGGACTGCCGACCGTGGTGAGTACGACGGTCCTGATCATCTTCGCGGCGGCGCTGGTGGCCCTGCTGGTGGGCATGCTGCTGGCGCGGGAGTGGCGGCGACGTCGGACGCGGCGTGCCCACACCGTCGTCCTGCCCGACGTTGACGCACCTGAGGTGCTGGAGGTTCCCGAGGAGGTCACCCGCACCGTCGAGGAGCAGATCCAGTCGCTGCGTCTGGGACCGCCGCGCAACGCCATCGTGGAGTGCTGGCTCCGCCTGGAGGAGGCCGTCGCTCGTGCCGGGTTGGAGCCCGACCCGGCGGAGACGTCGATGGAGCTGACCACGCGGGTCCTTGCGCGATACGCGGTGGGCGATACCGCACTGGCCGAGCTCGCCGGTCTGTACCGCGAGGCGCGGTTCTCCACCCACCCGCTCCAGGAGCGCCACCGGGAGGCTGCCATCGCCGCCCTGACACGGATCCGGACCGAGCTTGCGCGTGGCCGGACCGCGGCCAGGGAGTCACCATGAGACGGTGGCTGGTCCGCATCAGCGGTCTGCTGCTCGCGTGGGGCCTGGTCGTCGGCTACGGGGTGCTGACGGGGCGAGGGCCGCACATCTGGCTGCTGCTCGCTGCCGTGTTCGGTGCGGCCGGAGTGTTCTGGATCGCGGCCGACCTGTCCGAGTGGCAGGGCGCGATCCGCTGGCGCATCTCCCCACGGTTCGCCACCCGCACCACGGGTTTCGATGCCCGGTTCTCCCGGCTGTCCCAGCGTCTCGCTGACTCTCCCGACGCCGAGGTCGTGGCCAGCGAGGTGCACGCCAGCCTCGGTCGCATCGCCGACGACCTCCTGGCCAGCCGGTACGGAGTCGATCGCACCCAGGACCCCGACGCAGCCGCGGAGCTCCTCGGACCGGAGCTCTCGGCGTACCTGGACCAGCCACCGAAACGACGGATCGCGCGCACTCCGGCGCGGATCCACGAACTGCTCGACCGATTGGAGGCACTGTGAACCCGGATCTGACCACCGTCTCCCGCACGGCCCAGCAGGTCCTCGACGACGTCGGACGCGCCGTGGTCGGCAAGCGACGACAACTCACGTTGGTGCTCAGTGCGATCCTCGCCGGGGGCCATGTCCTGCTGGAGGACTTCCCCGGACTGGGAAAGACCCTGGCAGCGCGGTCGTTCGCCCAGACACTCGGCCTGGAGTTCCGCCGGGCACAGTTCACCCCCGACCTGTTGCCCGCTGACCTCACCGGGTCGTTCGTGTACGACCAGAAGGCCGGTGACTTCAACTTCCGCAGCGGGCCGCTGTTCACCGGAATCCTGCTGGCCGACGAGATCAACCGGACGCCGCCGAAGACGCAGGCGGCCCTGCTGGAGGCGATGCAGGAGCGACAGGTCACCGTCGAGGGAGAGACGTTCCCGCTGCCGGCGCCGTTCCATGTCCTTGCGACGGCGAACCCGGTCGAGTACGAGGGGACCTACCCGCTGCCGGAGGCACAGCTGGACCGGTTCCTGATGCGGGTGGCGTTCGGGTACCCCTCCCCTGACGAGGAGTGGGACGTGCTACGCCGCCGGATGCAGCGACGCCAGGAGGAACAGCAGCTCAGCCCGGTCACCGACGCCGACGGGCTGCGGGGCATGCAGGACGTGGTCGAGACCGTGACCGTCGATGACTCCATCAGCCGCTACTGCGTCGCGCTGGCCGGCCACACCCGCCACCACCAGCACACCCTCGTCGGGTCCTCCCCCCGCGGATCGCTGGCGCTGCTGTTGTGCAGCCGCGCCCTGGCGGTCATCGACGGACGCGACTACGTGACACCGGAGGACGTGAAGTCGGTTGCCCACCCGGTGCTGGACCACCGGGTGACCTTGAAACCGGAACTGTGGATGAGCGAGGCGTCCGCGTCCGGCGTGGTGGAGGCTGCGCTGGACTCGGTCCCGGCACCGGGCCCGCGCGAGGCGACGGGAACCGGGTAAGTGCAGGACAGACCGGTCGAGCAGGAGATCTGGCGGCCCACCGCGCACCACCTGCGAGCCTGTGTGATGGCCGTGGGTGCGCTGCTGGTCGGGCTGCTGTTGCACCGGCCCGGTGTCGTGGTCCTCGGGGTCCCGTTCGTGGTGGCCGTGGTCTGGTCACTCGTGACCCGACCTCGCGGGATCCCACGGGTACACGGCCCGGGCCGGACGGCACTGCTGCGGGAGGGACAGTCGGTGCGGTGGACCTATGAGGTGTCGGTCCCGCCCGGGACCCAGCAGGGCGCGTTGCTGATGGCGCAGGAGCCGTTCCTCGCCTACCGCCCCCGAAGCGGAGCGGTAGCAGAGGCGGTTCTCCCGGAGCAGAGAGGGCCCTTGCGGCTGCCGGTCGCGGTCCGCAGCACTCGATGGGGGTCGCGTCCGCTCGGACGCGCGCTGGTGGGGTGCTCGGGGCCGTGGGCGGGGTATGTGTGGGGGCCGGTCCCGGTGGAAGGGCGGGTCGTGACCACGCTCCCCGTGCCGTCACCGTTCGACTCCGCTGCCGCGATGCCGCACCCGGTCGGCCTGGTCGGGCTCAACCGGTCCGCCGCTCGTGGAGAGGGCGCCGAGTTCGCCACCATCCGGCCGTTCCAGGTCGGGGACCGGCTTCGTCGGGTGCACTGGCCGGTGTCGCTGCGGACCGGTGCGCTGCACGTGTCCGCGACGTACGCCGACCAGGACGAGCTGGTGATGCTGGTGGTGGACGCGACCACGGACCTCGGGGAGTCGGAGGGGATCGACGGCGCCGCCAGCAGCCTCGACGTGACGGTGCGTGCCGCTGGTGCGATCGCCGAGCACTTCCTGCGTCGTGGCGAGCGCGTGGGCCTGCGGGTGTTCGGTCCGGTCGAGCAGTCCTGGGTTCCGCCCGCGGCGGGCCGGGCTCATCTGCGTCGCGTGCTGTACCAGCTGGCGACGATCACCCCGGCGAATGTGCGCACGCGCGAGGCGCAGCGGTTCCGGTTCGGCTTCGGGGCCGGGACGTTGGTGGTGATGCTGTCGGCGTGCATCTCCCCCCTGGCCCTCCAGCAGGCGATGGTGCTGCAGGGCCGCGGCCTGCAGGTCCTGGTCGTCGACACCCTCTCCGACGTACCCCCCGATCCCGACCCGTACGTGCACGCCGCGTGGCGGATCCGGCTGCTGGAGCGGGCGAGCGAGCTCCGCCAGGTCGGTGCCGCAGGTGTGCCGATCGTGCCCTGGCACGGTGCGGGAAGCCTGGACCAGGTGCTGCGTGACCTCGCCCGTCGTCCGGGGGCCGCGCGCGGGGGCCGGCGATGAGGCAGTGGCTGGCCGGTTCGTCCCGCGACCACCGCACGCTCCGGGCCGCGGCATCGCTCGCCGGGCTGTTGTCGATCCCGGTGACCGTCGTCGCGGGCGACCCCGCCGTGTGGCAGGTCATCGTCGTCGTCCTGGTGAGCACCGCTTGGTACGTCGGCCCGAACTTCACCGCGGGGACCACACTTCTGGCGATCACGCTGGTCTGGATCGCGGCAGTGGACTCGGTCCTCTCCGCCTGGACGGTCGCGTTGATGTGGCTGTTGCTGGTGGTCCACACCGCCACGGCGGCAAGCGCGGTCCTCCCCCGGGAGACGAACATGTCCCGGCGGCTGTGGCTCCGCTGGCTGGGACAGACCGGGGTGGCGGGTGCGGCCGGCTCGGTGCTGTGGGTGCTCGCGTGGGTGCTGGTCCGGCAGGACCTGCCCGGCTACGTGGTGGTGACGTTCCTCGGCATGGCCGCGATCGGCGCACTCGCCTTGCTGCTGCGTACCCGGTCGCTCCGGGGGGACGATCCCGTACCGGGCCAGGGCGCGTAGGCCCGCCATGCTGCGAGTGCTGTTCTACCGTCCGCAGATTCCGCCGAACACCGGAAACGCGATCCGGCTGGTGGCCGCGACCGGCTGCGAGCTGCACCTGGTGCGGCCGCTGGGGTTCGACCTCTCCCACGCGCAACTCCGGCGGGCGGGACTGGACTACCACGACCTGGCGTCGGTCCGGGTCCACGCGAACCTCACCAGTGCGTGGCGCGAGCTTCGGCCGCAACAGGTGGTGGCGTTCGCGACCCAGGCCGAGACCGGGTACTGCGACGTCGCCTACTCCCCCGACGCCGTCCTCGTGTTCGGCCCGGAGCCGGAGGGTCTCCCCGACGACATGCTGCAAGACCAGCACGTCACCGACCGCGTCCGGATCCCGATGCTTCCGGGGCTGCGGTCGCTGAACCTGTCGAACACAGCAGCCGTGGCGGTGTACGAGGCGCTGCGGCAGCTCGGCTTTCCCGGCCTGACCTGACCAGCGTGGCAGGCTGAGCACATGGATGCCGCCGCATGGGACGAGCGCTACCAGTCCGCTGACCTGGTGTGGGGAGCCGAGCCGAACATCTTCGTCAAACAGATCTGTGCCGACCTGCATCCCGGTACCGCGCTCGACCTGGCCTGCGGGGAGGGCCGCAACGCGCTGTGGCTGGCCCGGCAGGACTGGGACGTCTCCGCCACCGACTTCTCCTCCGTCGCGATCGCACGCGCGCGCACGCTGGCCGCAGGCGAGCCGGACGACGTACGCCGGCGCCTCACCTGGGAGGTCGCCGATGTGACGAAGCAGGACCTCGGCGACTCTCGGTACGACCTGGTGCTGCTCAGCTACCTGCACCTGGCCTGGGCGGACATGCACAGCACGCTCCGCCGGGCCATCAGCGCCGTACGGCCCGATGGGCTCCTGGTCAGTGTCGGACACGACCGCCGCAACCTCACCGAGGGCGTCGGGGGACCGCCGGACCCGGAGATACTGCATGTGCCGGGCACGCTGCGCGCGGCGCTGGAGCGGCTACCGGGCATCGTGGTGGAACGTGCCGAGACCACATCGAGGGAGACCGCGAACGGGACGGCGCTGGACTGCGTCGTCGTCGCCCACCGGGTCCGGGAGGCTCAGCCCGCACCGGAGTAGACGCCGGGGATCTGCTGTCCCTTGCCGATGACGGTGATGCCGCCCGGGGTCACGGTGAAGCCCGCGGCCGCGTCAGCCTCGGGGTCCACGCCCACGGTATATCCGTCCGGGACCACGACGTTCTTGTCGATGATGGCGTTGTGCACCTGAGCGCGGACTCCGATGCGCACGTTCTCCATCAGCACCGAGCGCTCGACGGCGGCGTCTTCAGCAACGAAGACGTCCGAGCCGACCACCGAGGACCGGACGGCGCCGCCGGACACGATCGAGCCGGCGCACACGATTGCCTCGTCGACGGTGGCCTTCTTGACGAACTTCGCGCCGGGCAGCTGGGGGTGGGAGGTGAAGATCGGCCATTGGTTGTTGTAGAGGTTGAACACCGGGTTGACCGACACCAGGTCCAGATGTGCCTCGTGGTAGGAGGAGATCGTTCCGACGTCGCGCCAGTAGTCCCGGTCCCCCGGCAGTGCTCCGGGCACCTCGTTGCGGGAGAAGTCGTAGACCGCCGCCTGGTTGTCGCGCACGAGCAGCGGCACGATGTCACCGCCCATGTCATGTCGGGAGTCGGGATCGTCGGCGTCGCGCCGTAACGCGTCCACCAGCACGTCGGTGGAGAACACGTAGTTGCCCATCGACGCCAGCACCTCGTCGGGGCTGTCCGGCAGGCCCGGTGGGTCACTGGGTTTCTCCAGGAACGCCTCGATCCGGTCTCCCCCGGTGGCCGGCTCGATCACGCCGAACTGGTACGCCTCCGCACGCGGGACCCGGATCCCCGCCACGCTGACGCCCGCGCCGGACTCCAGGTGTGCCTGCACCATCTGGGAGGCGTCCATCCGGTAGACGTGGTCGGCGCCGAAGACCACGATGACGTCGGGCTGCTCGTCCTTGATCAGGTTCATCGACTGGTAGATCGCGTCCGCGCTGCCGAGGAACCACCGCTTCCCGAGCCGCTGCTGGGCGGCGACCGTCGTCACGTAGTTGCCCAGCAGGTTCGACATCCGCCAGGTCAGGGAGATGTGCCGGTCCAGCGAGTGGGACTTGTACTGGGTCAGCACGCACACCCGCAGGTAGCCGGCGTTGACCAGGTTCGACA
Organism: uncultured Nocardioidaceae bacterium; assembly: GCA_964385195.1. Lineage (GTDB taxonomy): Bacteria > Actinomycetota > Actinomycetes > Propionibacteriales > Nocardioidaceae > CAYLOC01. The sequence continues at coordinate 15,641 of CAYLOC010000037.1, forward strand.
GCGCGAAGTCGATCAGCCGGTAGCTGCCGCCGAACGGCACAGCGGGCTTGGCCCGGTCCAGCGTCAGAGGGAGTAACCGCTTGCCCTCTCCGCCGGCCAGAACCAGGCCGAGGACCTTCGGCTTCGCCTTCGTCATGGCGGCACCTCCCGAGGCCGTACCCTTCCGCCTATGAGGATAGGGCTGATCACGCGGGAGTACCCGCCAGACGTCTACGGCGGCGCCGGGGTCCATGTCGAGATGCTGAGCCAACGGCTCCGCGGGCTGGTAGACCTCGACGTGTTCTGTTTCGGTGGGCCGCGACCGGGGGCCCGGGCGTTCGCCGAACGGGACCAGCGGTTTCTGGACGCGAACAACGCGCTGCACGTGCTGTCCACGGATCTGGAGATCACCGCGGCGGCCGCGGGATGCGACGTGGTGCACTCCCACACCTGGTACGCCAACCTCGCCGGGCACCTTGCCAAGCTGCTGTACGACGTACCGCACGTGGTGACCTCCCACTCGCTGGAGCCGCAACGGCCGTGGAAGGCCGAACAGCTCGGCGGCGGCTACCGGCTGTCCAGCTGGGCCGAGCGGACCGCGTACGGCAGCGCGGACGCGGTCATTGCGGTCAGCCGGCGGATGGCCGAGGAGATCCGCACCTGCTATCCCGACGTGTCCGCGGACCGGTTGCACGTGATCCACAACGGTGTCGACGCGGCGTTCTACCGGCCCGACCCTGAGACATCCGCGGTCACCGCGCTCGGGATCGATGTGGCCCGGCCCTACGCGGTTTTCGTTGGCCGGATAACGAGGCAGAAGGGCGTGCCCCACCTGCTCCGTGCCGCCGTACAGTTCGACCCGGCCCTCCAGGTGCTGCTGCTCGCCGGCGCCGCGGACACCGCGGAGCTCCGGGCCGAGACCGACGCCGCGATCGCCGATCTGCATGCGTCCCGGGACGGAGTCGTGGTGGTCAACGAGATGCTGCCCCGCGACACCGTGCGGCAGGCGCTGTCGCACGCGGCGGTGTTCGTGTGCCCGTCGGTGTACGAGCCGCTCGGGATCGTCAACCTCGAGGCGATGGCGTGCGGTACGGCGGTCGTGGCCAGCGATGTTGGTGGCATTCCGGAGGTGGTGGTCGATGGCGAGACCGGAGTGCTGGTGCACCATGACCCAAGCGAGCCGGGCGCCTTTGAAGCCGGGCTCGCGACGGCAGTCAACCAGCTAGCAGCAGATCCCGCGCGTGCCCGGCAGATGGGCGAGGCCGGCCGAGTGCGCGCAGTGCATCATTTCGACTGGGCCGCTATCGCCCGTCAGACCACCGATCTGTACCGTAGCCTGACCTGACCGCGTCCAGGGGTGCGAGACACCTGCCTTTCACTGTCGAGGAGTCCCGGTTGTGGAGTTGGCGATTATTGTCGCGGTGGTGGTGGTCGCGGTGGTGTTCGACTACACCAACGGCTTCCACGATGCCGCCAATGCGATTGCTACGTCGGTATCGACGCGCGCCCTGACCCCGCGCACGGCTCTGGTGATGGCGGCCGCTTTGAACTTCGTTGGCGCCTTCTTGGGGCAGAAGGTCGCCAAGACCGTGGCGGAAGTGATCCAGACGCCGGCCGGTGCGGTCGGCCTGGTGGTGGTGGCCGCGGGACTGGTAGGGGCGATCGTGTGGAACGTGCTGACGTGGTACTGGGGCCTCCCGTCGTCGTCATCCCACGCACTGATCGGGGGGCTGATGGGGGCCGCCCTGGCCGCGGCCGCGGTTGTCCAGGGCGCCGCCGTGAGGTGGCAGGTGATCCTGGACAAGATCGTGTTGCCGATGATCGCGTCTCCGATCTTCGGGTTCGGCGCGGCGTTCGCGTTGATGCTGGCGATCATGTGGGGTTTCCGCCACCGGTTGCCCGGCCCGACCCAACGAGGATTCCGGTACGCGCAGACGATCTCTGCTGCGGCCATGGCCTTGGGCCACGGGCTCCAGGACGCGCAGAAGACGATGGGTGTGATCTTCCTGGCCCTGCTGACCGGAGGGTTCGTCGCTGAGGGCGACCCGCTGCCGGTCTGGGTGATCCTGACTGCTGCGGGTGCGATCTCGTTGGGCACCTGGTCCGGCGGCTGGCGCATCATGCGGACCCTGGGTCGCCGCATCATCCACCTCGACCCCGCCCGCGGGTTCGCGGCGGAGACGATCGCCTCCGGCGTGCTCTATACGACCGCATACGTGTTCGAGGCACCCATCTCCACCACGCACACCATCACGTCCTCGGTCATGGGGGCTGGTGCGACCCGCCGGTTCTCCGCAGTGCGGTGGGGCGTGGCACGCAGCATCGTGGCTGCCTGGCTCCTGACCTTCCCGATGGCCGCCCTGGTGGCCGCCGTATGCTACTGGATCATGCACCTCGCGATCCCAGGTGTCGCATGAACGCCGTGTGAGCGCGGGAGTCAGCCGAGGGTGTCGGGGTTGGGGCCGACGCGGTCGTCCGCGTCCAGTCCCGCGATGGCGCGGTGGTCGTCCTCGTCGAGCGAGAAGCCGAACAAGTCGAGGTTGGCGACCATGCGCTCTCTGTGCACCGACTTCGGGATAATGACGGTGCCCTGATCCAGGTGCCAGCGCAGGATTACCTGGGCCGGGCTGACACCGTGCTCGGTTGCGATCTGCTGGATCACCGGGTCCTGGAGGTGCCCACCGCGCGCGATCGGACTCCACGCCTCGGTCGCGATCCCGTGGTCGGCGTTGAACTGCCGCAACTCTTGCTGCTGCAGCCACGGATGAAGCTCCACCTGGTTCACCGCAGGGACCACGTCGGTCTCCTGGAACAGCCGCTGGAGGTGCCCGACGTGGAAGTTGGAGACGCCGATGGAGCGGGCGCGCCCCTCGTCGTACAGCCGCTGGAACGCGCGCCACGTGTCGACGTACCGGTCCTGCGACGGCGCCGGCCAGTGGATCAGGTAGAGGTCGACATAGTCGAACCCGAGCCGGTCCAGGCTCGCGTCGAAGGCTCGGAGCGCCTCGTCGTAGCCCTGGTCGTCGTTCCAGCACTTGGTGGTGACGAACACCTCGTCCCGGTCCAGTCCTGACGCCGCGACGGCCTTGCCGACCGAGCCCTCGTTGTCGTAGAGCTTCGCGGTGTCGATGTGCCGGTAGCCCACGTCGAGCGCGTTCTCCACCGCCTGCTGTGTCTGGTCATCGGGCACGAGGAACACCCCGAACCCCACCTGCGGTATCTGCTTGCCGTTGTTGAGCTTGACGTCTGGAATCTCAGTCATCCCCTCCAACGTAACAGAACGTGTATAATTGAATGATCAATTACTTAGGAGGCGCCGTGTCCGGAAACCAGACCATGCCGGTCGTGTATCTCAGCCACGGCGCTCCCCCACTGGCCGACGACCCACTCTGGACCGGGCAGCTCGCCGGATGGGCACATACCTTGCCGCGGCCGCGTGCGGTGCTGGTCGTCTCGGCGCATTGGGAGGCGGCGCCGCTGTCCCTGGCTGCCACGACCACCGTGCCGTTGGTGTATGACTTCTGGGGGTTCCCCGAGCGCTACTACCGGGTGCAGTATCCGGCACCGGGAGCACCGGACGTCGCCGCAGATGTTCGCGCGCTGCTGCGCGGCAGCGGGTCCGGCGTACACGATGTTCCCGACCGAGGACTCGACCACGGCGCGTACGTGCCACTGGTGGAGATGTACCCCGACGCGGATGTCCCGGTGCTCCAGATGTCGATGCCGACGCTGGATCCGCAGGCGCTGTTCGACCTTGGCAGGCGGCTGGCGCCGTTGCGCGACGATGGTGTCCTCGTCATGGGCAGCGGATTCACCACCCACAACCTCAGCTGTGTCGACATGACCCGGCCCAGCGATGACACTCCGCCGTCGTGGTCGGTGGAGTTCGATGACTGGGTGCGCGGGGCACTGGAGCACCATGACCTGGACGCCGTCCTGGACTTCATGCACCGAGCGCCTGCGGCCCGGCTGGCGCACCCACGGACCGAGCACTTCGCCCCCCTGTTCGTCGCGCTCGGTGCGGCCGGAGCGGGCACAGCGGCGCCTACCTCGGTCATCGACGGGTTCTGGTACGGGCTGTCGAAGCGGTCGTGGCAGTTGGGCTGACCGATACGATAACGTCCCACCGTGGACGTTTTGCCTACGAACGGGACGGTCCGCCCGGTCACGCGCTGGGGCGCGGACGTGATGCACGCACCGTGCCGGCCGGTGGAGACCTTCGACGATGCGCTGGGGCAGTTGGTGGCCGACATGGCGGCCACTATGTACGCCGCTGACGGGGTCGGGCTGGCGGCCAACCAGGTCGGGGTCGACCTGCAGGTGTTCGTCTTCGACTGCCCGCACGAGGACGGTGCGGTGCGCGGCGTCGTCTGCAACCCCCGGCTGAGCGTCCCGGAGGGGCCGGACCGTCACCTCGTGGAGGCCGACGAGGGGTGCCTGTCACTGCCGGGCGCGTACGTGCCGCTGGCACGGCCGGACTTCGCGGTGGTCGACGGGGTCGACCACACCGGAAGGCCGGTCCGCTACGAGGGCAAGGACTTCGTCGCCCGCTGTCTGCAGCACGAGACCGACCACCTGCACGGCACCGTGTTCGGGGACCGGCTGTCCACCCGGCTCCGCAAGCGCCTGTACAAAGAGGCCGCCCGGCTGGCCGAGAACTACCCCCCGGACTGGCCGGTGGAGGGACTGGAAGACTCCGCGAGCGCGTAGAACGGGACATCCAGCACTGCGTTGTGGTGAGGAGCGGTCTGTGTTGACGAGACAACGGGGGCGTCGCTCTCGATTCGACCCAACTCTGGACTTCCGAACACGTTCCGAACAC
>CAYLOC010000038.1:0-20439 GCA_964385195.1 uncultured Nocardioidaceae bacterium
GGCAGACACCACGGTCAGACGCTGAGCTCCTCGCGGAGCCGGGTCACGTGGCCGGTGGCCTTCACGTTGTACTTGGCCTGCTCGATCGTGCCGTTCTCGTCGATGACGAACGTGGACCGGATGACGCCGACCGAGGTCTTGCCGTACATCTTCTTCTCGCCGTACGCGCCGTAGGCCTCCAGCACTTGATGATCGGGGTCGGACAGCAGCGGGAACGTCAGGTCGTCGTGTGCACGGAACTTGGCGAGTTTCGCGGGGTCGTCCGGGGAGATACCGAGTACGACGTAGCCCGCGTTGGTCAGTGGCTCCAGGGAGTCGCGGAAGTCGCAGGCCTGCGTGGTGCAGCCCGGGGTCATCGCGGCCGGGTAGAAGTACACGATCACCTTCTTCCCGGCGTAGTCGCTGAGGCTCACCTGTGTGCCGGTGTCGTCGGACAGGGTGAAGGTGGGAGCGGGGTCGCCGGGGGACAGGCGCGGCATCGGGGTTCCTTCCGGTCTTCGGTGGTTGCGTCCGTTCCATCCTTGCACCCGGCCGGTCACCGGGTCCGCGGGGTGGCCGAGGTGGGCGGATGAAGGGTGGTCGTGCAAGACTTGGGGACGCCATCAACGAGCAGGAGGATCCGTGAGCACGGCAGCCCGTACGCCTGATCAGATCACCGCCGAGATCGCTGAGACTCGCAACCAGCTGGCGAACACGATCGACCAGCTGGTCTATCGCGTACATCCCAAGACCCTGGCCAACAAGCAGGTGGCGAGTATCAAGAGCAAGTTCGTCTCCGCCGACGGGTCCCCGAAGATGGACATGATCCTCAAGGTTGCGGGTGGACTCGTCGGTGCGGTGGGGCTGATCGTGGTGTTGCGGAAGGTTGTTGGATGAGGGTCGTCCCCGTCAACGTGCTGAGCGGGAAGACTGACAGGTGAGCGATTCGAAGAACCTCGACGACAAGTTGCCGATCAGGATGCTGCATGACCGCGTCCTGGTCAGCGTCGACCGGGGCGAAGGAGAGCGGACCTCCTCCGGCGGCATCGTGATCCCCGCGACGGCGGCGATGGGACGTCGACTGGCCTGGGCCCGAGTCGCGGCGATCGGCGCCAACGTCCGCACCGTGGAGGTCGGTGACCGGGTGTTGTTCGACCCCGAGGACAAGGCCGAGGTCGAGGTACGCGGCGACACCTACATCTTGTTGCGGGAGCGGGACCTGCACGCGGTGGCGTCAGAACGCATCAACGACGGCCAGACCGGCCTCTACCTCTGACCCCCTCCCGAGTTGTCAGAAGTGGAGCACGTGATGGCGTGCTCAGCTTCTGACAAGTCGGGACATCCAGGTCTCGACGTCGCTGGCGGAGCGCGGCAGCGCGGCGGACAGGTTGCGGTGGCCGTCGTCGGTGACCAGTACGTCGTCCTCGATCCGGATCCCGGTACCGCGGAGTGACTCGGGGACAAGCATGTCGTCGGGGTGGAAGTACAGCCCTGGTTCCACAGTCAGCACCATCCCCGGCTCCAGCTTGCCCTCGTGGTAGTTCTCCTTCCGCGCCTGGAGGCAGTCGTGGACGTCGAGGCCGAGCATGTGGTTGGTACGGTGCAGCGTCCACCGGCGGTGCAGCCCGCTGTCGGGGTCGAGTGCCTCCGCTGCGCTGCACGGGAGCAGCCCCAGGTCCTCCAGGCCGGCGGCCAGCACCGCCATCGACGCGTCGTAGAGGTCGCCGAACGGCGCGCCGGGACGGACCGCCTCCAGCCCGGCCTGCTGCGCCGCCAGCACCACGTCGTACAGGTCGCGTTGGACCCTGGTGAACCGGCCGCTGACTGGCAGCGTCCGGGTGACATCGGCGGTGTAGAGCGCCCGGTTCTCCACGCCCATGTCGAGCAGGATCAGTTCTCCCGGACGCACCGGCCCGTCGTTGTCGATCCAGTGCAGCGTCGTGGCATGGGACCCCGCCGCCACGATCGAGCTGTAGCCGACGTCATTGCCCTCGGCCCGTGCCCGCCGCCAGAACGTGCCCTCCAGCCATCGTTCGCCGTACTGCTGGACCGCGTCCCACTCCCGCACGGAGTCCTCGAAGCCGCGCACGGTGGCATCGACGGCATCCTGCAACTGGGTGATCTCCCACGGGTCCTTGACCAGCCGCAGCTCCGAGAGGTACGTCGACAGTTCGGCGTCGGCGTCCTCGTCAGGGTGCGTGGGGACGAGGGTGTCGACATCCGGGTCCACGCCGCGGTGCACGCGTGCGCACGCGCTGCCCCGCAGCACGTCGGGCAGGTCGTACAGGTGCCGGCAGCGGATACCGAGCACGTCCTCGGCCTCGGCGAGCGAACGCCGCCGGCCCGCCCACGCCTCGCCGTACCGGCCGTCCCGCCAGAACGCGTCATCGGTCTTGGCGTGCCGCGGCCGGTAGTACAGCGTGGCGTCGCCGTCGTCGAGGACCAGCACCGCATCGGAGGTCTGGTTCCCGGTGAGGTGGACGTGGGCGGAGTCGGCGCGGAACCGGTAGTCGGTGTCCCCTGACCGGCGCAGCAGGGGGCCGGCCGGGATGACCAGTCGTTCCCCCGGGAACCGCTCGGCGAGGCTGCGCCGTCGATCCGCGGCGAACCGCGCCCCCTCGCATGGGCGCAGCGCTTCGTCGCCATCACTCCAGCCAGTCCGCATGAACTCCACCAGTGCCTCGCTGGCCGGCACGTGGAACTGCGGCGGTGCGAATCGGTCGGGCACGGTTCCTCCTCCGCTCGCCGGGGCGCCTGGGTCACGTCACCGGTGCGAGCTCCGGGTACGGGTCCGTCCGTGGCTGCGGCGCCTCCACGGACGCATCCTCCAGCGTAGACGGGACGGTCCGGAGGGACCGGAACAGCCGTACGGCGACCACCACGGCCAAGCCGTTGATCGCCACATGGGCGAGCACGAACGTGTGCGGCAGATGCGCGGTGAGCAGCACCCCGGCCACCAGCGGTCCAGCAGCGGATATCCCGGTACGCAACGCGGACAGGCCGCCCAGCGTGCTGCCGACGAGCCCCGCCGGCGCCACCGACGCGGCGAGCGGGCTCAGCACCGGGGCATACATCGTCTCGCCCATGGCGAACATCCCGAAGGCGAGGACGAACAGCAGCCCGGCGTGGGCGCTGGAGGTGAACAGCGCCGCCTCCAGCAGTAGCCACGTCAGCATCCACACGGTGCCCACGACCGCGAGCAGCGCCGCTCCGTCCCGGCCCCCGGTGGCGCGCGTCACGATCCACTGGACCGCCACGATCACCAGGCAGTTGGCCGCAGCGGCGACCCCGACAACCGAGGGGTCCGCGTGCAGCGACTGCAACGCGAAGGCGGGCAGCCCGGTCTCGAACTGGGCGTAGAACCCGGCCGAGAGCAGCATCGCAACGATGGCGAGCAGCCGCACCTGCCGGTTGCGGGCCAGCCTGCGGTAGGCGCCCGGGATCGCAACGTTGCTGTCGACGCTTGCGGCCGCATCGGTCACGGGGTCGGCTCTCCCGGATGCCGGCGCCGCGGTTCGGGCGGCAGCCCCCCACACCAGCGACGCGGCCACCGCGAACCCGAGCGCGGCGGCCAGGAAGGCGGGAACCATGCCGTGCGGTGACCGCAGGTCCACCAGCAGGCCCGCGGCGAGGGCGCCGACCGCCATGCCGAGTGCGCCGAAGGTGAACTGCTGGGCGAAGACCGCCCGCCGCTTCCGGGCATCGACCGCGTGCAGGATCAGCATCTGGGTGGCTGGCATCGCGGCGGTCACCGTCGCCCCGAACACCAGCATCGCGGCAAGGAACGCCCACGATGTGCCGGCAACGGTCATCGCCGCGCAGGCCAGCCCCGCCGCGCCGGAGAACCCGGTGGCGAGCGGCCCGGCCGGCAGCCGGTCGGAGAGCCGTCCGGCGACGGGGGCGGCCAGGACCGCGCCGACGCAGAACAGGGTTCCGGTGAGGACGCCGGCGGCGGCTCCCCAGTGTCGTGCCTCGACGACGTAGGCGTACTGGTACGGCAGGATCGTGCCCCAGCCGAGGTTGCTGGTAAATGCGGCCGCCGTGATCAGGTGTTCGCGGCTCAAGCGGTTCATGTCCACCCCCTTCGGTGATGTCGGGTTCCAGGCATGCGGCAGCAACGCCGTACGGCTGGGATTGCTTGGATATCATACTCTTGGACATCACAGACTTCGATATCGAAATCTGTGATGTGGCACACTGGCGCCGTGGCTGCGAAGAAGAAGCGCTCGGCGTCGGCGAGTTATCGCCGCGACGTGGCGCTGTACGTCGAAGCCGGGGGCGATGAGACGGTCCAACGGGTGACCGCCGCCGTCCACCGGCTCGCCCGCCGCCTGAACCAGTGGTACGACGACCAGCTCGCCGAACTCGACCTCAGTTCCGGCGAGTGGGCGGTGCTGAGCAAGCTCGCCTGTGACGGCGCCGAGCGAGGCCTGTCACCGAGTGAGCTGGCCGAGGCCGCGCACGTGGCACCGTCGTCGATGACGCACCGGCTGGACCGCATGGCCGAACGGGACCTGATCACCCGGGAGACCGATCCCGACAACCGGGTCCGGGTCCAGGTCCGGCTCAGCGACGGCGGCTGGCAGTTGTTCCGGGCCGCCATCCGGGAGTCCGACATGCTTGAGTCCGACGTATTGGGACCGCTGACCCAGGAGCAGCGCGAACGACTTGCCGAACTGCTCGAGGTCGTCATCGAGGGGCTGGACAACCTGCCAGATTCGTCCGGCTGAGGCGAGCCCGTCACCGCCGGCGCGGGTCGGACGAATCGGGCCGGGGCTGGGCTCAGGCGGGGGAGAGGAACGCCGCGAGTGCGTCGGCGTACCGGGCCGGGTCGAACGCGCCGCACAGCTCACGCGCGGAGTGCATCGACAGCTGTGGCGCACCGAAGTCGACAGTGGTCGCCCCCGTCAGCGCCGCCGTCATCGGACCGACGGTGGAGCCACACGGCATGTCCGAGCGGGTCACGAATGTCTGCAGGGGTACGCCGGCCTGCTCGCACGCCGTGACGAACGCGGCCGACCCGCGGGCGTCGGTGGCGTAGCGCAGGTTGTTGTTGACCTTCATCACCGGCCCACCGTTGACCGCGATCTGGTGCTGCGGTTCGTGTCGGTCGGCGTAGTTCGGGTGGGTGGCGTGCGCCATGTCACCGGAGGCGACGACCGAGTTCGCTGCGGCCCGCCACAGGTCCTCCCGGGTCCCGCCGGCCGTGTCCACGATCCGCTCCAGGACGGCGGGAAGGAGCGTGGAGAACGCGCCGCGTTCGGACATGCTGCCGACCTCCTCGTGGTCGAACAACACCAACACCGGGGTGACCGGTGCCGCCGCGGGCTCCTCCACCGCCGCGAGCAGCGCCTGGACCCCGGCATAGCACGTGGCGAGGTTGTCCAGGCGTGGTGCCGCGATCAGGTCACGTTCGGCCCCGATCCGGCGGGACGGGGTCAGGTCATGGGTCATGATGTCCCAGCCGAGCAGCGTCTCCGCGGCAACACCGGCGGACTCGGCGAGGAAGGCGCGGAAGTCCCCCGGCTCGGCGCCGACCCCCCACACCGGGGACAGGTGCTGTTGAGGGTTGAGCTTCAGGCCCTCGGAGTTGACCTCCCGGTCAAGGTGGATGGCCAGTTGGGGAACCCGGAGGACGGGGTCGTCGATCCGCACCAGGTGCTCCGCGACGCCGGCACCGTCCCGGACGGTCACGCGCCCGGAGAGCCCCAGGTCCCGGTCCAGCCACGAGTTCAGCAACGCCCCGCCGTACACCTCCACCCCCAGCAGCTGCCAGCCGGCCCGGCTCAGATCGGGCTGCGGCTTGATGCGCAGGTTCGGGCTGTCGGTGTGGGCGCCGACCACCCGGAAGCCGGTGGCCGGGCCGGCCGACGCGCCGGTGCTCCAGGCGACGAGGGATCCGCCGCGGACCACGAAGAACCGGCCCTGCTCCCGGGGCCACGGGTCGGTCTCGTGCAGCCGCTGGAACCCGGCGGATTCCAACTGCCGAGCGGACTCGGCGCAGGCGTGGAACGGTGAGGGTGAAGCGTCGATGAAGGCACAGAGGCCGGTGGCGGCGGCGTCGGTGTCGAACGTGCGGACCATGCTCTGACTCTTTCAGACGCGCCTGTGCCCGGTGACCGGACCCTCCTCCTCGCGCATGTGCGGCAGTATCAACAGGGCGGACAGGGAGGAGGGCGTGCTGGTGCAGGCATGGGCAGGTACGCCGGCAGCGGCGGCGCTGGCGGTGGCGTTGCTGGTGGCCGTGCTCGCCTTCGCCGTGATCCGGCCGCGCGGTCTGCCTGAGGCCGTCGCCGGCGTTCCCGCCGCCGTGGTGGTCGTGGCCGCAGGACTGCTGCCCTGGCGGTCCGCGGCGGCCGAGGCCACCCGCCTCGCGCCCGTCGTCGGGTTCCTCGCCGCCGTGCTGCTGCTCGCGCGGTTGGCGGCCGATGAGGGGCTGTTCCAGGCGGCCGGGGCATGGATGGCGGCACGCCGGCGCCGTCACGGCTCCGGTGACGCGCAGCGGCTGTTGGTGTCCGTGTTCACCGTGGCGGCACTGACGACGGCGGTGCTCAGCCTGGACACCACAGTGGTACTGCTCACCCCGGTAGTGGTCGTAGCGGCGGCCAGGCTGCGTGTGGCGCCGCGTCCGCACCTGTTCGCGTGCTCCCACGTGGCTAACTCCGGCTCGTTGTTACTCCCGGTTTCCAACCTGACGAACCTGCTGGCGTTCGCGGTCAGCGGGTTGTCGTTCTGGCGGTTCGGGAGCCTGATGGCGCTGCCGTGGGTCCTTGCCGTCCTGGGGGAGTACGCGGTGCTGCGATGGTTCTTCCGCCGCGACCTCGCGGCCGCGGCACCGATCGCTCCGGAAACACCGATCGCTCCGGAGTCAGCGGTGCCGGTGCCGCGGTTCGCGCTCGCGGTCGTGGTGCTCACCCTTGCCGGCTTCGGGGTGACGTCGGCGTTCGGCGTCCGGCCGCTGTGGGCCGCGACCGCGGGGGCCGGGGTGCTCGCGGTGCATGCTCTTCGGCGGAGCCGGACGACGGTGCTGCGCATCGTGCGGGGGGTGAACGTGCCGTTCCTGGCGTTCGTGCTGGGACTGGGCGTGGTGGTGCGCTCCGTGGTCACGAACGGCCTGGGATCCGCGCTGGACGGGTTGGTCCCACCGGGCGAGTCGCTTCCTGCGCTGCTGGCCCTGGCGGCACTCGGAGCGGCCCTGGCGGCGCTGGTGAACAACCTCCCGGCAGTGCTGGTGCTGCTGCCACTGGTGGCGTCGGCAGGACCCGGGGCGGTGCTCGCCGTCCTCGTCGGCGTCAATGTCGGCCCCAACCTGACCGCAACCGGATCGCTGGCCACGTTGCTGTGGCGGCGGGTCCTGCATCAGCACGGGCTGCGCGAGGCTGCCCGCGGGTTCACCCGGTTGGGAGTGGTCAGCGTCCCGCTGGTGCTGGCCGTGTCCGTTCTGGGGTTGTGGGCCGCCATCCGGCTCCTCGGGCCGTAGCCGTCGCTACTGTGGTTGGTCATGGACGCGGAACCGCACGCCCGCGCGGAGCCGGTCGACCTGCGCGCCGAGCTCGTCGCCGTCGTGGTCGCCGTCGACCAGGGAGCTCCCGCGGTGCTGGCGTCGGGAACGCCGCCACAGCTTCCCGCCGGCGCGCTGCGCACCGACCACCACTCGCTGCAGGCCGGCGTACGGGCGTTCGCCGAGGAACAGACCGGGTACACCCTGGGGTACGTCGAGCAGCTCTACACGTTTGCCGACCTGGGTCGGCTCGACGACGATGCCCGCGCGGTCTCGATCTCCTACCTCGGGTTGACCCGGGCGGTGGCCGGCGCGTCGGGCTGGTCGGGAGTCTATGAGCTGTTGCCGTGGGAGGACCGGCGGCAGGATGCCGACGGTGCCGAGCCGGTGTCGTCGGCCCTCCGTGCGGCGGTCCTGAGGTGGGTGCGCGGAGGTACGGCGGAGCAGCGGCGGCAACGCGCCGACCGGTGTGCCTACGTCCTCGGCCTCGACGGCCACCCGTGGCGTCCGGAGCTCGCGTTGCAGCGGTACGAGCTGCTATGGGAGGCCGGGCTGGTGGGGGAGTCACCCGCCGCTGATGCCACGGTGGCGGCGCTGACCGGCCAGCGGATGCTGCACGACCACCGGCGGATCCTGGCGACCGGGCTGTCCCGGCTGCGCTCGGCGCTGCAGTACCGGCCCATGGTCTTCGAGTTGATGCCGGACACGTTCACGCTCGGACAGCTGCAGGAGACCGTTGAGGCGCTGGCGGGTCAGGAGGTCCACAAGCAGAACTTCCGCCGGGTGGTGGAGCAGCAGCATCGGCTGGTCGAACCTACCGAGGACACCACCCACGCCACCGGGGGGCGACCGGCCCGGTTGTACCGGTTCCGCCGGGAGGTGTTCCGAGAGCGCCAGCAGGTCGGCACCAAGTTGCCGCTGCCCCGGGCCCGTTGACCGCGTCTCCCCGCCGGCATCGGTGGACCTGTTCGCCTACCCTGCCGAGTCGTCGTCGGGGCGTTGCACGTCGTCCAGCGCGTGCAGTTGCTCGGCCAGATGCTGCCGCTCGCCGTCGTTCGTGCACCGCTTGATCGCCTCGTGGTACGCCGACCGGGCGGCTGCGTGCTCACCCAGCCGGGCGTAGAGCTCGGCCCGGACAGCAGGGACCCGGTGGCTGTGCGGCAACCGGTCCGCCAGCCCCTCCAGCAGCGCGAGCCCGGCCGCGGGGCCATCGGCCTCCGCGACCGCCACGGCACGGTTCAGCCGCACCACCGGCGACGCGGTGAGCGCCTCCAGCTCCGCGTAGTATCCCGCGATCCGGTCCCAGCGGGTGGCGCCGGCCGATGACGCGGTGGCGTGCTCGGCCGCGATCAGTGCCTGCAGCAGGTAGCTGCCGATCCGCCCGCTCGGCGGCCGGTCGACGTACGGGGCCAGCAGGGTCAACGCCTCGGTGATCTCCTCGTGCCGCCACCGTCGGCGATCCTGGTCCGGCAGCAGCACCGCACGGCCCGCGTCGTCGACACGGGCATCGCGACGCGAGTGCTGCAGCAGCAGCAACGCCAACAGCACCTCCAGGACCGGCTCGTCGGGCAGCAGATCGCGCAACACGCGGGTCAACCGGAGGGCCTCGCCCGCGAGCGTGACCCGCACGACGTCCGGCCCGGAACCGGGCGCGTAGCCCGCGGTGAACGCGAGGTAGGTGACCTCGCACAACGTGGCCAGTCGATCCGGAAGCTGCTGGGCATCGGGAACCCGGAACGGAGCCCGCGTCGCGGCCAGCCGCCGTTTCGCGCGGGTCAGCCGGGCCGCCATCGTCGCGCGGCTGACGAGGAACAACCGCGCGACGTCGTCGGTGCTGACGCCGAGCACGAGGCGGAGCGTCAGCGCGCTCGCGTCGCTGACCCGCAGCGTGGGGTGGGCGCACAAGAACACCAGCCGCAGCCGTTCATCCTCCACCAGACCACCGGGGTCGGCCCGCACCGTGGCCGCGTGCTGAGTGACCTCGGCGTCGACGACGAGCAGCGGCTCCTTGCGCGCCGCGACCGCCTCTGCCCGCAGCCGGTCGAGGATCCGACGACGGGCAGCGGTGAGCAGCCATCCGGCCGGGTTCGCCGGTACGCCGTCGCCCAGCCAGGTGCGGACCGCCGCCTCGAACGCGTCGGCCAACCCGTCCTCGGCGAGGTCAAGACGACGGAACTGGGCGACCAGCAAGGCCAGCAGCCGGCCCCACTGGTCGCGCCAGACCTGCTCCACAGCGGAGCTCATCGGTCCGTGATGTCCGCTTCCTCGATCTCGATCGTCGGACGCAGCTCGATGGTGTAGTCGCGCGGCAACAGTCGGCACAGGTCGACGGCGACGTCAAGGTCTGCGACGTCGATCAGGTAGAAGCCGCCGATCTGCTCCGCTGTCTCCGCGAACGGGCCGTCGGTCAATGTCCACGCGTCGTTCCGCGATCGCAGCGTGGTGGCCGCCGTCGCGTCGGCAAGCGCCTCGCCGGCCACCATCCGGCCGCGCTCCCGCACGGCCCGGTCGAACGCCGCGTGGTCACGCAGGACCTGTCGCCGTTCGTGCGCACTGGCCCGTTCCCAGGTCTCGGGGTCGCCCGCCATCAGGATGAGGTAGCGGACCATCAGGGGCGCTCGCTCATATCGACCGTGCGGCGTACCTCCAGCGGCCCCTCCAGCTCCGACAAGCGGCCGCAGACGCGCAGCAGGTCGTCGAGGTCGTCGGTCTCGACCAGGTAGAAGCCGGTCAGATGCTCGGCCGCTTCGGCGAACGGGCCGTCGGTGACGGACACGTCGTCCAGTGAGCCGCGTACGACTTTCGTCCCGGCAGACGGGGTGAGTTCCGCTCCGCCGGTCACCCGGTGCCCGCGCTCGGCGAGCAGGCGGGTGAACTCCGCGTGGACGGCGTACCCAGCCTTCTTCTGCTCGGCGGTGGCGTCCGCCCATCGCTTCTCGCCCGTCGGCAGCAGAATCACATACCTGGCCATGATGAATCCTCTCCTCCGCACCGCCCGGGTGGCGGCGACTCACTGTGGTGACGTTCGGGCAACGGCGGAATCGACTCCACCGTGAGACGATTCTGCCCGGTTTCCGTACCCCGTGTGTCCGGGCAGACATGCGCAGGTGCTAGGCTCGTGGCGTCGTATTGCTCAGAGTGAGCAATAATCTCACCGGTCAAGCCAGCAGAAGGAGGGCGGCATGACGACCGTCGCCTACGAGAAGGTCAAGGACCTCATTCCCGAGGTCGAGTGGGCCACGATGGCCGAGGACATCGCCGCGATCGAGCGACTCAAGGTCGAACACGATGCCGTGATCCTGGCACACAACTACATGACCCCGGAGATCTTCCACGGGGTCGCCGATATCGCCGGGGACTCCCTCGCGCTGGCACGGGAGGCGCAGCGCGTCGAGGCCGGCACGATCGTGCTCGCCGGTGTGCACTTCATGGCTGAGACCGCGAAGCTGCTCAACCCCGAGAAGCGGGTCCTGCTGCCCGACCTGCGGTCCGGCTGCTCCCTGGCCGACAGCATCACCGCCGCCGACGTCCGGGCGCTGCGCCGGGAGTACCCCGGCGTCCCGGTCGTGACCTACGTCAACACCTCTGCCGCGGTCAAGGCCGAGAGCGACATCACCTGTACGTCGGGAAACGCCGTACAGGTCATCGAGTCACTCGGCACCGACCGGGTCATCATGCTCCCCGACGAGTACCTCGCCGCCAACATCGCCGCCGAGACCGGGGTCGAGGTCATCTCCCACCCGGGCCGGTGCGAGGTGCACGAGCGGTTCAGCCGACACGACATCGACGACATCCGTGCGGGCCATCCCGGAGTCGTCGTTCTCGCCCATCCCGAGTGCCCACCCGACGTGGTCGCGGCCGCGGACTACTCCGGGTCGACGGCGAAGATGCAGCACTACGTGGACGAGCGCAAGCCACGGTCGGTCGCGCTGATCACCGAGTGCTCCATGAGCGACAACATCGCCGCGGAGCACCCGGACCTGGAGTTCGTCCGCCCCTGCAACCTGTGTCCGCACATGAAGCGGAACACCCTGGGCACCATCCGCGCGGCGCTGGAGACCGGCCGGCACGAGATCACGATCGACCCTGCGCTCGCCGTACCGGCTCGCCGGGCCATCGAGCGCATGCTCGACGTGCGATGAGCCGACTCTCCACCAGTACGTCGACTCGCCCGGTCATCGTCGGATCCGGTCTCGCCGGGTTGGTGGCGGCCCGCGAACTCGCGGCCACCGGGTGCCTGCTCGTGAGCGCCGAAGACCTGACCGGGGGAGCGGCGAGCATGTGGGCGCAGGGCGGACTCGCTGCCGCGGTGGCGGCCGATGACAGCACAACGCTGCATGCGGAGGACACCTGGCGTGCCGGGGACCGGGCCGGTGACCGTGCGGTGATCGACCGGATCACCGCGGAGGCGCCCGGAGTGCTGGCTGGCCTGGTGGAACTGGGCGTGCCGTTCGACCGGGGCGCCGACGGGACGCTCGACCTCGCGCTGGAGGGCGGGCACTCCCGCCCCCGGGTCGCGCATGCCGGCGACCACAGCGGCGCACAGATCACCGGCGCGGTCGCGGAAGCGGTACGCCGCTCAGCCGGGGTGGCGGTGCTGCCCCACCACCGTGCGGTGCGGTTGGGTACCGACGCGTCCGGGGCAGTGTCCGGGATCACCGTCCGCGGCCCCGATGGCGAGGAGCGCACGATCGCGACCGACCGCGTCATCCTGGCCACCGGCGGCCTGGGGTCGCTGTTCGCACACACCACCAACCCCTCCGGTTCGGTCGGTAGCGGGGTGGCCCTGGCGGCCCGCGCGGGGGCCCGCACCGACGACCTGCATCTGGTGCAGTTCCACCCGACCGCACTCGACGTCGGCCGCGACCCGATGCCGCTGCTCACCGAGGCGCTGCGGGGGGCCGGGGCCACGCTGGTCGCCGACGGACAGCGGTTCGTCGACGAGCTCCTCCCCCGCGACGCCGTCTCCGCGGCGGTCTGGGAGCGGCTCGTCGCCGGCGCGCAGGTGTTCCTCGACGCCCGGCATGTGCCGACGGTGCGCTCCCGCTTTCCCGCCGTCGCCGCGCTGGCGGCGGAGTCCGGCCTCGACGTCGGCGCCGACCTGCTTCCGGTCCGGCCCGCGGTGCACTACTGCATGGGCGGCGTCACCACCGACGCACACGGGCGCACGAGCGTGCCCGGGCTGTGGGCGGCCGGGGAGGTGTCGCGCACCGGTCTGCACGGGGCCAACCGGCTGGCGTCCAACTCGCTGCTGGAGGCCGTCGTCACCGGACTCGCCGCCGCCCGGTCCGTCCGGAACGCGCCGGGGCGTCGCTGGGCCGCCGTGGTGCCGCCTGCGGACCCCGCCACGGTCCTGCCCGGGGCGCCGGATGCGCAACGCTTCCCCCGCACCGCCGTACGGCGGCTGCTCGATGCCGCCTGCGGCGTCCTGCGGGACGGTGCCACGTTGCAGGACGCCGTCGACGAGCTCGCGCCGCACACCGGGCAGGACGACGCCTACGTCGCCTGGATGATCGCACGGTCGGCGCTGGCGCACCCACACAGCGTCGGTGGCCATCGGCGTACCGACGTGCCGCAGGAGGTACCGGCGTGAACAGTGACCGGGAGTACGACGTCGCGGATGTGGTCCGCCGCGCACTGCGGGAAGACCTGGCCGCGGCAGGAGACCTCACCACCGCGGCCACCGTCCCGGCCGAGACCGACGGGACGGCCTACCTCACGGCTCGCCAGCCGGGGGTGCTGGCCGGCTGCGCCGCGTTCGAGGCGGCGTTCCTGGCCATCGACCCCGCGGTCCGGGTCCAGTGGCATCATGCCGACGCCGACCGCGTCGAGACGAGCGACACCCTCGCTACGGTTCGCGGCGCGGCCCGGTCCCTCCTGACCGCCGAGCGCACCGCACTGAACCTGCTCGGTCACCTCAGTGGCATCGCGACCCGTACCGCGGCGATGGTCCGCCTGGTCGACGGTACGCCGGCCCGGATCGCCGACACCCGCAAGACCACCCCGGGCCTGCGGGCGCTGGAGAAGGCGGCGGTGGTGTCCGGTGGCGGGGTCAACCACCGGTTCGGCCTCTACGACGCGATCCTGGTCAAGGACAACCACATCGCACTCGGCGGGGGGCTGACGGCGGTACTCGGCCGGCTCGCCGGCCGTGCCGGTCACCTGGTGCGCGTCGAGGTCGAGGTGGACACCCTCGACCAGCTGGACGCCGTACTGAAACACGACGTCACCCGCATCGAAACGGGGCAGCAGCCGGTCGTGCATGCGGTCCTCCTGGACAACATGGGGGCAGAGCAGGTCGCAGAAGGAGTACGCCGTGTCCGTGCGCACCCGGCGCCGGTCACGGTCGAGGTCTCCGGTGGGGTGACCGAGGAGTCCGTGCGGGGGCTCGCACTCGCCGGGGCGGACCTGATCTCCTGTGGGGCGCTCACCCACAGCGTCACGAGTCTCGACGTCGCCCTGGACCTCCACGCTGCCTCGCCCGTGTGAGCTGCCCCGCCCGTGTGAGCCGGCCCGGCCTCCCTGCCGTCCCCGGCTCGTGCAGGAACGCGGCGAGCGCCAGGGCCAGGAACGGCAGACCGATCAGCGCCGTCAGCGCCCACTGCAGTCCGAAGACGTCCCCGATCCGTCCCAGCGCCGGGGCGAAGAGCCCCCCGACGCTGACCGCGAGCCCCACGGTCACACCACTCGCCGTACCGATCCGGTTGGGCAGGTAGTCCTGTCCCAGCATCACCATCACGCTGAACGGCAGGTACGCCGCGATCCCGCCGACCACCACGAACACGAACGCGACCCACTCGTTCGGCGCGAGCACCAGACCGATCAGGGCCGGCACCATCAGCACGAACCCGGACCGCATGCTTGCGAGCCGGGTGAACCGGTCGCCGATCCAGCCGCCGAGAAGCGTTCCGACGGCACCGGCGACGAGGAACGTGGTCAACGCCGCTCCCCCCACGCTCTTCGACGTACCGAAGTGGTGGATGAAGTACAACGCGACGAAGGACGTGACCCCGAAGAACAGCATCGACCGCAGGATCACTACCGCGGTCAGCCGCAGGAACGACGGCCAGTCGTCGGTGCCGGTCGGGAGCGTCACCGCCTTCTTGCGGGCCGCGGGGCCGTCCATCACGTGTGACATCCGGGTGATCAGGATCAGCACCATGACCAGCGCGGGCAACGCGAGCAGCACCGTGCCGTGGAGTCCGAACGCCAGCAGGACCGGGGTCGCGACGAGCGAACCGAGCGCGTAGCCCGCGTTGCCGCCGAGGGCGAACACGCTCATGCCGCGGTTGCTGTTCCCGGCGGCCTTTCGTGCGTTCCGCGCCGCCTCGGGGTGGAACGCGGCGATGCCCAGGCCGGACAGCGCGATCACCAGCCAGGTACCGAGGTAGTTCGGGATCAGGCCGGAGAACAAGATGCCGACCGCAGCGGTGGAGATCCCCGCGGCCACCATCCACGGACGAGCGTGCCGGTCGGTCCACCACCCGAACGCCGGCTGTGCCACCGAGGACAGCACCGTCGCCGCGAGGGTCAGCCCGGCGATCGCGGTATAGCTGTAGCCGCGTTGGGCGACCATGAACGGCAGCAGCGCCGGTACCACGCCCTGGTACAGGTCGTCGACGACGTGCGCCGAGGACATCAGCGCGACGCCGCGGCCGTTGACCGAGGAGCCGGTCATCGACGAGCCAGCCGGGCCAGCACCTGGTGGGTCCCGTCGAGATGTCGGCGTACGGCGTCGGCGGCGCGTACGGCGTCGTGTGTCCGGATCGCGTCGGCCAGCTCCTCGTGCAAGGCGTTGGCGTCATCGGGGTGGGATCGCTCGTCGACAACGTCGGCGATGGCTTGGCCGATGGTCCGGGACGCGGAGGCGAACAGCTCGGCCAGGAGCGGGTTGTGCGCAGCCTGCACCACTGCGGTGTGGAAGGCCATATCGGCGGCGAGGAACCGGGCCCGGGCAGCCGTCGCGCGCTCCGGCACGGTGTCCGGGTGTTGGGTGTTCCGGTGTTGGGTGTCGGACCATTCCGCACGGGCGCGTTGCCGCTGGGCCAGCGTCTGGGAGATGAGGCGCATGTCCGCGGCGCTGCGCCGTTCCGCGGCCAGTGCTGCGGCCTGCACCTCCAGTGCGAGCCGGACCTCGTAGACCTCCATCGTTGCGGAGTGTTGCCACCGCCGGCTCAGGTCGTCGGGCGTTGCCTGCGACTCGACGTAGGTCCCCGATCCCTGGCGCACGCTCAGCATTCCCGCGTGTGCGAGGACCCGTACCGCCTCGCGCACTGTCGAGCGCCCGACCCCGAGCTCCTCGGCGAGGCTCGGTTCGGACGGCAGGCGCTCACCCACCGACCAGCGCCCGGCCGCGACCTCGCGGCGTAGGCGGGTGATGGCCTGGTCCACCAGGGGGGCACGGGTGAGGGCCTCAGCAGCGGCCAATGGTTACTCCTCAGGTCATCTGATGTTTCCACCTTATCCGCTGGGCTCTTCGGTAGTAGCGCAGGATCTGGACCGCCCCGAGCGCCCACGCTGCGTACGGCACGAGCATCGCCAGGGTGAACGCACGGGGGGAGTAGTGCGCCGATCCACCGGTGCCTGCGACATCGAGGACCAGGCCGATGCCCAGGACCACGACGATCGTGGACACGAACCCGCCGGCGTTGACGATGGCGGTGGCGGTGCCGACCCTGGGCAGCGGGTTGGCCAGTCGAGCGAAGTCGAAGCCCACCATCGCTCCCGGGATCCCGGTGCCGACGACGAGCACCATGATCACCAGCGCCCACAGTGGCGCCGGGCCCGGCCAGACCAGTACCAGGGTCCAGCTTCCGACGGTTGACCCCACCTGAACCGTGAGGAACGCCGGTCGCGCCGCGGGCCAGCGACCGATCATCACCCCCACCAGCGGCCCGGACGCCATGGAGGAGGCGGTCATCACGGTGAGGAGGGCAGCAGCCGTCGTCGTACTAGCGCCCTGCCCGTCCACGAGATAGGGGTATCCCCACAGCAGGGCCACGACGTTGGGGCAGAACAGGCTGGTGAAGTGCACCCAGGCACCGAGTCGAGTTCCGGGCCTGGTCCAGCACTGGCGTACGCCGGCCAGCACCGCACGCATCCGCATCGCCGACACGCTCCTTGACGGCGTCGGGGCGTCGACCACGACGACGTACATCACCGCACCCAGGAGCAGGCCCGCGATCGCCGCCCCGGCGTAGGTGGTGGACCACCCGAAGCGCGCCAGCACGTGTGCCATCGGGATCGCCGCGACCATGGCCCCGACCTGTCCGGCGAACGAGGTGAGCTGGGTAAGCAGGGGGTTGCGGGCAGGCGGGAACCAGGCGGCCGCCAGGCGCAGTACGGACACGAAAGTCATCGCGTCGCCGACTCCCACCAGTCCGCGGGTGATCAACGCGAGTGGGTAGGACGGGACGAACGCAAACCCGAGTTGCCCGACCGTCATCAAGACCAGGCCGGTGGTGAGCAGTCGCTTGGAGCCGAACCGGTCCAGCAGTACGCCGACCGGTAGCTGCATCGCCGCATAGACCAGCAACTGCAGGAACGTGAACGTGGACAGCTGCGCGGCGCTGACGTGGAAGCGTTCGGCGGCAGCGATCCCGGCCACCGACAACGACGTACGGTGGAAGACCGCGATCAGGTAGACCGCGACCGCGGAGCCCCAGATCACCCACGCGCGCCGACCACCGGCGTGGTACGTGGCACCCGCAGTACTCACCGTCGCGTCCGCAGGGCCATGATGATCGCATCGTAGCCAGCGCGGAGTCGGCGGTGCCGCTGGGTCAGGACGAGACGGTGGAGGTGCTCACCTGTGGCCAGCGACGCACGGTCGAGACGAAGGCGGCGGGACCGGCCGCCACGATGAGATCCGCGGTCTCGTCATGCGGGTTGGTCAATGCAACGGCCTCGTCCTTGTCGATGAACAGGGTGTCGCCGACCCCGACGTCGAACGTGGTCTCGTCCTTGCTGACGCGCACCCCGCCAGTGACGGGAGTGAGGATCACGTCGGAGCCGTGGTGGCGGTGCGGTGGCATGCCGGCTCCCGGGGGCACCGAGACGCGCACCATGCCTACCTCGTCGCTGTCGTCGTTGCATCCGA
Organism: uncultured Nocardioidaceae bacterium; assembly: GCA_964385195.1. Taxonomy (GTDB): domain Bacteria; phylum Actinomycetota; class Actinomycetes; order Propionibacteriales; family Nocardioidaceae; genus CAYLOC01. Next base: position 17,580 of record CAYLOC010000038.1, read on the forward strand.
ACAGCACCGTGACCTCCGGACTGTTGGGCAGGTTCGCAGAGTGGACGGGGGCTGCACCGCTGGCGATGAACTGCATCAGACACCTCTCTCATCGGGTAAGGTCTCATCGGGTAAGGGTTGCCTTACTTGCTAGATTAACATGAATATCTTCGTGTAAATATGGCCCTCGTCTCACTCTTCCGGTACGCCGACGTGTCCCGCGCGATGACGGTTCGAGTCCGCAGACCAGTCGCACGTGCTGCGGCAGCAGTTTGTTGTCAAGATCGGCGTTTGAGAACCATCTGCTGCCGCAGCACTCCCCGCACGTCAGTCGGGCCGCTTCACCGCGACGAGGCCAACAGCCTGGAGCACGTTCTTGTGCGCTCGCATGGTGTGCGCCATCGTGCGCACCCGACGACGGGCGGGCTTGTCGCGCAGCAGGTTCCGCACGAACCGGGCGGTTCCGAGCAGCCCTTCGTCGGCCAGGATCCGCTGCGGTTCGAGGAGAGCGAGCGGGGCGGTCCGCCGGGTCCGTACCTCCAGGCCGGCATTGGTCAGCGCGGCCTCCCACTCGCTGATGGTCTTGGGCCGGGCGTTGACGTGCATCGCGTGCGCCAGCGCAGTCCGGATCTCGCGCCGCTGCCGGTCGTCGGCACCGGCGTCCGCGTCAGTGCGCAGCGCGAGCTCGTGCAGGACGTAACGCCCGCCGGGGCGCAGGAGCCGCACGCCCTCGTCGACAATTTGTCGCTTGCCCTCCTCGGACTGGATGGTGAGAACGCCCTCGGCAAGGACCACGTCGGCGCTGCCGGAGGGAAGCCCCGACGCGGCCGCTTCGGCGGCGACGGCGCGGCCGTGTGGGGAGACGAGGCGGTCGATCAGCCGGGCGGCCTGCGGGTCTGCGTCGACCCCGACGTAGTCGGCCGGCCCATGATCGAGCACGATCGTGGCCGTGCGTCCCATGCCCGGGGCGAACTCGACGACGTGCTGACCCGCGACACCGGCCTCCCGCAACAGCGCGCGAGTCAGCCGGAGTCCGCCCGGGCGGAGTACCCGCTTGCCCAGACGCGCCAACAACCAGTGCCCTTGGACATGTTCGGCACTGCGGGACGCCAGCGGGACCTCGGTCGCGGCCACGTTGCCCGGGCCCCTGCTACCCGTCGGCTTCCACACCACCGTGAGCCTCCGTCTTCCTCGTTTGCCCCGACCCTGGCCTTTCCCGACTCAGCCCGCCGGTCTCGGCTGCGGCGTGACCTTCCCGATGCGGGCCTGCCAGCGCTGCGGTCCGTCCTCGAGCAGATCCCACGTCGTACTACCTGGACGCTCGGCCTGGAGCATGTAGTGAATCGCGCGTGGGTCGTGGTCGGCGACGAGAAGAAAGCTCCCACCTGGGACAAGTGAGTCGACGGCTTCGTTTGCCTGGTCCGCACAACTCTCCGCGGCCGGGACTCTGGTGTCGACGACCGCCTCGTTCGCAACGGCGTACAGATCCCGGGAGTCGTCGACCGTGTGCTCGTGTCGGTCCTCCGCGCCGGCAGCGGAGGGCCCTCGAGACTCGAAGGAGTGTGCTGACATGGTCTCCACTTCATTTCGCTGGCTGGTGACGGGTGACGTCGACCGAGTGACCTCGATTTACATGAGAATAATAGTGTAAAAGTGGGGAAGGGTCCACACCCGCCTGGTGCGTACGGCGGGGCGGCCACGCCTGCGAGTACGGTGGAGACGCATCGGGCCCCAGAGCCGGGCCACAGCGAGCGAGTTGGGAGCGAGATGGTGGCCGAACCCACAGTGGATGCAGCGCGTTCCGGTCGGTTCGAGATCGGTGGTGACCTGCCGGTGAACCGGCTCGGTTTCGGTGCCATGCAGCTGACCGGTTCCGGTGTGTGGGGAGATCCGGTCGACCCGGATGAGTGCATTCGCGTGCTGCGGCGCGCGGTCGAGCTCAACGTCACGTTCATCGACACCGCCGACGCCTACGGCCCGTTCGTCTCCGAGTGCCTGATTCGTCAGGCCCTGCACCCCTACCCCGACCACGTGGTGATCGCCACCAAGGTGGGACAGGCCCGTCCCGGACCGGGGAAGTGGGTTCCGGTCGGCCGCCCGGAGTACCTGCGGCAGCAGACCGAGTTATGTCTGCGGCACCTCGGGGTGGAGCGGATCGACCTGTTGCAGCTGCATCGGATCGACCCCCAGGTACCACTCGCTGACCAGGTGGGCGAGTTGCGGTTGCTGCAGGAAGAGGGGAAAGTCCGCCACATCGGGCTGTCTGAGGTGACCGTGTCCGACGTACAGCGAGCCCGTGACATCGCCGACATCGTCTCGGTGCAGAACCGCTACAACCTCGCGAACCGCAACGCCGAGCCGTTGCTGGACTACGCCGAAGAGCATGCGATCGCGTTCATTCCCTGGTTCCCGCTGAATACCGGACGACTCGTCGGTGAGGGCGGGCCGCTGTCCGAGATCGCTACCCGGAAGAGCGCCACCTCATCGCAGTTGGCACTGGCATGGTTGCTGCATCGCTCACCGGTGATGCTGCCGATACCGGGAACGTCCTCGGTGGCGCACCTGGAGGATAACGTCGCCGCTGCCGGGATGGCCCTGAGCGAGGATGACCAACTGGCGCTGACCAACGCGGTGAAGTAACGCCACTACCCGTCCACCCGGCGGAGGAGTGCGGGAGCGTAGCGCTCGCCGGCGGCCACCCCCGGTTGAAAAGCCGCGTCGAGCCGGGCCAGGATGTCGGGGTCCAGCTGCAGGCGGACTGCGGCCGCGTTCGACTGCAGGTGGTCGAGAGACCGGGTGCCAACAATGGGCACGATGTCCTCACCTTGGTGCAGTACCCACGCCAGGCCCAGTTGTGCGGGCGTGGTCCCCACCTCGTCTG
>CAYLOC010000039.1:0-20258 GCA_964385195.1 uncultured Nocardioidaceae bacterium
CCCACCGGCACCCGCCGGCTGAACTGAACGAGGCACCACACCAAACGACCGCCTGTCCACGGGCACCGCGAGCCTTCGCGGTCAAGAGACGGATCCGGCAACGAGTCCGTCAGTCCTCACGGCGGTCATGACACGTAGAGTGACATCAACTGATGCCTCTCATCGTGCCTGGAGGCGGCCATACGAACGGCCCTCGCCTTGGATGACGAACTCGTCAAGGAAGCCCAGCGCCTGACCGGGACGACTGAGACCGCTCTGGTTCGTCAAGCACTCCAAGCCCTGATCGAGCGGGAGAGTGCTCGCCGGGAGTGAGACCGCCGCAACACAGGTCCCGCGGCGACGGCCAACTCCCGCGTGATCCTGGTTGACACGTCGATCTGGATCGACCATGTCCGCAGCTGCGATACGCACGTCGTCACCCTCCTGCAGGACGGCAAGTGCTGGCTCTCATCGACCATCGTCGGCTACTCGGCCACGGCCTCTGATGGCGATCCCGCTGCGTGACGGTGCGGAAACACAGCGATGGTAAGGTAAAAGTATGACTGTCAGCAAGGTGACCGTGAGCCTCGACCCAGCCGTTGCGGAACGGGCGCGCCAAGACGTCGCAGAAGGAAGGGCGAAGTCCGTGAGCGCCTGGCTCAACGACGCCGGACGGGCGCGGGTGGACAGCGAGGATCTCGGCCTTGTGCTGGCTGAGCTGTTCCACGACACGGGCGGCCCCGTGACCAACGAGGAGCTGGCGCAGGCACGAGCCCGGTTGGCCCGAGCCGAGCAGCGTTGAGCCTGGTCCTCGACGCCGGGGCGTTGACTGCGGTCGAGCGCAATGACCGTGCCACTGCAGCAGTCATCGAGGTGGCACGCCAGGAGCACCGGCTCGTGGTGGTGCCGACGGGGGTGGTCGGCCAGGTGTGGCAAGGCGGCGGACGGCAAGCGCGATTGGCCCGGTTGCTCAACGCACGTGGCGTCGTCGTGGAACCGCTGACCGACACCAGAGCTCGGGCCGCAGGGATCCTGTGCGGCACTGCCGGAACACACGATGTTGTTGACGCGTCGGTGGTGCTTGCAGCGCGCCGACATCGCGCCACGGTCGTCAGCTCCGATAGGGCTGACCTTCAGCTCCTCGATCCGACGATTCGCTTGGTGGACTGCTGAACCAATCCTTGACATCCTTGCGAAGCTGTTGTCCCGCAGATCGATCGTCGAGCGAAACAGCATTGCTGGGTTTTGCCGCCCGTAGCCGACGGTTCCCCTGCTGCAGGAGTCGACGATCACGGACCGGCCAGTGCTCGGCGCGTTCTGAATGCCTGTCCAATGGCCCCAGGGAGTTCACGTTGCCGAGAACCCCGGCTAGAAAGGGGAGACCAGACCGCCTACGTGCATATCCGCGGCGGCCGCTGCGAGTGCCGCCAACTCTTTCCGGTTATGAACCATCGGCGTGTTCCTTGCTGGCGGGGGCGAGCGACTTGTGGCGTTGTGCTGGTGCCTTCCGGACCGCGACCTGCTCGACGTCCGACCCTGCCGCCCCGAGGTCCCGTACCCGCCCGGTGTCGGTGTTGACTACCTTCAACGATCCGTCGTAGGCAGCGACGAAGAGCCACTTGCTGTCCGGTGACCAGGCCATCTGTGCGCTGGATCGGGACGGTACGCCGATGTGCACCCGGACCGACACGGTGCGGGTATGGCCGGTGGCCAGGTCGATGATGGTGATGATCGGGCTGTCGCCGACCCCGGAGGCTACGGCCAGGGTCTGCCCGTCCGGTGAGGTGACCCCGAAGGCGGACCCGTTCGCGAGCCAGCCAGGTAGTTGAGGAGGAGACCGTCGATCACCGGTCACCCGGTCCGCCACAACCGGGCGGCAGCGTCCATGGGTGTCGCACTCAACCAACACCATCGTCTTCGGACCGGTGGCCACCACCGAGCCGTGGGTCACCCGATGCAGCCCGTGGCCGTGGCTGAGGTAGGCGCCGCCACGGCCGGAGATCAACAACCCACCGGTACCGTCGGATGCCACCTGGGGGCGCCCCAGCTCTGCCGGCACCGTGACCGAGACGCCGGTGGGTGATCCGTCCAGCCGCAGCAGCCGAAACGTTGGCTTTCCTGCATCCTCACCGTCCACGACCTGTTCGGCCCACACCAGGCCTGACCGGGGGCCGGGAAGCAGCATGCCGCCGTTGCGGATGGACTTGGCCACCCGCGCCGGCTTGTCGTCGGGGATCCGGTAGTCAGAGACGAAGTCCAGCGGGTGCACAAGCGCCACTCCATGGCGGACCACGAACCAGACCGGTCCGGTGCTGTCCAGCGGAGGAAGAACCGTACGGGTCATGGTGCCCGTGGCCGGCCGGATCCGCACCAGCTCCCCGTCGCCACGGGCGAACACGTCGTAGTCGGTACGAGCGTGCAACCACGCCGTGTCGATCTTCGATGTACGCACCTGTTTGGGCGGCGGTGTGGACCTCGACGTGGGGCCAGGAGCAGGCGAGGACGCAATCGACGGCGTCGGACCCAGCGAGGGAGAAGGCGACGCCGGGGTGTGTTCCGCTGTCGGAGTGACAGCCGCGGAAGGCCCCGCAGACTGTGAGCCGGTCTGGTGACGCACCACCAACACGACCACGACCACCGCCACCAGCACAACAACGCCGCCGACCAGCCACCACCTACGATGCCCCGGCCCGCCACCGAACTCCACACTGTCGTGCCCATCGTCACCACTCACGGCGCCATCATGCCTCGCACCAGCCGACCACGTCACGGACCAACCCACGCGACCCTCTACCGCCCCAATATTGCCTTGCTCCATCGGCAAGGCCCAGAGACTGGATCACGTACCGCGGGCCGATCGTCTATTGCGATAGCTCAGCGAGGCGGCCCGGCGTCGTTCTCGGATGAAGCCGCTTGGTCTCGCGTAGTTTGTCCCTTCTGCCAGGCCGCATTGCACTTGGCGCAGTAGTGGTTTTCGGAGGGCCAATCTGTCGGCAGCACTGCCTTGCAGTTGGCGCAATGGCGCGCCTCGTTCACGGTGGGCTCCTTCCTTTGCTGGCCAGGATAGTCTCGTGCGGCGAGGTGCCGGATGCCGTTGCGCGATCGAATTCCACTGCTCCTGAGGAGCCACCCGCCAGGTCTGAAAATCGCGTGGGCGGTGACGGGCCAGAACGTCGCTGCGCTCATGTTCTGGTGCTGAAACCCGACCGGCGCACGCCTGGGCCAGGCTGACAACCCGGGGCGGACCGCGTTGCGCTCCCTATGGTTGGCACGTGGCTCCCTTCTTGGTGGGCATAGGCAAGACGATGGGCGTCGTGTCGCCGTTGTTGACATCTCGCGTGCACGTGGCGGTCCGTTCGTTGTTCCCGGAGCCTACGGTCGCGGTCACCGTCCAACTACCGATCACCAGGTCATCGAACGAACTTGGGTCATCGGTCTTCCTCATGCACGGATCTGAGTCGCCATCACACAAGCCGACGACCTGCGCACCACCAAAAGCGAAGGTCAGCGTCTGCGGAGCCTGCTTCGTAGCACCGGTCGTCTGGACCTGGAGAGACCCTGCGACTTCCGAGACCGTCACCGTGACGGTCTTCGACTTCGTGACCGTGAACTGATCCGAGATAACCTTCGGCCATGTCGTGGTGTCATCGGGGATGGCGACAACTCGGTACGTCTCACTTTGAAGCAGGCGCAGGTCCTTCGTGCCGGTGAGGTCGAAGTCGGGCCACTCCTCAATTGCCTTCCAGTCCTGAGGGCCGATCTTGTGCTGGATGACAAGATCCACAGTGTCGATGGGGTCGTCGGGAATCGCAGGATCAGCCTCCACCTGGAATGTGATGAGCGGAGACGGGTCCGGAAGCGTGATCGTCCCATTGTCGCCGGAGTGCAGAGCGACTTCCCGCTTGGTCGAGTTCCCGTCCTGGTCGGTGGCTGTGAAGGTCCAGCCACCCGGCGGCAGGTTATCGAACAAAACAGGATCATCGCTGACTCGTCCCGCGCACGTGGCGCCGGTTGGACAGTCAAGCGATAGGCCATTCTCGAAGGTGAAAGACAGATCCAACGGGTGGTCGGCCGCGGCACCGGTTGTGTTGACGCTGACCTTGGCCGGCTGCTCTGCCAAGGTCAGCGTCGCTTGGCTGTCTCCGGGGAATATCACTTCCTTGTCGGCGCGCCAGACGGCGTTGCCGTCGCCCGTGTCTCCTACCGGCACGGTTGCCTTCGCGGAGACGGTGTAGGTCCCGGCATCCAGGTCGACCTTCTGGTCGAACGGCAGGGGAGCGTCATCCTTCGACCAGACCGCGTCGTTGCCGTTCTTTGGTGTGACCGTGATGTCCGCTGTCGAGGGTACGTAGGCTCCCGAATCATCCGGGGCGAGCGGCTCCCCTGCGTCGACGGAGAGGTCCAGGTGGAACTTGGGCTCCTTGAGCTGGACAGTCTCCCCATCGCCGTCGTCCCCGTTCTGTCCGCCCACCAGCGTGACCGTCACCGGATCCGAGGTTGCGCCGCCGGGCGCGGAGACATTGATCGTCCAGTTACCTGCAGGGAGGTCGGCAAACGTATAGGGATCGTCGGACTCGCGCACGACACCACCAAGGTAAGCTTCCGGCTGCAGACCATTCTGGTAGACGATCGTCACCGTCTGTGGGAAATCGGAGTCTGCCCCATGGGTCTGCACCGTTACCGACGCAGGGTTCTCCGAAATGTTCACGTTCACGTTGACACCGCCGTCGGACACCGTCACTCCCGTTGTCTTTCCCACCTTCCACGCAGGCCGGTAGAAGGACAACGGCGTGGCGGTGAACGTATAGCCTTGCCCGTTGGGTAGCCACAGCGTCTGCGTCTCCGATACGAACGCGGTGAGCCCGTCCGCCACGGTGTCCCCGCCTTGGGTGACCGAGAGGTGGGCGAGCCAGGGTCGGAGCAGGTTCGGCGACAGAGGCGTGGCTGTCACGCGTACGGTCACCTTGCTCGCGTCTAGCGTGTAGCCCACGGAGACCGCTTCGTCGCCGGTTTCGGGCACCCAGAAAGACCCGTCAGGGCACTGCGAGTCCGACCCGCTCGGGGCCTCGGACAGACTCAGATCTCCGTAGTGCCCGCTGGGCTTGTCCAATCCGAACTTCCAGCACCCGAACGGTACGCCGTTGCCGAGTGGACCGCGCATCTCAACGGTGTACGTGCCCGCGTCAGAGCCCGCCAGCGTTGGTGGTGTGAGTGTCGGGTTCGGGTACGTCGAAGTGTCGGTCGGGATCAGCGAGGTCACCCACCCGGACAAGTCGACGCCGTCCGGTCCCGTGACCGTGACGGTGACGACGTGCGTGACGCGCACCAGCGTGGGACTCAGGATCGTCCCCATGTGGGCCGGTCCGAACGTCAACTTGTCCGAATGCGTCGGCTTGTAGCCTGCTGGCGGTAGGTAGACGACCCAGAAGTCCCCGTAGGGAACGGTCGTGAAGCGGTACTGCCCATTGTCGGTGGTCGTGGCCTTCAACGGATCGCCATCCGTACCCGTCACCGGATCAGCACAGGTCGAATCATCCACGGGATCCGCGTCGACCACGCAGACCGTCACGTTTGCAAGACCAGATGCCTGTTGGTTGGCTCCTTGCAACGCGTTAACAGTTCCGGTGACGATCGCTGTACCCCGCGACACGCGCATCTTGCGAGTGACCACAGGCTGGTTGGTCTTAGTTGTGCGGACGATGGTGACCTTCGTCTCGGAGACGTTGAACTTGTCACCGACCGCGTGTACCCAATACGTACCAGGCACCACGTCGGCGAAGTGGTACAAGCCGCCTACACCGCCGCTGGCGACTGCCAACTGACGGCCCCCGAGATCGCGCAGGCTGACGGTCAGATTCTCCGGTTTCTGCTTGTACTGGTCCGTGATCTGCACGTCCAGCTTGACCCGGTTGAGCCACAAGGTGGGGTTTTGCGTGGCGTCCGGCCACGCCGTGTTGGCTCGCTGCAGGTTCACGGTGCTGCCGCACCGCGCTTTCTGGTCGATCGTCATCGGATGACCACATGCCGCCTGGAACTTCAAGTCCTTCTTGGAGACCGTCAGCCACCAGTAACCGGCCCGAAGCCCTTCCCGCGCCCTGGTGCCGGTGATCGAGTAGTCGCCGTTCGCATCGGTGGTGTCGGAGAAGGCGTCGGATTGATCGATCTTCGTGCAGTAGACGATCCCGTCTTCAGTGCGGCCTGTGGCACTGCACGGGTAGGCCGTCACCGTGGCCTGTTTGAGGTCCTCGTACCGCATCGGGGTGCTGTCCGGCCACGAGACCACGCCCGTCACCTGCCCGCTGATGGCGCCGAGACGTCGTAGTGCCACCGTGCAGGTCCGCTGTTCACCGGGTCGGATAGCTGCGCTCGCGTCGACCTTGCCGTCCTCGTTGGTGCAAGCGGCCACGCTGTCGAGGTCGTCGGGGTCGAGTTCCTGGTAGCCAGCGTCGGTGACGACCAGGTGTTCCAGGGACTGCCCGGCGTGACCCGGTCGCACCGGCAACAAACCGTCGATCGTCGTGGAGTGCGTACGGGCGTCCAGGGTCACCGTTCGCGCGTCGGTGTCGCCGGAGAACCGCAGTTTCACGCGTGGACCCTCCGCGGGAACCGGGTCGTCCGGCTCCAGGACGGTCAACGTGAGGCTCCCCTTCCGGTAGAGCACCAGGTGTTGTGGACCGCAGGTGCCGTCCGCCGGGAGGCAGGTGATGGTCTCGGTGGCGCTGGTGTATCCGTGCAGTTGCGCGCGGACCTGGTAGGTGCCTGGGTAGATGCGATGGCCGTACTTGCTGTCGCTCCAGGTCAGCTCACCGTCGTCACTGACCTTCACCTCGACGTCCCCGGCACCGGGTGGTGACGTGAGGACCTCGACGGACGCCTCGCTGAGGTCTTCCGGCCCGCTCGGCTCGACCTCCAGCTCCCCGCGGAACTGGACCGGGATCAGGCCCAGCGTGAACGTGTTGATCAGGGGTGCCGGCTGGAGCCGCACCTTCTGGGCCGGGAGCCCGGTCAGGTGGTCGGCGGTGACGCGGACGGTGACGGCGTTGCTGAGGATCGCCTGCTTGACCGCCGATGCCGTGCCCGCCGCAAGGTCCTGGCACGGCCCGCCCTTCGGAACCGTCTTGGTGTACAGGGCGAAGCACCCGTGGTCATCGGTGGTGATGTGGACGCTCTGGTAGACGGGCTTTTCGTCGTCGTAGCCGGTGATCCCCTGAATCTCCACGTCGGCTCCCGCAACCGGTGTGGGCTTGCCGTCGTAGACGTACATGACCCGGCCCAGTGCCGCACTGACTGCGCGGGTCACCGCACGAGAGGTTTCTACCTCCTGGTCGAGCCCCACTCTCACCTCTGTTTGCGGAGAGGTCAGCGTGCCCTGTTTCGCGGAGACCAAGTAGGTGCCGGGCTGCAGCCTGTCGAACCGGAACGTCCCGTCGACGTCGGCGCGCGGTGACCGCATGAGTTTCCCGTGGGAGTCGGCCAGCATGACCTTGGCGTGGGGGGAGGCGAGCAGCTCGCCGCCCGGCCCCGGCTCCAGCACCTGTACGTCGATGCGGCCGAGTCGATGCAGCAATGCGTCTTGCTGCTTCACCTCGCCCAGACCGAGCTGCAGGGTGACCGGCGGCGGCGCGACGTACTCGGGGTCACTGGGTTCGATATAAACGGTGTACGTACCGTGCCCGGGCAACCGCATCCGGTAGGTGTCATCGCCTGCGACCAGGGCGCAGACGGGCTCATCGGGCCCGGTGGCCTCCGCAAGGGAGGCGCACTTCGGTTCGCTACACGCGGGTGGCTGGTCGTCAGCGGTGACCCGTATCGCCCACACGCACGTGACCCCGTGGGGGCGGCCCACGACGTACCGGAGCTGGCCCTGGATGACGGGGTCAGGATTGAGCTGGATGACCGGCGCGGTCACCAGGGCTCCGAGAGCGACCGGTACCTCGATCGTGACCGGCTCGTACGTGGGCGCGCTCGCCGTGACCTGGTAGCTGCCCGGAAGCAGCCCCTTCGCCTTGGTACCGGGCAGGGTGTACTCCTCGCCGGCAGCGATGCGGGTACGCACGGTCCGCTCGTTCTGCGTCCCACCGGTCGGCTGCACAGAAACGGTGATGCAGTGGCTCTCGCCCTGCGGACAGGTGATCGGGCCGCCGGTGCGGGCGTCCTGCACCGAGCCGCGGATGCGCGCGGTCGCGGCCAGCACGGTCCCCTTCACCGCACGCAGGGTCCGGTCGATACTGGTGGTTCCGCCTGCCGAGGCTTGCACGGTGACATAGTCGGTGTGGTACCCGAACTTCTCCGACGACAACACGTAGGTGCCAGGCGCCACCCCGTTGAACCGGAACGCGCCACGCGGTTGGGAGGCCGTGGTGGTCTTATAGGTGTTCTTGTCGTTACGCAGCACCAGACCGACCCCGACGAGGCCGTCGCCCGCGCTGGTGGTGATGGTTCCGTCGACGACGGCACTGGACAGGGTGAGCTGAGCATCCACCCGGGCCTGTGGTTGACCGGCACGGAAGTGCACCTTGGTGGTCTGCGGCTGGTACCCGTCGGCGGAGACGGTGACGGTGTAGGTCCCCGGCACCGGCAGGTCGGTCAGGGTGTAGCGCCCCACCGGCCCGCGCGTCACGGTGGTCGCGGTCCGGGTGACGGTGCCGTTGGTCGCGGTCACGGTCGCGCCGCCGACCCCGCGATGGAGGCCTTGCGTGTCCACGCCGGACACCGTGCCGACCAGTGAGCCGACGCCGGTGCGCAGGTGGGTCGTGACCTGCGCCGAGCTCCCTGCTGCGACCGTGATCAGCTTTGACTCGGTGCCGTATCCCTGCTTGGTCACCGAGACGAGGTAGTTGCTGGGTGTCGACAGTCCGTCCACCGCCCAGGTGCCGACCGGGTTGCCGGCACCGGTGGTGGTGCTGCTCGTGGTGATCGTGGTGGTTCCGTCGGTGATGGTGACGGTCGCGCCACCGACCGGGCCGTCCGGGCCAGCGACCGACCCGGACAGGCTCCCGTCTCCTGCCTGCATGGTCACTTCCAACGGTTTGGTCGCCTTCGTGCCGGAGGAGTCGACGATGAACCGTTGGGTCTGGTAGCCGGGCTTGGAGAACGTCAGCAGGTAGTACCCGGGCTGGGGGACGCCGGGGAAGGACCAGGCTCCGTCATCGCCGGTCACGACCCTGCGATGCTCTCCGACAGCGACATCCTGCATGAGGTAGACGGCCTCGGCCGGTGTCTTCCCGGCTCCGGACAGCGGGGTGGAGAACGCAACGGGGACGGCCTGCAGCGCCTCCTGGCTCACCAACGACGTCGGTTTGATGTCGACGGTGACGCCACCGGGATTCTCACCCTGCACAACGCCGTTCAACTGCACCGCGGCCGGTTTCGCCGTACCGCTCGCCGCCTGTTTCTTTCCGCCACCCGAAGCCGCGCCGGAGCCGGTGCCGTGGCCCGAGTCACCACCGGAGCCGGTGCCCGCGGTACCTGCCCCCTCCGCGCTCCCGGAGCCGTTCCCACTCTGGGCTCCTGGTGAGGTGTGCGTGCTGGTCGCCGTCGTCGCCTGCCGGTCGTGGACGTAGTCGGCGAGTTTGGGGATGAACAGCACCGCCAGCGTCGCCCAGACCGCGACGACCGCGATCAGCGCGGTGACCTTGGTAGCGGTCGGTCCGAGGATCGGTACGGCGGTGAGAGTCCCCTGGGCGCGACGCGGCGCGCCGCGGCCGTGGGCGGTGATGGTGAACGCGTGCCGCATGCGCTGCCCGATGAACTGCGGGTGGGCTACCCGGATGTGACCGTGGACCTTGACGGTCTCGCCGGGGCGGATCTCCACCAGGTCCTGTTTCAGTCGCACCGGAGAGGAGCTCGACGCCTGGCTCTCCAGATACACACTGTCGGTGGTGGCGCCGGTGTTACGCAGGAGAACGGCGAGCCGCTGTCGCCACACCGCCTTGGACGAGGCCGGCACGACCTCGACGCTGACCGAGCCGGGGGCGTCCACCGTCAGGACGAGATCGGTCAGCGACGTCGATGCGGTCGCCTCGCCGGAGGCCGGGTCCAGCGCCTGCACGGCGAGCGCGAACGGGTACCGGGCGGGAAGGGCGCCGGTCTCCGGTGCGACCTGGATCTGCACCTCCGTGCTCTCCCCCGGTGGGACCGGCGCGGTGCGGGTGGGGCCGTCCAGCCAGGAGGACTCCAGCCCGAGTGCGGTGACCATCATGGACCGCGCAGCCGCGGCTGCGTTGGTGATGGTGACCGTGAGCACGACCGGGGTTCCGGCACCGGTGCGCATCTGGGGACGGGTCTGCACCACCGGCGCCGCTTCGCCGTACCGGCCTGGTCGGGAGTCAGTCACCGGGGTCCGCCTTGATGGTGAGGTCGCGGTAGGAGGGGTTGGTGTCGTGGGTGGAGCCCAGCTGTTCGCTGGCCTTGATCTGCACGGTGATACTCGCCGCGGCCCCGCTGTGCGCCGTGGGGCGGACGACGATCACGTACGCCTGCGGGGCGTCGACCACCGGGAAGGTGAACCGTCCGTCACTGTCGGTCCGGGTGGTGTCAACCGGAGTCTTGGGGAACTGGTCGGCGACGTACAGTTCGACGGTCCACCCGGCCCGTGGCGTGGTGCCGTCGGTGCCCATGACCCGGGCGGTGATCGACGCCGGGATCGCCAGGACCGTGCTGAACTCTCGTTCCTGCCCGGCCGCAAGCGTCAGGATCGTCGAGGTCGGTCGCGTCCCGAACCGGCTCACGCTCACGGTGTAGGTGCCCGGTGGAAGGGACTGGAACCGGTAGGACCCTGCCATGGCATGCGGCACCGACGCGGTCGTCATGGTGTACGTCGCGCTTCCGGAGGTCAGCGTGACGGTGGCCTCCCCCGCCGGTCGCGGAGGTCGCCCGCTGCCCGCCGGCTGGGCCTGCCGGATCACGCCGTGCAGGACTGCGGTCGCCGACTGCATCCGCACCGCGATCCCGGAGTCGGAGATCCGAGCACCGTAGGACCCGGGCGTGATATGGCCGGTGCCGTCCAGGGACACCGACACCGTCTGTGGTTGCAGGTCCGGCCGGGAGAACGTCACCGTGTAGGTCCCCGGCACGGGGAGCCCCCCGACGTTCCAGGTTCCGACGCTTTGGGCGGTGCTCTCGGTCTCGGTCTGCACGGTCAACACGCCGTCGGTGACGGTGACCGAGACCCCGGGTGCCGGGTCTCCGCCGTCGGCGAGCCGGACCGTGCCGGTCAGCGCACCGGCCGACCGGGTCAGGGTGATCGACACTCCCGTGAGCTTCTGCCCGGCATCCAGCGTCAGGGTCAGCGTCTGCGAGGCGTAGCCGGGCTTGCTGGCGACGAGGGTGAACTTCGCCGGGGTGGCCAGCCGGCGCAGCGTGAACGCTCCCACGTCGCCCTGGGTGAGCGAGACCGTGCTGGACTCGCCCTGGCGGGTGGTGGCGGTGAGGGACACCCCGCCCAGCGGGCCGGCGGGTGAGGTGACGGTGCCGGAGATGAGTCCGTCTCCCTTGCGGAGCACGACCTTGATACCACTGCGGTTCTCCCCCGCCCCGACGTCGACCTGTTGCACGGACGTCGCGTAGCCGGGTTTGCTGACCACGACCTGGTAGACGCTCGGCGAGGGGACGTTGCCGAGGGTGAACTTTCCGTCCGCCGCGACCGGAACCGTCTGTATGACGGCGCCGCCGTCCTTCTGGTTCCCGGACTGCACCGTGCGTAGCTGCAAGGTCGCACCGGCGACGTCGCTGCCGGAGACGGTCCCGCTGATCGTGGCCGGGACACCGCCGATCGTGACGTTGAGCCCCTTGCGTTGCTGCCCCTCCCCGAGCGAGACCGCGGTCGCGCCGTCCGGGGTGGTGGCGCCGGGGTACCAGAGCTCCACGAACCCGGCGCCACGGAAGGCCACCTTGTACTTGCCGGCAGGAAGCTGGCCGATCGTGTACGTGCCGTCTTTTCCGGTGGCGGTCGTCGCGATGGTCGTGCTGGTGTCGTCGGCGGGGTAGATCGCGACGGCGACCGCCGGCACCGGCTGTCCGGACGTCAGCAAGGTGACGGTGCCGGCCAGCGCGCCGGTGCCGGTGGTGGCTTCGGAGTTGCGCGCCTGGGCCACCTGCAGCGCCAGGTCGCGATCGGCGGCGGACTGGCCGGCCAGGCGCGACATGGCCAGGGTGATGACGACGCCGAAGACGGTGATGGCGGCCAGCAGGCCCAGCAGTGACAGTGCGCCACGGGCAAGGACCGGCCGTTGCACGAGGGTGGCCGTGGCCAGTGCGTTGCTGGGGTCACGGCTCCCCCGCGGTGGTGCCGGGTCGTCGGGGTTGTCGAGGTAGATGCCCAAGGTGCGTACGGCGGGAGACCCGATGAGCTTCCGGCGTGCGGAGGCTCGCAGGTCGACCACCGCGTGCTCGCCCGGCGGAAGTGCCACCCTCGCCGGCTCGAACTCGAACCGGACCTTGGCCTCGGCGTCGTCTCCGGACAGGGTCTGGTCGATGGGGGTGTTGCCGGTGTTGTGGACGATCAGGCTGTAGCTGCCCCGTCGGCCCGCCGTGAGCGTCAGCGGGTCGACCCGCACCTCGGTGGAGGCCAGCTGCGGAACAGTCAGGTCGACGTCGATGACGCGGCTGTCCTCGGGCGGGGTGAGCTCGCGGACCTGGATCGCGATCCGCCGACCCCCGGCGAGGATGCGTTCGGGGACGGTGACGCTGGCCTCGAGGGTGCGGGACTCGTCAGGGAACAAGGAGACGTTCTCGGTCTCCAGGGTGACCCAGCCGGGGTCGGCGCCGAGCACCCGGACGACGTACCCGCCGATCACCGATGAGGTGTTGGTGAGGGTGATGGACATCGGCACCGGCTGTCCGGGCACGGCTTCGGCTTGTTGGGGCGTCACCTCGAGGCGCATGTCACCGTCCCAGCCGTAGTGTCTGCGTGGCCGCCGTACCGGCGGTGACGGTCACCAGGGCCGTTTGCTGTTGCTTCCCGGGGGCGGTCACGGTGACGCTGTAGCTGCCCGGCTGGAGGCCGTCGATCCGATAGCCGCCGTGTGGCAGGACGCCACCGGGGGCGCTGGACACCGCGGTCCAGACCTTGCTGCCGTTGGTGGCGGTGACGGTGGCGCCGACGTAGGCGTCACCGTCCGGACCGAGGATCTGGCCGGTGATCGCCCCGACCTGCTGGGTCAGCGTGACCCGTACCTTCGGTGGTTTGCTGTTCGCCTGCAGCGTGACGGGGACGGTGGCCGACCGGTAGCCATCCAGGGTGAAGGTCAGCGTGTAGGAGCCCGGTGAGTGCAAGCCGTTGACGACGAAGCTGCCGACCGAGCCCGACGTGAGTGTCTTGGTCGCGGGTTGGGTGTCATCGCCCTCCTCAGCCGTGCTCGTGCTCCCACCGACGGTGACCGTGGCGCCGCCGAGGCCGTGCCCCTTGGCGTCGACGAGCCGTCCGGTGACGCTGCCGGTCCCCGGCGCCAGCGTGACGTCGACGTTGCCGCGGCTCTGCCCGGCCTTCAGGTCGATCACGACGGTCTGGGTGCCGTGTCCCGGAGCGGAGAACGTCAGCACGTACGTCGAGGGCGTGGGGAGCCGGCCGAGGGTGAAGGCGCCGACGCGGCCGGTGGTGGGGGTCTTGACCTTCACGTCGGTGCCGTCCACGGTGGTCGACACGGTGACTCCGCCGAGGGGTGCGCTGCCGTCGGTCACCGTGCCGCTGATCTGTCCGGTGCTGGCGCCGAGGACGACGACCGGCTGCAGTCGGTGGTCTCCGCCGCGCACGGAGACCGCCACGCTGGTGGGTTGGTACCCGTCGGCGGTGAACGTGACCTGGTAGTCCCCGGGCGCGGGGAGGCCGGTGAGGGTGTAGGCGCCGTTGGCGTCGGTCTTGGTCTTCGCGACCGGGCCGGCCGCGTTGGGGTTGTTCAACGGTCGGGCGACGACGGTGGCGACGACGGTTTTGAGCGTGTCCCCGGGGTCGATCGTGCCGGAGATCGTCGCCGGTTTCCCGGTGACGGTGACGTCGCGGCCGCTGGTGGTCTCCTGGGCGACGGCCGTCACCGGCGTACCCGCTGTGCGCGTGGATGCTGAGGGAAACCACACGGTGTCCACACCCTGCGCGCTGAACTTCAGGTAGTACGTGCCGGGGAACAACCCGGCCAGGGTGTAGCTGCCGTCCTTCTGGGTGGCTGCGGAACTGACGATCTCCGGTCCGTCCTTGCCGTCGCGGACGGCCTGCACCAGGATCCGGCCGACGGGTTGGCCGGTGCTGGCGGCGCGGACCGTCCCGGTGATGGACCCGCCGAGTCCGGGGGCCACCTCGCCGCTCTTCGGCAGGGCGCCGGCAGGGACCGCGGGGTTGCGGGTGGCGCTGACCGGCTCGATCACCGCAGACCGCTCCCCGGGCACCGACGCCGCTTGGGCCTTGGGCGTCTGGTGCTTGGCTGGTGTTGCCGCGAAGAACGATGCCGGTGCCGCCTTGGTCAAGGGGTCGGTGGCGAAGATCTTGGTCATCCCGAGAAGGAACACCCCGGCCCAGAGGGCGACGATGCCGGCGAGGATGCAGGCGGTGAGCAGACCGCGGCTGATCAACGCACGCTGGTTCAGCCGCACGATGACCCGCTGCGGTGCCAGCCCCGGCTCGTCGGGCGAGGGGGGCTCATCGGTGTCGGTACGCCGTGGGGTCGCCTCGACGGTGAAGACCCGCTCGAACTCCCCGCCGGCGAGCATCCGGGGCCCGCGGACGCCCATCAGGACGGGGATCGTCTCTCCCGGCGGGAGGGGGGTGACCTCTGGGTCGAACCGCACGCGGGAGGCCCGGTCGGCCTCGGTCGCCCCGAGCCCGACCTCCAGGGGCACGTTGCCGGTGTTGGCCAGCTCGACCACGAACCGTGCGGAGCGATGCGCCGACACCAGTTGCGGTGCCGCGCTGACCTCCAGGGCCGGTCGGGCGGACACGTCGAGGTCCACATCGACGTACCGCGGGGGCAGTTGCGCCCCACGGGAGATGATCTCCACCGTCAACGGGTGCCGGCCGGCGGGGAGGCTGCTGGGTACGGCGAGCGTCAGCCGGAGCTGGCCCGCGCTGTCCGGGAACAGCGGGAGCACCACGGGATCGGCGGTGACACAGTCCGCCGGGAGCCCGATGAGCCGCGCGGAAACCCCGTCAATGATCTGCTCAGTGTTGACGACATCGATGCACAGCTCGGCCGTGGTTCCCGGTTCGGCCGCGACGTACGGCCGGGCCACGTCAACGCGCACGGCAACCCCAGGTCGAAGGAGGTGGCGTAGACGCCCACGGCAGCGCGACGCCCCGGGCTGGACACGCGAAGCGTCCTGGTTCCACGACGCACTCCCCGGCTCTGCACCTCAACGAGTAGCGACTGGCGGGTCAGCCAGACCTTCCCGAGGTTAGTGAAGTTTTGAGTGCGATGAGGGCGAAACAACAAAAGAAGTGCCTCGGGCTGCCTCGGTGCTCAGCAGGACCGCGGTGGCCGCCGAGAGGTCCGGCAGCCCCGCCCCCTGTGCGGCCAGCAGCACCCGAGCGCCAGCCAGGGACGCGGCCCCGGACGGCCCGGAGGAGACTCCCGCCGAGGACAGGTCCACCTCGGCGCGCTCACACTCCCCCTCGGTCACCGCCACGGCCGCGTCCACCCCGTCGCGCAGCACCGGCCAGGCCAGCCGCGACACCGTGCCGCAGTTCAGTCCCGCCATCCGGGTGGCCGCAGTCGGCACCGTGACCGGCTCCCCGGCAGCCAGGCTGGACAGCACGCACGCCGCCGTGTCCGGCTCCACCGACAGCACCACCGCACCGGTGGCCCCCTCGTCGGCTCCGCGGTGGTGCTGGACCGCCGCCTGCAGCAGCGACCCGACGCCGGTCGGTACGGCGACCAGCCCGGCTGGGTCGGCCCCGGCGGCGGCGAGCTGCTCGTCGATCTCGGCGAACAGCGTCTCGTACCCGGCGACGATCCAGGCCGGGATCTGCTCATACCCCTCCCACGCGGTGTCTTGGACCAGTAACGCACCGGTGTCCGCCGCCACCTTGCTGGCCTGGCGCACGGTCTCGTCGTACGGTCCGCGCACCACCGTCACTTCGGCTCCCTCGCCCGCGATCGCGCTGACCGTCTTGTCGGTGACCACTTCGGGGACGAACACCTCCGCTCCCAGCCCGAGTGCGGCCGCCATCCGGGCGACCGCCCGGCCGTGGTTGCCGTCGGTGGCGGTCACCAGTCGCGGACCGGGGGCCCGCTCCAAGGCGGTGCGCAGATCTTTCAGCGACGACGGTGCGGTCCCGTCGAGGCGCGCGGACAGGGCCCGGAACACCGCGTAGGACGCACCGAGAATCTTGAACGCCCCCAGGTCGAACCGGGCCGACTCGTCTTTCACGAAGACCCGGCCGACACCGAGCGGGCCGGCCAGGCCGGGGACCTCGGTCAGTGGCGTAGCGGCGTACCCGGGCATGGTGCGGTGGAAGTCCCGCGCTGTCGCGTCAGGTGTCGCGCAGCGCCAGGCGCGCGCGGCCGGGCGGGTGAAGATCCGGGCCGATGGCTGCTCGCTCACATCAACATCATGCCCGACCGGACCCATCGCGGCAGGAAGCGGGACCAGCCGTGACGGGTACGTCGACCCAGCGGCTCGCGCCGGGGGTGACCACTGCGCCGCCTGACGTCAGTGCCCGCATCCGCGCGGCGAAGCCCTCGGTCTCCGCCACCGGCACCAGCACGTGCACCGTGACGCCTTCGGCGTAGGTCACCGCGGATACCAGAACGCCCTGCTGGTGCAGCTCATGCTGTACGCGCCCGGATTGGGCATGGTCGAGGAGCACCGCGACCTCCGTCATCCTGGCCCGGCCGACACGAGGGGCCGTCTCAAGAGCGTGGCGCACCGCATCGCCGTACGCGCGCACCAGTCCGCCGGCACCGAGCAGCACCCCGCCGAAATAGCGACTCACGACCGCGGCCACGTCGCTGACGCCAGCGCCGGTGAGGACCTCCAGCATGGGGGCACCGGCCGTTCCGGACGGCTCGCCGTCGTCGCTGCTGCCGCGGTCGGCCGCGTCCGGTCCGAGCACGAATGCGGAGCAGTGGTGCCCGGCGCTGTGGTGCCGACGGCGCTCCTCCTCCACCAGCGCATGGACCTGCTCCCGCGTCTCGACGCGCGCCACCCGGCACAGGAACCGGGACCGGCGGACCTCCGTCTCTGCAGCCCCCTCACCGGAGAGGGAGAGGTAGCTGGCTGCGCCCATGCGCGCCAGGCTAGTCAGCCGGGCGGCGCCCGACCTCCGACTATCCTTGCCAGATGCTGCCGGACCCGGCGACCCACCGACTCCTGACGCACGCATGGTCGACCCTGGGAGGTCGCCCGTCGGCGCTGGAACGGCTGGACGTGCGCGGCACGACCGACGGTCTGCTGCCGTCGGTGTTCCCCGCGATGCCGGCGATGGTGGCAGCGGTCTCGGCGACGACGCTCGCCGCGGCGGAGCTGGACGCGGCGCGCACGCAGCGACCGGCCGCACCTGCCACGGTCGAGACCGAACACGTGGCCCTGGCGGCCCGGAGCGAACGCTACGCACGTCTCGGCGGCACCGCCACCGAGAACCTGTTCGCCCCGTTGTCCCGGTTCTGGCGGACCGCCGACGGCTGGCTGCGCCTCCACACGAACTACTCCTGGCATCGCGACCGGGCGCTGCGGGTGCTCGGGTGTGACGAGGAGCCGGCGTCGGTGGAACAGGCGGTACGCCGATGGCGCGGTGCCGACCTGGAGGACGCGCTGGCCGCCGCGGGCGCGTTGGGCTACGCGGTACGCAGCCTGGAAGAGTGGGGGGTCCACCCGCAGGGACGGGCCGTGGCCAGCCTGCCGCTGCTGGAGTCGACGCTGCACCATGCCGACGGCACCACGTCGGCCGGCGGCAGACTGGTGTCCGGCAGCCGGTTCGCCGAGGGTCTCCGGGTGCTGGACCTGACCCGGGTCATCGCCGGCCCGGTCGCCACCCGGATGCTGGCCGCCTGGGGAGCCGACGTCCTCCGCGTGGACAGCCCGCGCCTGCCCGAGATCCCCGGCCAGACGCTGGACACTCTCTCCGGAAAGCGCAGCGCGCTCCTGGACTTCGCCGAGCCGGACGGTCGGCGACGTCTGGAGGACCTTCTGGCCGCCGCCGACGTGGTGGTGCAGGGTTACCGGCCGGGCGCGCTGGCGGCGTACGGGCTGGGCGCCGAGGCGCTGGCCGACCGGCACCCGCACCTGAGCGTGGTGACGCTGTCGGCGTGGGGGCGGACGGGGCCGTGGTCGGCGCGTCGTGGCTTCGACTCGTTGGTGCAGTGCCCGACCGGGATCGCGGCCGCCGAGGGCGGCGGTGACCAGCCGGGGAAGCTGCCCGCGCAGCTGTTGGATCATGCCACCGGGTATCTCGCGGCCGCGGCTGCCTTGCTGTCCCTGGCCCGGGTGGCGCATGGCGACCCGCCGTCGTCGGTGTCTCTTTCCCTTGCGCAGACCGCGGCTTGGCTGACCGGCGGAGGCCCGGAGCCGATGCCGTCCGCGGCCGCACGCGAGCCGTCTCCCGAGGACTACCTGGTGACGCTGGCGGGCAGGGCCGCGCCGGCGCAGGTGATCGCGCCGCCGGGACGGGTCGCGGGGAGGCATCCGGCGTGGACGACGACGGCCGAGTTCGGGTCGCAGCCGGCGGCGTTCCGGTGACCGAACCTGACTCCCCGCAGGCATCGACCCCGAGACCTCACGAACGGCGATGACCGAGCGTCTACCGGATGTGAAGCCACCGTTCGAGCAGATCGTGTCCGAGCACGGCGCCACCGTGCTGCGGGTGTGCCGCGCCGTTGTCGGCCCGGCGGACGCCGACGACGCCTGGTCGGAGACGTTCCTGTCCGCGCTACGGGCCTATCCCGGCCTGGACTCCGACGCGAACATCGAGGCCTGGCTGGTCACGATCGCGCACCGCCGCGCCATCGACGTACACCGGTCGCGGCAGCGACAAGCCGTGCCCGTGGCGACGGTGCCCGAACGCAGCAGTGGTGACACCGAGGAGTACAGCGAGGAGTACGGCGAGCTGTGGGAGGCGCTGAAGCGGTTGCCGAGCAAGCAACGCCAGACGGTGGCATACCACCACATTGCCGGCCTGTCGCACCGTGAGGTCGCCGCGATCGTCGGTGGCACCGAGGCCGCCGCCCGCCGCTCCGCCGCCGACGGAGTCGCCGCGCTCCGCAAGACCTACCGATCCCTTCAGGAGAGCACCACGCCATGACCGCCTTTCCCGACATTCCCGCCTCCGCCGACACGCTCGACCGGCTCCACACGCGGCTGGCTGCCGAGGCCGAGTCCGACGGGCTGCTCGACGTCGCCTACCGCACCGTTGATTCGCCCGTCGGTCCGCTGTTGCTGGCCGCGACCCCGCAGGGGGTGGTGCGGATCGGCTTCCCCACGTTCGACCCCGACGAGGTGCTGCAGGAGCTCGCCACCCGGGTCAGCCCCCGGGTACTCCGGGCACCGGCCCGGCTGGACCGTGTCGCCACCGAGCTGGACGAGTACTTCGCCGGCCGGCGCCGGGTGTTCGACGTACCGGTGGACCTGCGGCTGGCCACCGGGTTCCGGCTCGGTGTCCTTCACCACCTGCCGCAGATCGGGTACGGCCAGACCGAGAGCTACGCCGAGGTGGCCCGCGCCGCCGGCAGCCCGAGGGCCGTGCGCGCGGTCGGCACCGCATGTGCGCTGAACCCCGTCCCACTCGTCGTACCCTGCCACCGGGTGGTCCGCTCCGACGGGTCGATCGGCCAGTACGCCGGTGGTCCCGAGGTCAAGCAGATGCTGCTGAACCTCGAGGCCGCGGCCTGAGCCGGACATCGGCGAGGTCCTGCCGGGGCTGGGGACTGTGCCATATCCGGAGGGAGTAGCCGGGACGCGGGGCTATACGGGGAGGAACGCGGCGATCAGGTGGCGAGAATGAATGCTCCAAGCCGTTGGCGACGGCTCAGCCCTTCCGGCCGGCAACCGTCAGCGCAGCAGCCTTCGACAGCGCATAGCCAACCGAGCAACCACATATCCATGCGCCATCGAGTGTCCAAATGAATCGACGCATGCGGACCTCTCGTGGCAACGGTCAGCGTTGCGTCGTACTGGTTCAGGAAGTGGCCAGAAACGCGACTCCTGCGGAGCGGCTGGGAGCTCCGGTCACTGGGGCAGACAACACCGGCAGCGAATCGTGGGTGGCCACCCTGCGCTCGGCCGTCCTGGCAGGGCTCGACCAGTCAGGGCAGTGCTGTGGCAGCAGATTGTTGTCATCAACGCGGTTTGGGAACCAT
>CAYLOC010000040.1:0-20128 GCA_964385195.1 uncultured Nocardioidaceae bacterium
TCAGCCGTAGGCGTCTTCGACCCGATCCTGCACCTGGTCCGGCTCCAGTTCCAGGGGTGTCTGCACCAGCCACTGGTGCCCGAACGGGTCCCGGAACCGCCCGCCTCTAGCACCGTAGGGCTGGTCCTTGACCGGGAACATCACACTCGCCCCCGCTCTCTCCAGAGCCGCGCCGACCGCATCGGGGTCCGGGGTCGTGACTTCGAGAAGGACACCGGGGGCACCGAGTGAGAGCGGTGACCTGTCGACGTCATCCTCATCCTTGATGCTCACGAGACTGCCGAACACGGTGAGTGACGCGTACACGACCGCATCCCCTACTGTGTAGCGCTCGTGCAGTTCCGCACCGAACGCTTCCTGGTAGAAGGCGATCGCGTCGTCGGCACCACGGACAACGAGTTTCGGATTGAGGCTCGCGGTGTCTGTCATCGCCCTAGTCTGCCGCAGGGAGGGACCACCCGCATGCACCATCGGGGGATCGACCGTGCCGCCGCACGATCCGTGGGTGCCACCGTGGGTACGGCGTGACGCCGGTCAGGCGGTGAGGACGTCGGCGATCAGGGGCGCAACCGCGCGCAGCGCCTTGCCGCGATGGCTGATCGCGTCCTTCTCCTCCGCCGGCATCTCAGCCGTCGTACGGTCTTCTCCCTCAGCGCAGAACAGCACGTCGTAACCGAACCCTCCGGACCCGCGCATCTCGTGGATGACCCGCCCCGGCATCTCGCCGAACACGACCTCGTCACGGGCGCCGGCCCCGGGTCGGCAGAACGCGACCGCGCACCGGAACGTGGCCCCTCGTTGCTCGTCCGGTACGTCGGACATCTGGTGCAGGAGCAACTCGTTGTTGGCCCGGTCATCCTTGCCCGGCCCGGCCCACCGGGCCGAGAGGACACCAGGCATGCCGTTGAGGGCGTCGACGCACAGGCCGCTGTCGTCGGCCACCGATGGAAGCCCGGTCGCAGCTACCGCTGCCCGGGCCTTGATCAAGGCGTTGCCGTCAAAGGTGCGTTCGGTCTCGGCCGGCTCGTCGTACGGCGGCACGTCGTCGAGCCCCAAAACGGTGACGTCGGGCACCAGCGGCGTCAGGATCCGTCGCAGTTCAGCGAGTTTGCCACCGTTGCGGGAGGCGAGGAAGACCCGCGCCTCTGTCACGCTTCCAACGCCTGGGTCTGCAGTTGGGTGAGCTCGGCGCACCCGTTCGCGGCGAGGTCCAGCAGCCGGTCAAGCATCTCCCGGTCGAACGGCTCCGCCTCGGCGGTGCCCTGCACCTCGACGTACCGCCCGTCGCCGGTCATCACGACGTTCATGTCGGTCTCGGCCCGCACGTCCTCTTCGTAGGGCAGGTCCAACCGCGGCTCGCCGTCGATCATGCCCACCGAGACTGCCGCCACCGAACCGGTCAGCGGGTTCCCGGTCAACGCGCCCTGCTCGCGCAGGTGCGTCACCGCGTCGGCGAGGGCGACGTAGCCACCGGTGATCGCCGCCGTACGGGTGCCTCCGTCGGCCTGCAGCACGTCACAGTCGACGATGATCGTGTTCTCCCCCAGCGCCTTGTAGTCGACGATGGCGCGCAGCGACCGGCCCACCAGACGCGAGATCTCGTGCGTGCGGCCACCGATCCTCCCCTTGACCGACTCCCGATCCGAACGGGTGTTGGTGGAACTGGGCAGCATGGCGTACTCGGCGGTCACCCAGCCCAGTCCACTGTCCTTGCGCCACCGCGGTACGCCGGTGCTCGCGCTGGCCGCACACAGCACGCGGGTCCGGCCGAACTCCACCAGCACCGAGCCAGCCGCGTGGTCCAGCCAGTGGCGGGTCAAGGTGACGGGGCGGAGTTCGTCGGTACGTCGGCCGTCGGCGCGAGAGGCAGTCATGCCGCTGACACTACAGGCCGGGGAATTGCAGGCCGGTCGTGGTTGTGGGCCCGTGCGCATCAGGGGCGATCGCACGGACCACCCCCGTCGCACGCCGCCGTCGCACGCCGCCGGATCAGAGCGTGACGACGGTGCCCACACGTGCCAGGGTCGTCTCCCCCTCGAAGTGCGGGACAGCCTCGGCGAGTACGTGCTGCGGGTCGGTCCACGGTGGGACGTGGGTGAGCATGAGCGCGCCCACACCCGCCTTCTGGGCGGTCTCGGCCGCCTCCCGGCCGGTCATGTGCAGTCCTCGGGGGTTGGCGGGACGCTCCAGGAACGACGCCTCGGCCAGCAGCAGGTCGCAGCCGTCGGCGAGCTCCCCCAACGCCGCGCACGGCCCGGTGTCGCCGGAGTAGACCACCGACGCGAGGTCGTCCTCGATCCGCAGGGCATACGCCTCCACGGGGTGATCGACCCGCGTGGTCTCGATCCGGAACGGTCCCAGCCGCATCGGCTCTTCTCCGTACACGCGGAAGTCGAACTCACGTGCCATTCCAGGATCCGGCGGCAGGTCGTAGGCACGCGCCAGCCGCTCCGCCGTACCTTTCGGGCCGTAGACGAGCACCTGCCCCAGGTGACCCTCGGGGTGGTAGCGGCGGAAGACGTAGTACGGGCACATGTCCAGGCAGTGGTCGGCGTGGAGGTGGCTGAACAGGACGGCGTCGACGGTCTCCAGCCGGATGTGCTGCTGGAGCGCGCCCAGGGCGCCGTTGCCGAGGTCGAGCACGATCCGGAAGGTCCGGTCCTCGTACGGCGCCTCAAGCAGGTAGCACGACGCGGGTGACTCCGGTCCCGGCATGGATCCGGAGCACCCAACGACGGTGAGCTTCATCGGTCCACCTCACGCACCGACCCAGGCGAACTGGTCGACCAGGTCCAGCTCCGGGCCGAGGAACCGCTGGCCGATCTCGCGGAACTCGGCTGGCCGGCCCGTGGTAAGGAACCGGTGGCTCGGCGGCGGCAGGTCCGGGCCCCGCTCCAACCCCTCGCGCACCAAGAGCCGGTAGACGTCCTTGGCGGTCTCCTCAGCGCTGGAGACCAGCGTGACGTCATCACCGAGCACGTAGGAGATCACGCCAGTCAGCAGCGGGTAATGGGTGCAGCCCAGGATCAGCGTGTCGATCCTGTCCTCCACCAACGGATCCAGGTACTGGTGAGCGGCGGCGAGCAACTCCGGACCGGAGGTGACGCCCTGCTCGACGAACTCGACGAACCGGGGACACACCCGGGTGAACAGCTGGACCTGCGGCGCTGCGGCGAAGGCGTCGTCGTAGGCCATGGCCGAGCGCGTCGACTGGGTGCAGATGACCCCGACGCGTCGGTTGCGGGTGGCGGCCACGGCGCGTCGCGTGGCCGGGAAGATCACCTCCACCACGGGAACCGGGTATCGTTCGCGGGCATCGCGGAGCATCGCCGCGCTGGCCGAGTTGCACGCGATGACCAGCGCCTTCACACCCTGAGCCACCAGGTGGTCCAGGCACTCCAGCGCGTACTCGCGCACCTCGCTGATGGACTTGGGGCCGTACGGCTGCCGCGCGGTGTCGCCGAGGTAGACGATGGGCTCGTGCGGAAGCTGATCGAGGACCGCCCGGGCGACGGTCAGCCCGCCGAACCCGGAATCGAAGATCCCTATCGGTGCATCGGCCACGCATCGAGGGTAGGCCCACGAGGGGCCGTTCTGCGGTCAATGCGACCCACGCCACACGTGATGGCGCTCTCGCCGGTGACAGAATCCGCTCATGGGACAGACTGAGGTACGGCGAGGGGGCACGCCGGCGTGCAACCGTGTCACCCCGCTCGGTGACATCGTGGCAATCCCGCTGCGCGGCGCTTGGACCGGTAACCGCGGGATCTTGCACCGCGGTACCGACGTCGTGCGGTTCCACGCCCACAACGCGTGGATCACGTGTGCGCTGCGGTTCCGGGGCAGACGGGCGGCCCAGTGGCAACCGCACCACTTCACCTGGCTCTACTTCCACGACGAGGCGGTGGCCCTGGCCGCCGGGCACCGCCCCTGTGCCTACTGCCGGCGATCGGACTACACCACGTACCGGACGGCGGTCGCGACCGCGACCGGTGACGGCCTGCTGTCCGCGAAGGCGCTGGACGCTGCCCTGCATGCCGAGCGGCTGTACCGCGGCACCCACCAACGACGGTGGCACCGCCGGTCGTGGCGGTCCCTGCCACGCGGTGCGTTCGTGCTGGTGGAGGACATCCCGATGCTCGTCGGGGAGGACAGCCTGACGCCGTGGCAGCCGACCGGATACGCCGCGACCGACCGGCACCACCGTCCGGCGCGGGGCGACGCCACCGTGGTGACCCCGCCGACTTCGCTCACCGCGCTCACCGGCGGCTACCGACCACAGGTCGACCCCTCGGCGTACGGCGAGTGAGCCTCAGTCGGTCTCGTCGAACGGGAGCGTGGGCTGCGGTGGACCCAGCGCGGGGTCGACGCCATCGAACAGGCTGCTCACCGACTCCCCGGCGTGGACCCGTGAGATGGTCTCGGCGAACAGGCCGGCGACGGAGCACACCTGGAGCTCGGGCCAGCCGGTCTTCTCCGGGACGGTGTCGGTGGTGACCACCTCGGTGATCGCGGGGTGTCCGCTCAGCCGCTCGACCGCCTTGCCGACGAACAGACCGTGGGTGCACGCCACCGCTGCCTCGGTGCAGCCCTGCTCGGCAAGCCGGTCCAGGAGCTCGATGATCGAGCCGCCGGTGGCGATCTCGTCGTCGAGGATGATGGCCCGCTTGCCGACCACGTCTCCCACGATCGCCTCGATCACCACCGTGTCGTCGGACAGCCGCTGCTTGCTGCCGGCGGCGACGGGGAGCCCGAGCAGCCGGGAGAACTGGGTGGCCGACTTCGCGTTGCCGAGGTCCGGGGAGACCACGATGGTGTCGGTGAGGTCGTGGTTCCGGAAGTGGTCGGCGAGCACCCCGAGCGCGGTCAGGTGGTCGACGGGACAGGAGAAGAACCCGTGGACCTGCGGCGCGTGCAGGGTCATCGTCAAGATCCGGTCCACCCCCGCAGCTACCAGGAGGTCTGCCACCATGCGACCGCCCAGGGAGATGCGGGAGGCGTCCTTCTTGTCCGACCGGGCGTAGGCGTAGTGCGGGATGACGGCGGTGATCTGGGCGGCGGAGGCGCCACGGGCGGCATCGACCATGAGCAACAGCTCCATGAGGTGTTCCTGGGTCGGAGGCACCAGCGGCTGCACCAGGTAGACGTCCCGTTGCCGACAGTTGGCCTGGAGCTGCACCTGCAGGCAGTCGTTGCTGAACCGGGAGATCTCGACCGGTGACAACCTGACCCCGAGGGAACGGCAGACGGCCTTGGCGAAGGAACGGTGGGCGCTGCCGCTGAAGACGACGATCTCGCGCACAGGCAAACCCCACTTGAGACGGCCAGCCGGACGGGTCCACTCTAACCACGGCTCGCTGCCCCTGCCACCCCGCGGGTCGGGGAACTTTTGCATGTCCTGACGGGTCAGAAGTTCCCCGACCCGCCTGCGGTATCCACGCTGCATCCGTCTCCGCACCGCCGCGGCATCCCCGTCCACCCACGGGCACACAGGACACGGCTGACGAGTAGGGCGGTCGTGCATGGCTGTCCAACGACGTCGGAGTACCCGTGACGCAGGGTCACCCGCCCCGACGCCGCAGTCACCAGGTCCCGTCGCCGGTCCGCGGAGAGATCCCGCGCCCACTCATGGCCGAGCCGGCCGTCGAGCTCATGGACGATGCCAAACTCGGGGTATTCTCCGTCCCGCCATACGCCGCCGTCACACTCATCGCGCACCTGGCGGTTCATCCGGGGAAGCCCGTGTGCGCGCTCGACGTTTCGCAGGTAGCTGAGCTCAAGGTAGGAGTGCGCGCCGTCCGTGATGTCGTCGAGCACCTTCACCAGCGATGTGCGCCCGGGCAAGGCCGGCAGGTCCGCCAACGCGTTCCGCAAACGGGCGGGTGTTGTCAACCGCTCCCGGCATACGTCGGCGAGCACTGCCAAGCCATCGGTGCCCGGGCGCTCGGCTGCCACGTGCAGGGCTGCGTCCTCAACTCGCACGGTCGCGGGACGGCGCGAAGGGTGGACGACCGCGCTCAGGCCGGTCCGCCGCCGCACGTCGACCCCCGGGCGGTTACGAACCCTGCGTGCGTGCTCGACCGCGATCTGCACCACCGCCGGAGCACCGATCGACGCGACTCCGAGCTGAGCCAGGGCGGTGCGGTCGCGAAGCGCGGCACCCGGGCCAGCCCACAACAAGGCGGCCCAGAGCCGGGCATCACCTACGACCGGTCCGGTGAAGACCACGTAGACACCGGGATGCACCCGTTGCCACCTGTTGCGCTCAACGGCGACGGCCAACTGCGAGCGAGTCACTCCGCCCTCGATCGCCTGGCCCCTCGACAACGCGCCCGCCTGCTGGGCAGCGATGTCCCGCAGCCCCGGTGGGAGGCCGCCCAGGAGGTTGTTCAGGTGGTCGAGCACCCCTCGATCCTGGATCACCTGGCCGGGAGTACCGAGGGGGCTGTGGACACACACGGGTGGCGAACCCTGGTTGGGGAAATTCCGCACGCCGGGGCGGGTCAGAACTTCCCCGACGTGGCCGGCGCCCGGGGTGGCCGGCACCGGACTGGCAAGGCCCAAAGCGTCAGGCCCAGGGCGTCAGGCCCAGAGCTGGCCCTCCAGGCGCTCCTCGGCCTCCTCGATCGTGCCCTGGTAGGCGCCGGTAGACAGGTACTTCCAACCGGCGTCGGCGACGACGAAGCAGATGTCGGCCCGTTGCCCGTCCCGGACACACTTGGCCGCCTGCGCGAGTGCGGCGTGCAGGATGGCGCCGGTCGAGATGCCGGCGAAGATGCCCTCAGCCTCCAACAGCTCCCGGGTCCGGCGTACGGCGTCGCGTGGTCCGACCGAGTACCGGGCGTCGATGAGGCGGGCGTCGTAGAGCTCGGGGACGAAGCCCTCGTCGAGGTTGCGCAGCCCGTAGACGAGTTCGCCGTACCGGGGCTCCGCGGCCACGATGCGCACCCCGGGCCGGTGGTCGCGGAAGAACTCACCCACCCCCATCAGCGTGCCGGTGGTTCCGAGCCCGGCGACGAAGTGGGTGACCTCGGGGAGGTCGGCGAGGATCTCCGGACCGGTCCCCTCGTAGTGCGCGCGCACGTTGGCCGGGTTGCCGTACTGGTACAGCATCACCCAGTCCGGGTGGTCCGCTGCCAGGCTCTTCGCGACCCGCACCGCCTCGTTGGAACCGCCTGCCGCCGGTGAGGTGACGATCTCCGCCCCCCACATGTCCAGCAGCTGGCGTCGTTCCGCGGAGGTGTTCTCCGGCATGACGCAGACCAGGCGGTACCCGCGCATCCGGGCCACCATGGCCAGCGAGATCCCGGTGTTGCCGGACGTCGGCTCCAAGATCGTGCACTGCGGCCGCAGCAGCCCCTGCTTCTCCGCGTCGATGACCATCGCGAGTGCGACCCGGTCCTTGATCGACCCGGTGGGGTTGCGGTCCTCCAGTTTCGCCCACAGCCGTACGTCGGGGCTCGGCGACAGCCGGGGCAGCCCGACGATCGGCGTACCCCCGACTGAGTCCGGGAGCGACTCAAACAGCACGGATCACGAGCCCCCGGCCACCGCCGGCAGCACGACGACGACATCTCCGTCGGAGACCGTAGCGTCCAGCCCGCCTTGGAACCGGACGTCCTCGTCGTTGACGTAGACGTTGATGAACTTGCGCAGCTCGCCGTCTTCCAGAAGACGTTCCCGGATCCCGGGGTTGTCGCTCTCGACGCTGTCGATGACCGCCGACAGTGTCCCACCGGAGCCCTCGACCACCTTCTCGCCGCCGGTGTAGGAACGCAGGATCGTCGGGATCCGGACCTCAACTGCCATGGGGAAGAACCTCCACTTCCTCTTCGGTGACAACACCTTCAACAATCCGGAACGACCGGAATTCCACCGGCCCGTCCCCCGACCCGCACTCCGCGGTGGAGACCAGCACGTAGTGCGCGTCCGGCTCGGCGGCGTAGGAGATGTCGGTCCGGGACGGGTAGGCCTCGGTGGCAGTGTGTGAGTGGTAGACCACGACCGGGACCTCGTCCCGGTCATCCATCTCCCGCCACACCTTCAGCTGTTCGGTCGGGTCGAACTTGAAGAACGTCGGCGACCGCTCCGCATTCGTCATGGGCACCAGGCGAGAGGGTACGTCGGTCCCTTCCGCGCCGGCGACAATGCCGCACGCTTCGTCGGGGTGGTCCTGCCGGGCATGCGCCACGATGCCGTCGTACAGGTCTCGTCGAATCCGCAGCACAGGGCCAGGATAGGCGCAGAAGACACCGACCCTGAACGTGCAGCGAGCCGGTCCGGATGGTGAGAAAGCCCCCGGATCGCCCTAGTGCGACAGGGTCTCCAGGAGGTCCTCCAGCACGAACCCCAGCCACAGGTAGATGTCGTGGACCGGGCGGCGCGGGTCGTCCTCCGGCAACGACGCCCAATGCTCCTCGTCATCGGGGGCCACCTCAAGCCGTTCGGCGATGGTGAGCCGCATGTCGTTGAGGCTGCGCAGCCACGCCTGGGCCTGGTCGGCGTCGAGCTCGAAGTCCACGCCCTCGTCTCCGTCGGTCTCTCCGGGAACGTCGCCGATCGTCTCCAGCACGACCTTCGCGTCCCGGATCTTCCCGTCGCGCAGGCCGCGCTCGGTGAAGCGGCGGAACTCCGCAGCAGCCTCCGGGTCCGACGTCTCCCCGTCGGGTGTGGTGAACCCGTCCGGCAGCAGCCGGCGCAGCGCCGCATCGGTGGGCGGCTCCCGGTGGGAGGTGTCCAGACCCACCAGCTCCTCCAGCGGGTCAACGGCCTCGGTGCTCGCCTCCCCGTCGCTGAGCAGCTCAACCAGTTGGCCGGCCAGATTCACCAGCAGTCCGGCCGCGTCAGCGGGGAGCTGGACATAGAGGCGTCCGTGGCGTCGCCGGTGGAAGACCTCGCTCACTCGTCCGCCTTCTGCAGCGTGGCCCAGAGGCCGTAGGAGTGCATCGCCTGCACGTCGCGTTCCATCTCCTCCCGGCTGCCGCTGGACACGGCCGCCTTTCCCTGGGTGTGCACCTGCATCATCAGCCGGTAGGCCTTGCTCCGCGGATAGCGGAAGTACTGCGTGAACACGTAGGTGACGTAGGACATCAGGTTCACCGGGTCGTCCCAGACCACCGTGACCCACGGGACGTCCGGCTGGACGACGTCGTCGACCTCCGGCCGCTCGATCGTCTCGGACTCTGGAGAGGCTGTCATCACCGTCATTGTTGCGCATTGCCCGTGCCTGACTCTCCACCGTAGTCCATTCGTCCGATCAGCGCGGGCGGCAGCACCCTTGCCTGGGTCGGACGAAACGTGGGGTGGGTCAGCCGAAACGGCCGGCCACGTAGGAGGCGGTCTCGGGGTGCCGCGGTTCGGAGAACAGGGACGCCGAAGCCCCGGCCTCGACGAGCCGCCCCGGCTGCCCGGCCCCGCTGACGTTGAAGAACGCGGTGGTGTCCGACACCCGTGCCGCCTGCTGCATGTTGTGGGTGACCATTACCACGGTGTAGCGGCGTTTGAGGTCGACGATCAGGTCCTCGATGGCCGCGGTCGAGACCGGGTCGAGCGCGGAGCAGGGCTCGTCCATCAGCAGCACCTGCGGCTCCACCGCGATCGCACGGGCGATACACAGCCGCTGCTGCTGCCCGCCGGACAGGCCTCCTCCCGGGCGGTGCAGCCGGTCCTTGACCTCCTCCCACAGGTTCGCCTGGGTCAGGGCACGCTCCACGATGGCCGCCGCCTCGCTCCGGCGCAGCCGTCCGCCGTTCAGCCGGACGCCGGCGAGCACGTTGCCGGCCACCGACATGGTCGGGAACGGGTTCGGCCGTTGGAACACCATCCCGACCAGTCGGCGTACGTCGACGGGGTCGACCCTCCGCTGGTAGAGGTCGACCCCGGCCAGCCGCACGCATCCGTCCACCCGCGCGCCGGGGACCACCTCGTGCATCCGGTTCAGGGTGCGCAGCAAGGTGGTCTTGCCGCACCCGGACGGCCCGATGAACGCGGTGACTGCGCGGGCAGGAACGGCCAGGGACACGTCGGCCAGGGCGCAGGTGCCGCCGTAGTAGGCGCTGACCCGGTCGATCTCGATGGCCGGGGCAGCGGTGACCGCCCGGTCCGTGGGCGTGGACAGTGTCATGGTCATGAGCGGCTCCTGTGCGTGAGGTAGTGGGCCGTCCCGCGGGCGGCGAGGTTGAGCCCGAGGACGACCAGGGTGAGGACGAGGGCAGCGGCCCAGGCCCGTTCGTGCCCGTACTCCGGGGGAATCCCGGGAGTCTTGTACTGGCTGTAGATGTAGACCGGCAGGGTGGTCATCCGGCCGTGGAAGAGGTTGAAGTTCGTGGAGTCGGTCAGTCCGCAGATCACCAGCAGCGGAGCGGTCTCCCCGATCACCCGGGCCACGGCGATGAACGTGCCGGTCACGATGCCGCCGGCTGCGGTGGGCAGCACCACCTTCAGCACCGTGCGCCACCGCGGTACGCCGAGTGCGTACGACGCCTCCCGCAGGTCCTGCGGGACCAGCCGCAGCATCTCCTGGGCGGAGCGGACGACCAGCGGCACCATCAGGACCGACAGCGCAACCGCGCCACCGATGCCGAGCCGGATGCCGGGGCCGAACAGCAGCGCGAAGACCGCATAGGCGAACAGGCCCGCGACGATCGAGGGGATCCCGGTCATCACGTCGACCAGGGCGTCGATGGTGCGGGCGAACCTGCCCCGCCCGTACTCCACCAGGTAGATCGCGGTGAGCAGGCCGATCGGCACCGACAGCGCCGTCGCAGCCGCCGTCACCAGCAGCGTCCCGACCAGGGCGTGGTAGATGCCGCCTCCGTCACCGACGACGCCGCGCATCGACCACGTCAGGAACTGCGTATCGAGGGCGACGATCCCGTGGGAGACCACGGTCCACAACAGGCTGCCCAGCGGGGCCAGCGTCAGCACGAACGCCGCGCCGATCACACAGCGGAGGGCCAGGTCGCGACGCCTCCTGGCCCGTCGGCGTACGGACTGCCGCCCCTCTGCGAAGGAGTCCACCACCACGGTGCTGCCACTCATGCAGCGGCACCCCCGTGCGCGCCCCTGCGCACCAGGGAGCGGGAGAGCAGGTTGACCACGAGCGTCAGGCAGAACAGCACCAACCCGGAGGCGATGAGGAGATTGACCTCGATGCCACTGGCCTCGGGGAACATCAAGGCGATGTTCGCCGCGATCGTCGAGGGGTTGGAACTGCCGATGAGATCCCACGTCACCGTTCCGGTGGCGGAGAGCACCATGGCCACGGCCATCGTCTCGCCCAACGCTCGGCCGAGGCCGAGCAGCAGCGCGCTGGCGATGCCTGCCCGGGCCGGTGGCAGCACCGCCAGCCGCACCATCTCCGACTTGGTCGCGCCCAGCGCCAGTGCGGCCTCCTGATGGGCGGTCGGCGTCTGGCAGAACACCTCCCGGCACAGCGACGTGCTGATCGGGAGCACCATCAACGCGAGCACGACGCCCGCCGTGAGCACGGTGCGTCCCGTCGTCGACACCGGTCCGGCGAAGAACGGCAGAAAGCCCAGGGCGTCCCCGAGGACCCGGTACGCCGGCACCAGCAGCGGGGCGAGGAAGAAGATCCCCCACAGCCCGTAGACGACACTGGGAACCGCCGCGAGGAGGTCCACCAGGGGACCGGCCACGCTGCGGATCCTGCGCGGTGCGTAGTGCGACGCGAACAGCCCTACCGCTACTGCCAGCGGCCCCGCGATCACCAACGCGAGCCCGGCCACCAGGACCGTGCCGAAGACCAGCGGGCCGAGGTAGCCGAGCAGACCGCCAGGCGCCTCCTCTCCCAGCTCGGACGAGGTCAGCGCGGGTGCGGCCTCGGTAACCAGGAAGGCCACCACCCCGCCGAGTGCCAGCAGGATGAGTCCTGCCGCGGCGGTCACCACGATCCGGAAGTACCGGTCCCCCGCGTGGGTGGCGCGGCGCTCGGCGTGGGTCGACAGTGGCGCCACTAGTCCGCCGCCGAGATGGTCTCGATCGCCTGCCGGGCCTGGTCCCGCATGGCCGGGGTCAGCGGTGCCGACCCGGCCTGGCGGGCGGCTGCTTGCTGCCCGTCGGCGGAGACGACGAGCGACTCGAAATCCCGCACCAGGCGTGCGGTGTTCGGGTCGTCGTAGGTGGAGCAGGCGATGTGGTACGACACGAGCACGATCGGGTAGATCCCGGGCTTCCTCGGCGTCCGGTCCACGGTCACCGCGAGATCGGTGGCCGGACGATTCGTCACCGAGTCCGACGTATCCAGCACTGCGGCCGCGGCCGCTGCGGTGGGTCCGGTGAAGTGGCTCTCTGTTCCGATCAATGCCTGGTCCAGCGTGGTGGCCTGGCTGGCGTCGGCGTAGCCGATGGTGCCGGCACCGTTGCCGACGGCGGCGACGACTCCGGACGTGCCGCTGGCCCCCTCACCGCCCTGGACCGGCCAGGTCTCCACGGCACCGAACGTCCAGGCGTCGGGGGCCGCTTGCGCCAGATAGTCGGTGAAGTTTCCGGTGGTCCCGGACTCGTCGGAGCGATGCACCGGGGTGATCCGGAGATCGGGCAGGTCCGCCCCGGGATTGGTCGCCGTGATCGCAGGCGCGTCCCACCGGGTGATGTCTCCTGCGAAGATCTTCGCAAGTGTTGGAGGCGTAAGGCGGAGCTCGTCCACCCCTGGGACGTGGTAGACGACCGCGATCGGGCTGAGGTAGACCGGGACCTCCACGACGGGGCCGTTGCATCGTTGCTCGGCCCGTTGCAGCTCCTCGGTGGTGAGGTAGTCGTCGGAGCCGGCAAGCGCGATGCCGCCCGCAAGGAACTGCTCGCGGCCACCTCCGGAGCCGATCGGGTCGTAGTTGACGGTGACCTGAGGGTGCCTTTCCTGGAAGGCAGATCGCCAGGCCTGCATGGCTGCCTGCTGCGCGCTGGAGCCCGCGCCGTTGAGTGTGCCACTCAGACCCGCGGTGTTCTCCGCCGAAGAAGCGGGATCGGCCGCGGTCTCGTTCGCTGCGCTGCAGGCGGTGGCACCCGCCGTGAGAATGAGCGCCGCAGGGAGGGCTATCCACCGGCGGCGGCGGTGCGTTCTGTCTTGATCTGTTCTCATGGCTGAGACGGTAGGGACCCGACGTGACGCGGCCCTCGACTCTTGGTGAACAGCAGGTGAACTCTGGGCATCATGTTCGGGCTGGGACACGGGCGAGGTGGGTCCGCTCCGCTCCTGCCGCCTACGATCATGGACGTGGACCCCACAACTGCGGCCGTGCTGGGCGCCGTAGCCGCGCTCGTGGCTGTCGCGGCGGTCACCGTGGCATGGCGCGTGAGCCAGCGACCATCCCGCTCCCAGTCATCGGATCTGGTACCGGCCATCGAACCGGGAGTGGCGCAGGTGCTGTCGGTGCTCCGCTCCTGTGCGGTCGTGGTCGACGAGGAGGACCGGGTGCTGAAGGCCAGCGCGCCGGCGTACCTGCTGGACCTGGTCCACGAGCGCCGCATCGTGGCACCCGAGCTGGTGGAGATGGTGCACGCCGTACGGCGGGACGGGCAGATCCAGGACCGTGAGCTGGTGGTCCACCCCGGTCGAGGGACGGCACGGCGGCATGTCCATGCTCGGGTGGCCCCGTTGGACAGCCACCTGGTGGTGGTACTGGCCGAGGACCGCACCCGGGAACGTCAGGTGGAGGCGCTGCGCAAGAACTTCGTGGCCAATGTCAGCCATGAGCTGAAGACCCCGGTTGGTGCGATCAACCTGCTCGCGGAGACCGTCCGGCAGGCCGCGGACGACCCGGAGGCCGTGCGGCACTTCTCCGACCGGATGCAGGCGGAGGGGACGCGGCTGACCCGCCTGGTGCAGCAGATCATCGAACTTTCTCGCGTGCAGGACGACACGGTGCTCGCCTCCCCCTCGGTGGTGTCCGTCGACGACGTGATCACCCAGGCGGTCGGCAGGGTCCGAGTCGATGCGGAGGCCAAGAACGTCACCGTCACCGTCGTCGGGAGTCAGAGGTGCCGGGTCCGCGGGGACACCGACCAGCTCGTCGTGGCCGTAGGCAACCTGGTCGATAACGCGGTCACCCACTCCCCTGCCGACGCGGAGGTCACCGTGGACGTGACCCCGTCTGAC
This sequence comes from uncultured Nocardioidaceae bacterium, assembly GCA_964385195.1. Lineage (GTDB taxonomy): Bacteria > Actinomycetota > Actinomycetes > Propionibacteriales > Nocardioidaceae > CAYLOC01. The sequence goes on from CAYLOC010000040.1 coordinate 14,117, forward strand.
TCCTCCGCAACCTCGGCCACGGTGACGATCGCTGTCTCCGACCGCGGCGAGGGAGTGCCAGCCAAGGAGCAGCAGCGCATCTTCCAGCGGTTCTACCGCACCGACCCGGCCCGCGCACGCGATACGGGGGGCAACGGCCTGGGACTGTCGATCGTCAAACATGTGGCGGCGGTGCACAGCGGAGACGTGTCGGTGACCAGCGTGGAGGGACAGGGCGCCACGTTCGCGCTTACCCTCCCGGCCGCGGCGCCGGCTGCCGAAGCTGGTGCTGGCACCGGAAAGGTCGCACCGATCACCTCCGCGCACCCCCAGGCCCCGGACCGGTCACGATGACGCGGGTGCTGATCGTCGAGGACGAGCAGAGCTACCGCGAGGCGCTGTCGTACATGCTGACCTGCGAGGGCTTCGACGTGGTGCTGGCCGACAACGGCCCGGCCGCCTTGGAACAGTTCGACGCCACCGCACCGGACCTGGTGCTGCTGGACCTGATGCTTCCCGGCATGCCCGGGACCGACGTGTGCCGGGACCTGCGCCGACGGTCCGATGTGCCGATCATCATGGTGACCGCACGCGGTGACGAGGTGGACAAGGTGGTCGGGCTGGAGCTCGGCGCCGATGACTACGTGACGAAGCCGTACAGCCCGCGCGAGCTGGTGGCGCGCATGCGTGCGGTCCTCCGCAGGGGTGCCCCCGGGGAGGAGGCGGTGTCAGCGGATGAGGTTCTCGGCGGGGGGCGGGTGGTGATGGACCTCCAGCGCCATCTGGTCACGGTCGCCGGGACCGAGATCGCCCTTCCGCTGAAGGAGTTCGACCTGCTGGAGATGTTCCTCCGCAACACCGGCCGGGTGCTGACCCGGGACCAGCTCATCCACCGGGTGTGGGGGTCGGACTACGTCGGAGACACCAAGACTCTCGACGTCCACGTCAAACGGCTCCGCGCGAGGATCGAACGCGACCCCGCGCATCCACGGCTGCTGGTCACCGTGCGCGGTGTCGGTTACCGCTACGACCCCGCTCGGGAGCCCGCCCAGGATCCTGCTGGCTGAGCGCTGCCGCGGCCTCCCCCGCCGGTACGACGAATACGATGGGCGCGTGCGTACCACCGGCCTGTTCACCGACCACTACGAGCTGACGATGGTCGACGCCGCACTGGCGGCAGGGACGGCGGAACGGCGCAGCGTGTTCGAACTGTTCGGCCGGAGCCTGCCCGACGGTAGGCGGTACGGCGTTGTCGCCGGCACCGGGCGGCTGCTTCGGGAGCTGGCCGACTTCCGGTTCTCCGAGGAGGACGTGGCCTTCCTCACCGACGCCGGGGTGGTCCGCCCCGAGACCGCGGACTGGCTGTCCCGGTACCGGTTCACCGGTGACATCTGGGGGTACGGCGAGGGCGACGTGTACTTCCCGGGGAGCCCGCTGCTCGTGGTCGAGTCCGGGTTCGCCGAAGGCGTGGTGCTGGAGACGCTGGCGCTGTCGGTGCTCAACCACGACTCGGCGATCGCCTCCGCGGCGACCCGGATGGTGCAGAGCGCGGACGGACGTCCGTTGATCGAGATGGGCTCACGCCGTACCCACGAGAACGCTGCGGTGGCGGCGGCCCGCGCCGCCTACATCTCCGGGTTCGCGACCACGTCGAACCTGCGGGCCGGGGCCCGGTTCGGGGTCCCGACTGCCGGTACCGCGGCGCACTCGTTCACCCTGTTGCACGACAGCGAGCGCGAGGCGTTTACCGCCCAGGTGGACACGCTCGGCGCCGGAACAACGCTGCTGGTCGACACCTACGACATCACCGAGGCGGTGCGGACCGCGGTCGAGGTGGCCGGGCCGGACCTCGGAGCGGTGCGGATCGACTCCGGGGACCTGGGTGAGCTCGCCCGGCAGGTGCGCGGTCAGCTGGACGCCCTCGGTGCGGGCAAGACCCGGATCATCGTGACCGGGGACCTGGACGAGTACGCGATCGCAGCGCTCTCCGCCGAACCGGTGGACGGATACGGCGTCGGCACGTCGCTGGTCACCGGCTCGGGATACCCCACCTGCGGTTTCGTCTACAAGCTGGTCGCGCGAGCCGCCTCCGACGACGGGTCGGACACGACCATGGTTCCCGTCGCGAAGCGCAGCAGCCACAAGATCTCGGTCGGCGGGCGCAAGTGGGCCCTGCGTCGCCGTACCCCGGCAGGAGTCGCGGAGGCGGAGGTGCTGGGCGTGGGGAGCCCTCCCACCGACGACGGCGACGACCGTCCCCTGCTCGAGCTGCTCGTGCGTCAGGGTGAGGTCGTCGGCACCGAACCACTGGAGGCAGCGCGGCGCCGGCACCAGCAGGCGATCAGCGAGCTTCCGCTGGAGGCACGGAAGCTCTCCCGCGGCGAGCCGGCGATTGACACCGAGTACGTCCGCGGCGTCCGTCGCTAGCCTGGGCAGCACACCCCCGGGACGCTACCGTGGAAGCCATGACAGGCACCCCGATGAAGGCGCTGATCGTGGTCGACGTGCAAAACGACTTCTGCGAGGGCGGCAGCATGGGCGTCGCCGGCGGCGCCCAGGTTGCGTTCGGGATCAGCGAACTGCTGCAGCGGGAGCAGAACGCCCTCCCCAACGAACGCATCTACGCCGCAGCCGTCGCCACCCGGGACCACCACATCGACCCCGGTGACCACTTCTCCGACCACCCGGACTTCGTGCGCTCCTGGCCCCGGCACTGCGTCGTCGGCACCGACGGGGCCGCGTTCCACCCCAACCTCGACCCGCAGCCGTTCGACGCAGTGTTCTGCAAGGGCGAGTACGCCGCCGCCTACTCCGGATTCGAGGGAAAGGCTGACGGCACGCCTCTCGCCGACTGGCTCCGCGCGCAGGGCGTCACCGACGTCGACGTGTGCGGGATCGCCACCGATTACTGCGTCCGCGCCACCGCGCTGGACGCCGTACGCGAAGGGTTCCGCACCGGGCTGCTCACTCACCTGGTCGCGGGCGTGGCCGAGGACACCACCACGTCCGCACTCGCCGAGATGCGCGCGGCGGGCGTGCTGCTCCCCTGACCGCCGACCCGTCAATCTTGCGCGGTCGACCCGTCGATCTTGCACCGCCCCAGACGCCGGATGCGCGCAACATTGACGGCTGGGCGGTGCAAGATTGACGGGTCGGCGGGGTTAGGGGGTGAAGACCTTGCCGGGGTTGAGGATCCCCTGCGGGTCCAGGGACCGCTTGATCCGGCGGTGTACGTCGAGGGAGAGGGTGCCGAGCTCGCGCTCCAGCAGTCCCATCTTCAGCGTGCCGACGCCGTGTTCGCCGGTAATCGTTCCGCCGAGGTCGAGACTGATCCCCATGATCGTGTCGAACGCCTCCTTGGCCCGCGCCACCTGGTCGGCGTCGTCGGGGTCGAACACCACCGTGGGATGGAAGTTGCCGTCGCCGGCGTGGCCGACCACGCCGATGGTCAACCCGACGTCGGCGCTGACCTGCTCGATCCGCTCGACCAGATCCGCCAGCGCCGTCCGCGGTACGCACACGTCGTCGATCATGGTGGTCCCCAGCCGCTCGAACGCAGTGAGCACGTCGCGGCGGCCCGCCAGGAGCAGCTCGCCCTCGGCCGGGTCCTCGGCCACGGCGATCTCCATCGTCCCGGCGTTCTCCAGCACCTTCGCGATCGCCGCGATCTCCTCGTGACCGCGCTCTCCACCGGCGTCGGACTGCGCCAGCACCAGCGCACCCGCGTCGGGGTCGATCCCCATGTGGAACGCGTCGTTGACCGCCTGCACGCTGACCCGGTCCATGAACTCCAGCAGCGACGGCACGATGCCACTGGCCACCACGTCGGTAATGGCGCGGCACGCGGTCGCGGCCGAGTCGTAGACCGCCGCCACCGTCAACGGCTGCTGGGCGGCGGGACGCAGCATCAGCGTGATCTCGGTGACCACCCCCAGCGTCCCCTCGCTGCCGACGAACAGCCGGGTCAGGTCATAGCCCGCGACTCCCTTGACCGTACGCCGGCCGGTGTGCAGCACCTGCCCGTCGGCGAGCACGACCTCCAGACCGAGCACGTAGTCGGTGGTGACGCCGTACTTGACGCAGCACAGGCCACCGGAGTTGGTGGAGATGTTGCCGCCGATCGAGCAGAACTCCCAACTCGACGGGTCCGGTGGGTAGAACAGCCCCTGCTCAGCGACTTTCCGCGACAGGTCGGCGTTGAAGATCCCCGGCTGGGTGACCACGAGCCGGTTCGGCGCATCGACCTCCAGCACCGCGTTCATCCGCTCCATGCTCAACAAGATGCAGCCGTCGACGGCGGTGGCGGCGCCGGACAGTCCACTACGCGCACCCTGCGGCACCACGGGGACGCCGAACTCGGAGGCCACCCGCATCACGTGCTGGACGTGCGCGGTCTCCAGCGGCCGCACCAGGACCAGCGCCTTGCCCGGTTGGCAGTGCATCGCCCGGTCAATGCTGTAGGTGGAGACGACGTCGCCGTCGGTGACCACCGCCCCGTCCGGAAGGCCATCGCGAAGGGCTTGGACGACATCGTCGGTGGTGGCGCTCATAGTCTCACTCTACGGCGGAGAGCCCAACGCACCGCTGGACGGTGCACGGGTCAGGCCCGTGCGGGAGCCAGCGCGGTCCGGCGTACGACGGTGAGGGTCAACAGCAGGGTCAGCAGAGCGGTAGCGGCCAGGAGCCACAGCCCGACGGCGTAGGAGTCGGTCCGGCCGTAGATGTAGCCCATCAGCAGCGGCGGGACGAACCCGCCGAGCCCCCCGGCGGCGCCGACCAGCCCGGTGACCCCGCCGACCCGGGAGGGGTCGGTGACCTTGGCGATGAGCGCGAACGTCGCGCCGCTGCCTGCACCGAGCGCCGCGGCCATCGCGAGGAACGCGGCGGTTCCGACGTGTTCCAGGATCGGCGTCGTCGCGGCGATGCCCGCGCATACTGCGACGACGGCGAAGCCAAGACCGAGCACCGGGATCGCGCCGAACCGGTCCGAGAGCCACCCGCCGACCGGCCGCAAGACGACCGCGACCACGACGAAGCCCGCCATCCGGCTCGCGGCGTCGCCCGGGTCGAGCCCGTAGGTGACCTTGAGGTAGGAGGGCAGATACACCGAGAACGCGACGTAGCCGCCGAACGCCACGGCATACAGGATGCAGGCCTGCCAACTGATCGGCAGCGCCGCGTTCGACCGCAACCTGGCCACCAGCGACGTGGCGGGCACGGTCCGACCGGGAGCGTTCCGCAGCACCAGCCAGGCCACCACGGCGTACACCGCGAGCGCCGCTGCGGTGATGATGAACGGCGCCCGCTCCCCCACGTCGGTGTAGATCCGGACCGTGGTGAGGGCGCTGACGGCGGTTCCGCCCATCCCGGCGCCGAAGACCCCGACCGCGAGCCCGCGACGCTCAGGGGGAAACCAGGCGTTGACGAACGGCACCCCCACTGCGAACGCGGTCCCGGCGATGCCGAGGAAGAAGCCGCCGACGATCAACGCCCAGTACGACGACAGCGCGAAGAACCCGATGAAAACGACCGGCACGATCGTCGCCGCCGAGACCAGCGGGAACATGGCCCGTCCGCCGAACCGGTCGGTCAGTGCCCCGACCGGAATCCGTCCGAGCGACCCCACCACGACCGGCACCGCCACCAGCAGCGCCACATCGGACTCGGTCAGGGCACCCAGCGTGCCCTGGTCACGGAACAGCGGCCCCAGCGGACTGAGCAGGGCCCAGGCCCAGAAGTTCACCGCGAAACCGGCCGTAGCCATGGCCAGCATCATTCCCGGCGAACGGCCGCCCTCCTGCGTCGCTCCGGGCGTGCTCCCCTGGATAGTCATGGTTGGCCTAGATTACGTGCCTCCCGCCCGCGATACAGCGAGGATCCGAGTCTTGCGGCGCCAGAAACGCCTGCGACTCGGATCCTCACGCGGAGGGGCGGGGTGGCTACAGGTTGCCGCGGAGCTCCTGCTCGCGCTCGATCGCCTCGAACAGCGCCTTGAAGTTGCCCTTGCCGAAGCCCAGCGACCCGTGCCGCTCG
>CAYLOC010000041.1:0-4414 GCA_964385195.1 uncultured Nocardioidaceae bacterium
GTTAGCGGCCGATGGTACGGCGCCGGTCGCGGCGGTACCCGGCCACGGCCAGCGCGGCGAGTACCACGCTGAACCCGACGACCCAGGCCAGGTCCACGAGCCACGGCCCGGGCGGCGTCATCCCGAACTGGGCGATGTCGGCGGCCGGGGCCAGCTGCCCCCAGACGAGCTGGCCGAAGTGGTACGTCGGCAGATACGGCGCGATCGTCTGCACGAAGCCGGGCAGCGCGTCCAGCGGCATGAAGAACCCGGACGCGAACGACAGCGGCAGGAACACCACGTTGGCGACCGTGGTCGCCGCTTTCGGGCGCACCCAGTAGGCCAGGGCCCAGCCCATGGGCGCGAACAGCACTGTCCCGGCCAGCAGCACCAGCACGGTGCGTACCAGGTCCGTGATGTCGAAGCGGACACCGCCGGCCACGGCAAGGACCAGCAGCAGGGCCAGTACCGCAGCGGAGAACAGCACCGCCATCACGATCTTGCCTGCCAGGTAGACCCACATCGGCATCGGTGTCGCACGCAGTCGCCGTACCCAACCCAGACGCCGCTCGTAAGCCACGCCGACACCGAAGGTGAACAGCGACTCGGTGACCAGGTTGAACCCGGCGATCGAGCCGAACATCAGCGCACCGATCGACGTACCGCCGTCCAGCTGCTCCCCGGCCGAGGGCATCCCGAACATCGCGTAGAGGATCGCCGGCATCGCCAGGATGCCGATCGCGTACTCCGGCATCCGCAGGTGCTGCCGGATCTCTGCCCGGACGTGCTCGGCGAACATGCCCAGCGTCGACCCCGTCGGGCGCGCCTCCGCGCTCAGCCGCCGCTCGGCGATCTCCGCCGTCACCACTGGTGTCTCGGTCATGCCGCAGCCCCCGTCTCCTCCGCGGTCAGCGCGAGGAACGCCGTTTCCAGGTCGGCGTCGGCCACCGTGAGCTCATCGATCACGGCCCCGTCGTGCACCAGCCGGGCGAGCACCGCCTCCGGCCGGGTGCAATGCACCGTCACCTCCCGCGCACCGTGCGCAACGTCCTGCACCCCGCTCGCGGTACCGCGCGGGGTGCAGGACGTTGCGGTGGTGGCGGTGACGTGTTGGACCCCGGGTACGGCGGACAGTACGGCGTCGGGGGCGTCGGTCACCAGGTGGATCGTCTTCGCCGGGACCAGGGCCTTCAGCTGTCCCGCGGTTCCGTCATGGATCACCTGTCCGTGATGCAGCACCACCACGCGGTCGGCGTACTCGTCGGCCTCGGTGAGGTAGTGGGTCGAGAACAGCACCGTTTTACCGAGCCCGGTGAGCGCCCGGGCACGGTCCCAGAACGCTCCGCGTCCCGCGACGTCCATCGCGACGGTCGGCTCGTCGAGCAGGAGCAGGTCCGGGTCACCGGCCAGCGCGAGTGCGAACTCCAGCCGCTGCCGCTGCCCGCCGGAGAGCTCCGCCACCCGTTTGCGTCCGACGGTCCTGAGCCCGGCCTGGCCGAGCACCACCTCGACCGGAAGCCGGTAGGGATAGTAGCGGCCAACCAGCTGCACCACCTCGCGGACGGTCAGGCCTTCCGGGACCGCCTCCTGCTGCAGCATCGCGCCCACCCGCCCGCGCACGGCCGGTTGCTGGGGGGTGCCGCCGAACAGCCGGGCGGTCCCGGCGTCGGGCTCCCGTAGCCCCAGCAGCACGTTGATCAGGGTGGACTTCCCGGCGCCGTTGGGGCCGAGGATGCACACCACCTCACCCTCGGTCACCTGCAGCGTGACCCCCCGTAGTGCCCGCACCTGCTTGTACCGCACGCACAGGTCTGTCACGTCGACGACGTCCATCGCTCTCCTTCCGGTCGTCCTCCACGATGCCGGTGCACGCCGACCGGTAACAGTGCCACCCGTCACGACCTCCGCCCGTGACTTCTGGCACCTGTCGTGCACCGCGGCCACCGCTTATCGTTGAGCCGATGGATGTGCTGCTCGGACGGCTCGGGCTGACCGCCAGCGCCATGGCATGGTCGGCGGTCGGGTTGCCCATGCTCATCGGCGAGTTCTACGCCGACGGGCCGCACGCGGGGCCGATCTGGTGGGGGCTGTACCTGGCCTACGGCGTGTGCATGTTCGCCGTGGTCTACTTCATCCCGTTCTCCTGGCGGCGGGTCCACAACGTGGTGCTGGTGCTGCAAGTCCTGCTGGGCGTCACCCTGTACGCGTTGAACCTGAGCTGGGGGTTCACTGCGGTCCTGCTCGGCTGCAGCACCGCGGCGGCCGGGTTCACCTGGCGGTTCCGCGGAGGCCTCACAGTCTCGGTGCTCCAGGCGATCGCCGTACTCATCGGCAACTTGCGCATCGGCGTGTGGTCCGGTGTCATCGCGATGCTCGCGTTCGGCGCGTTCATGGTCTTCATCACCTTGATGGTCGAGGCCCTGCTGCGCGAAGCGGAGTCTCGCGAGAAGCTGGCGCAGGTCAACGCCGAGCTGGAGGAGGCACAACGTCGGCTTGCCGACTCCGCCCGCGCCACCGAACGGCTGCGGATCGCCCGGGAGCTTCACGACCTGATCGGTCATCAGCTGACGTCTCTGGCGTTGGAGCTGGAGGTGGCCAGCCACCAGAGCACGGGTACGGCGAAAGCGCGCGTGGAGCGGGCACGGCAGCAGGCCAAGACGCTACTCACCGACGTCCGTGAAGTGGTCAGCCAGTTCCGGGAGCCAGACGTGGACATCGCGACCCAGCTGCACGCGATCACCGACCGGGTGCAGCGCCCGGCCGTCCATCTCGACCTGGCCGACGACGTCGTCATCACCGACGCCAGGCACGCGCACGCGCTGCTGCGGTGCGTGCAGGAGCTGGTCACCAACGCGGTCCGCCACGCCGGCGCGGACAACCTGTGGGTCGCGATCACCACCGGCCCTGACGGTGTCCAGCTCACCGCACACGACGACGGACACGGCGCACCCGAGGTGCAGCCCGGCAACGGGCTGGCCGGGATGCAGGAGCGGTTCGAGCTGGTGGGTGGCCAGGTGTCGTTCACCACCGGGCCCGGGAACGGTTTCGCCGTACACGCGACGGTCCCCCGATGACGCCAGCACCGGAGCCGATCCGCGTCCTCCTTGTTGACGACCAGCACCTGGTGCGGCAGGGGTTCCGCAGCCTGCTGGAGCTGTCGGACCGGATCGTGGTGGCGGGCGAGGCCGCGGACGGTGAGGAGGCGGTGGCCCATGTGCTCAGCGACCGGCCCGACGTCGTCCTGCTGGATCTGCGGATGCCACGGCTGGACGGGATCGGGACCTTGAGGGCGCTGGCCGCCAAGGACGCCCTGCCTCCGACGCTGGTACTGACCACGTTCGACGACGACGCCGAACTGCTCCAGGCCCTGGTCGCGGGCGCCCGCGGTTACCTGCTGAAGGACGTGACGCTGGAGCGGGTCGTGGCGGCGATCGAGACGCTGCACGCCGGTGCAACGTTCATCCAGCCGGCGGTCACCCAACGGCTGCTGCAGTCCCTCGGGCAGCACCCGCTGACGTTCGAGCGGGCCGACCGTCCCGAGCGGCTGACGCCACGCGAGACCGAGATCCTGCGACTGATGGCCGGCGGCTACTCCAACAAGGAGATCGCAGGCGCGGTGCACATCACCGAGGGGACGGCCAAGAACCAGGTATCGGCGATCCTGCTCAAACTCGGGGTGCGGGACCGCACCCGCGCCGTCCTCCGCGGCCTGGAGCTCGGCTGGGTGCAGAACCCCGGTCACTGACGTTCACCCGCCGCCGGGGTGGTGGCGGAGGCCCTCCGAGCCCCAAGTCCCATGGCATGAGGCGAATTCCTCATGACGGACTGCAGACGCGACACGACGCTGGAAGCAACTGCTGTCCACCTGATCCGGGAGGGATCATGACCACACTGGCCACACTGGCGCGCCGTACCGCCGTCACCGTCGCGGTGCTCGCGGCCGGACTCGCGATGTCGGTACCACCCGCCGTTGGCGCCCCCAACGACGCCGCGCAGGCCCGAAGGGCCACCGCCGGCTTCCACCACTCAACCGTCATCACCAGCAACCCCGACTGGTTCCAGCTCTTCGACCTGCAAGGCATCACCTGCATTGACAGCCCGGTCGGCGCCATGGGCATCCACTTCGTCAACGGTGCCCGCCTGGCAGACCCCGCCGAACGTGCCGCCGAGCCGGAGGCAGTCATCTACGAGCCGACCAGGTCCGGGAGGCTGCGCCTCGTCGGCGTGGAGTACGTCGTCACCAAGCAGGCCTGGGAAGAGGCGGGGAACACCGGCGTACCGCGACTCTTCGGGCATGACTTTCTCTTCGTCCCGGCCGGCAACCGCTACGGGCTGCCCGACTTCTACGCGCTGCACGCGTGGATCTGGAAACACAACCCGGACGGGATGCACAAGGACTGGAACCCGCGCGTCACCTGCGCCTACGCGCACTGAC
>CAYLOC010000041.1:4514-13571 GCA_964385195.1 uncultured Nocardioidaceae bacterium
GGATCCTGCTTGACGACGAACCCGAGCCCGAAGTACGGCGAGTTGTGCTCGACCTCGACGTCGAACCCGGCGTTTTCCAGTGCTTCTTTGGCGTCCTCGATCCCGTAGGAGCGGACACTGGGAACCTCCACCAGGTGCGGGCCCCGACTGATCACCAGGTGCACCGTGTCCCCGCGGTGCCCCGTGCCGTGGGCCGGCTGTTGCGAGACCACGTCCCCTTCCTCGACGTGGTCGTTGAAGGCGGTGCTCGTGTCGACGGTGAACCCTGCTTCGCTCAGCGCCTCCTTGGCGTCGTCGGCGTCCTCACCGGTGTAGTCCTCGATCGTGATCGGCTCGGGGCCTTTACTGATGACGAGGCTGACATCAGCGTTCCGCTTCAGCGGCTTCCCCGCCTCCGGCTCGAACCGGATCACCGTTCCCTTCTTGGCCTGATCGCTCCACTCACGGGAGACGTCGCCGACGTTGAGCGCATGTTCCTTGATGGCCCTGCGTGCCGCCGGTGCGCTCATCCCGTCCAGGTCCGGCACCTTGTGCCGCTCGGGTCCCTTGGAGACGACCGCGTTCACTGTGCCGCCCTTGACAATCCGCGCTCCGGGACCGGGATCGGTGGAGACCAGGCGCCCCGCCGGCACCGTCTCGGAGTAGGTGTTGCCGGTGATCCGCAGCGACAGCCCCGCGTCGGCGAGCCGGTGCTTGGCGGCGCTCTGGGTGAGGCTCATCACGTCGGGTGTCACCCGGAACCGGCCGACCCCGAAGTACCAGCCGACCACCCCGGCCCCGATCGCCAGGGCCAGCACCACCAGGAACGCGATCAGTCCCCGCGTACGCCGGCGTCGGCGTCGTGTCGGTGTGCTCGGTGCCGTCGGTTGTTGCGGGGGAGGGGTCGCGGCGTCGGGGACCACGGACGTCGGCTCCCACGGCGGTGGCGGGGCCGGTGCGTCGTAGGCCTCCTGGTCGAAGACCTCGTCCACGTCCGGTCGTGGCGAGGGCGGCAGGAACACCGACTCCGGCTGGGCCTCGACGGGGCGGGTCACCTCGGTGTCGATGGCGACGGTCGGGGTGAGGTCGTCGGTCAGCTCCGGGTCGTCGGTGACGTGGTGCTCCAGGGCGTGCCGGACCCGGCGCAGCTGACGGAGCATGACGTAGGCATCGGCCGGGCGCAGGTCGCGCTGCCGGGCGGTCGCGCGGGAGACGAACGCGTCCAGGTACGGCGGGAGGCCAGGCTGCCGGGTCGACGGTGGCGGTACGTCGTCGTGGACGTGTTTGTAGGCGACCTGGATCGGGCTCTCCCCGGCGTGCGGCTTGCTGCCGGTCAGCAGCTCGAACGTGATCACGCCGAGGGAGTACACGTCGGCGCGGGCGTCCGCCGTACCCTCGGTGACCAGCTCCGGCGGGAGGTAGGACACGGTGCCCATCAAGATCCCGCTCGTCGCGGTGGCGGTGGTAGCCGAGCTGATCGCCCGCGCGAGACCGAAGTCGGTGACCTTGATCCGGCCCAGCGGATCCAGCAGCACGTTCTCCGGTTTCAGGTCCCGGTGGATGATCCCGGACTCATGCGCCGCGGCCACCGCCTCGACGAGACCGTCGAGCAGCTCCATCGCGGCCTGCGGTCGCATCGGGGCCTCGGCGCGGATCAGGTCGCGCAGCGTCCGTCCGCCCTCGACGTACTCCATGACCAGGAACAACAGTCCCTCGTCCTCGCCCTGGTCGTACACCGAGACGATGCCGGGATGGCTCAGCCGCGCCGCTGACCGTGCCTCGCGCACGAACCGCTGGGTGAAGTCGGTGTCGGCGGCCAGGGAGCCGGGCACCACCTTCAGGGCGACGCGGCGGTCCAGCCGCAGGTCCAGGCCCTTGTAGACGGTGGCCATTCCGCCGCGGGCGATGCGGCTGCCCACGCGATACCGCCCGTCGAGCAACTGCCCCACGAGCGGGTCTGCGGTGGCGGTCTGGTCCACTTCGCCGAGTGTACGGTCCAGCATCCCCGCTGCCGGGCTGCCTCGCCGCTGCTGGCGCGGCTCATGGCAGGGTGGGGGCGTGGATACCTCTGCTGAGCCAGGGGAGCCCACCGGGCTCCCCGTCGACGAGTGGATGACCCTCACCGAGGCAGCCGAGCTGCTGGACCGGCCACCCGGCAAGATCCGGCACCTGGCCCGCGACCACGAGCTCGCGATCGTGGCGCCGGGAGGGGGCCGCGAGCCGCTGGTTCCGGCTGCGTTCTTCCTCCGCGGCGCGATCGTCAAGGGCCTGGGCGGCACCCTCACCCTGCTGGCCGACCACGGCTTCAGCGACGCCGAGGCGATCGAGTGGCTGTTCACCGTCGACGACTCACTCCCGGGCCGGCCGATCGACGCCTTGCGAGAGGATCGTGGCAAGGAGGTCCGTCGGCGGGCTCAGGTCATCGACTGACGCTCGCTGCGCGCTGACCCGGCCACTTGAGGCTCAGCGCCTTTGTTACCGGGTACGGCGGGTCAGCGTGTCCACGAGCGCCCCGAGTGCCTGCCGGGCCTCGGCGGTCTCGATCGGTGCCTGCGGTAGTGCCGCGCGCGCGGCCGCGGCGAGCTCGGTGATGACCGTCTCCACCGCGTCCCGCGCCCCGGTCGCGGTCAGGACCTCGCGGACGTCGGCGAGCTGGGCATCGGTGAGGTCGGGGTTCCCCAGCGCCGCGGACAGCACCTGGCGCTGACCCTTCGTCGCTCGGTCCAGCGCACGCGCGACCAGCAGGGTGCGCTTGCCCTCGCGGATGTCGTCGCCGCCGGCCTTGCCGGTCGCGGCAGGCTCGCCGAACACCGACAACACGTCGTCGCGCAACTGGAATGCCTCGCCGAGCGGGACGCCGTACGACGACAGGGCCGCGTCCAGCCGACGGTCTCCCTTGGCACTCGCGGCACCCATCTGCAGGGGCCGTTCGACGGTGTACTTGGCGGACTTGTACCGCAGCACCCGCATCGCGTCCGCCGCGCCGCTGGCCGGCTCGGACTGGGCATGCACATCGAGGAACTGGCCGCTGATGACCTCGCTGCGCAGCAGGTCGAAGAAACGCCGGGACCGCTGAGCGGTGGCGGCGCGTAGGTCGGCGTCGGCGAACAGCTGTGCCGACCACACCAGCAGCAGGTCACCCAGACAGATGGCGGCGTTGCGTCCGAAGCGGTCGGGGTCGGTGCTGCGCCTGCCCGGCCTGTCGGTGGAGCCGGAGGCTCGCCGCCGTTGCGCGAACCACCGGTGGGCGGTGGGATGGCCACGGCGGTACGCCGAGGAGTCCATCACATCGTCATGTGCCAGGGCACCGGCATGGACCAGTTCGACCGCCGCCGCGACCGTCGCGATCGGGGCGGTCTTGACTGCCGATCCGCCCGCCGCGCGCCATCCCCAGTAGCAGAAGGCGGGCCGGAGCCGCTTGCCTCCGCGGACCGCTTGGCGGGCCGCCTCCAACAACGGCTCGACGCCGATCCCCACCGGGGCCAGCTCGTCGGCCCGCTCGTCGACGAACGTGGTCAACCGCTGCTCGACCGCGGCAGCGAACGCCGGCGGCATGGGGGCATCGGCCGTCGATTCGACTGGCTCGGGCGGTGTCGGCTCGGTCACGGTCCCACCCTACGGGCGTCGTCGATCTGCCCCGGGGCCAGCGACTTCCGGGGCCTGGTCGTGGTCAGTGGGTGGTGCCGCCGGAGGAGGCCAGGACCGCGACCCCGGCCACGATGAGCACCAGTCCTCCCACGGCGGCCAGGCTGAGGCGTTCGTGGAACAGCAGGGTTCCCGCCGTCGCCGTACCCGCGGTTCCCAGACCGGCCCACACCGCATAGACCACCCCGACGTTGAGGGTGCGCAGCGCGTAGGCCATCAGCGCCAACGACACCAGGTAACCCACGACGACCACGACCACCGGAAGCGGGCGGATGCCATCGGTGAGCGATCGCAGGGCGAGAGTGGCGAGGACCTCGGAGATGATCGCACCACCTAGCATCACCCACGCAGACATCAGGCCTCCTTCGACGGGCGCACGCGGTGTGGACGGTCACCGAGCGCAGGACAACGCCCCGGCACCGTAGAGTGGATCCTATGACCTTGGGCCGTGCCTCCCGCATCGACGGGGGCACCCCGCGCATCCGTGACCTGCTCGCAGACGGAGCGAGGTCGTTCTCCTTCGAGTTCTTCCCTCCCAAGGATGACGCCGGGGAAGCCCGGCTGTGGCGGGCCATCCGGCAGTTGGAGCCGTTGCAACCGACGTTCGTCTCCGTCACCTACGGCGCCGGCGGCACCACCCGGGGCCGCACCATCGCCATCACCCGCGAGATCGCACAGCAGACCACGCTCACGCCGATGGCGCACCTGACCTGTGTGAGTCACACCGTCGAGGAGCTGCGAGCGATTCTCGGGTCGCTCGCCGATGCCGGCGTGCGCAACGTGCTCGCCCTCCGTGGCGACCCCCCGGGCGGACCCGGTACGGCGTGGGTGCCCACCACCGGCGGTATCGACTACGCCGCCGACCTCGTCGCGCTGATCCGCTCCGTATCGGCGATGTCGGTCGGCGTGGCTGCCTTCCCCGAAGGCCACCGCGATGCGCCGTCCCTGGCATCGGACATCGCGGTGCTGCGCGCCAAACGAGACGCCGGCGCGGAGTTCGCGGTTACCGAGATGTGCTTCCGGGCCAGCGACTACTTCGGGCTGGTCGACCGTGCGGCGGCGGCCGGCGTCGACTTCCCGATCATCCCCGGCATCATGCCGATCACCAACCTGGCTTCGATCACCCGGATGGCGGAGCTGTCCGGCCGGGAGGTGCCGGCCGAGGTCGTGCGCCGCGTCGGGGCACACGACGGCGACAAGGCGGCGGTGCGTGCCGAGGGAGTGGCGGTGGCCACCGAGCTGTGCGATGAGTTGTTGGCAGGCGGCGCCCCCGGCCTGCACTTCTACACCCTGAACCGGTCCACCGCGACCCGGGAGATCTTCACCAACCTCGCGGCCCTCGTCTAGCCGTTCCCACTGACCGTCCGTGTCACCCGGTCGACCCCGTGTCACCCGGTCGACGACGTGCTCGGGGACGGGTGGGTCAGGCCTTCCCGATCCGGGTGGCGACGTGGGCCGCGCCCCACATGACGTAGGGGAGGCCGGGCCCCGGGTGAACCGAGGCGCCGAGCAGATGCAGCCCGGGCATCGGGTGGGTATGCCGTGCCCGGCGCGCGTAGTCCGCGCCGCCGGACCAGGCCAGCCCGTACGGCGCGCCGCCCGCCTCATCGGCGATCTCGTCCGGGGAACGGTCCACCCGCGCCACGACCCGGGCGTTGACGTCGATGCCGCGCTCACGCAACCGCGTGACCGGGTCCAGTTCCTCGTGGTCGGCCGCCTGCCCCCATCGCAGCAGCGTCCACGCATGCCGCCCGGACACTGCCTGGTCGGACACTGCCCCGTCGGACCCTGTCCGGTCGGATCCCCCCTGGTCGGGCTCCGCCTGGTCGGATCCCTCCCGTCCTGCGGTGGCCGCGCCGGTGCGCAGCACCAGCAGCGGGTCGCCATGCAGCACCACCTCGGCCGGGAGCCGCGGGACCTCACCCACCAGCCCCAGATGCGTGACGTGGGGAACCGGCGCGGCCGCAGCCGCACCGAAGGCGTCCCGGGCCGCAGAGACCGCAGGGTCGTCCACCAGGGCGCCCAGCACCCGCCGCGCGTCCAGGTCGGTGACCACGTGGTCGGCGGGAAGATCCGCGCCGTCGCTGGTCCCGATCCCGGTCACCCGGCCACGGTCGGTCAGGATCGCCGCCACCGGCTGGCCCAGCCGTACCTCGACCCCGCGCTCGGCCAACCGTGTGGAGAGCGTCTCCGGGAGGGCCCGCCCCAGACGGGCACCCGCGACCCGCCACACGCCGAAGGTCCGCTCGACGTACATCTGGACGGCGCCGTAGGCAGGGACATCGCGCAACCGCGCACCGGCGAACGGCAGCGCGGCCACCTGGCGCAGCACCGGATCCGGCAGGTCCTTGCGGAGCCGCCGCGCCAGCGACATCCGGCCGCCCAGGGACTTCTCCACCCGTCGGTCCGCCAACGCAGCCCCTCCGTCGGCGGGGTCGAGGACGTCGGCGCGCAGCCGCTGCCACACCGCGGCCTGCCCGTCACAAAAGCGCGTCCATGCCGCCGCGCTCGCTGCCCCCCGCGCCGCCTCCACCGCGGCGGACTGCGCGCCCCGTGAACCGGTCGGCAGGTCCACGACCGTGCCGTCGTCGAACACGTGACGCCGTGCCGGAGTGAGCAACTGCACGGCGAGATACCGCTCCAGCGGCCTCCCCGACTTGCGGAACAGGTCCCGCAGCACCGCCGGCAGCGTGAACGACGCGGGACCCGCGTCCCAACTGAACCCGTCATGCTCGACAGCGTGGCAGGCGCCGCCGACAGCCGCGCCCGCCTCGCAGACGGTGACCGAGTGGCCCAGCTTGGCCAGCCGGGCGGCAGCGGCCAGCCCGGCCAGGCCCGCCCCGGCCACGACAACGGCAGCCACCGGCGTCAGTCGACCAGGTCGTCGATATAGGCGTCCACGCGCGCCTGGTCCCAGCCGTGCGCCTCCCGCAGCCCGCGGCTGAGCACCCGCCGGTACGCCGGCGAAGGTGCGGCGAGGGACGCGGCTCCCTTGCCGTCGGGCGCGGTGAAGGTGAGCAGCGGCGTACCACCCCGCGAGCCCAGGTACAGCAGCGTCTCGTACCGTCCCGGCCCGATCTGGTGCCGTCGCGTGCGAGCGAGGGTGTCGATGCCGGGCCACTGGCTGAGCGACCCGGTGTCCCGGTGCAGCTCCTGGGCGACGATGTCGGTGAACTGCTCGGTCGTGATCAAGTAGGCGCGGGCGGCGGAGCGGCCGGGCAGGTCCGGGTCGTAGTAGGCGATGCCGCCGCCCCACACTGAGGACTCACCGGCGAAGTAGACGGTTCCCGGCAGGAACAGCGGGATGCTCTGGGAAGGAGGCGTGCGGTCGCGCGCACCGGCGTACACATGGTCGCAGCCATCCGGTCGCCCGCCCTCGACGTAGCAGGACAAGCGCTGGGAGCTCATGTTGGACCCGTAACTGACGTACCACAGGCGGGAGCTGGCTGTGGCTCCTGGAGAGGTCACGGGTCCGGTCATGCGTCAGTGGATCGTGACCTTCACCACGTTGGACACTTTCCCGGTGGCGCTGTCGATCACCCGGAACCGGTTGGTGCCGGTGCGTCCGGTCTGGATGTAGGTGCCGAACTTACCGTCGTGCACGGTCGCGTCGGTGGGGAAGTTCGACCACGGTCCGCCGTCGAGGCTGCGCTGCACCTGCAGGGTCGCCCCGTCGTGGCCCTTCCACGTGCCGATCAGGTTGATGCGCTGCCACGTCGACCCTTCGGCGGGGCTGGCGGTCAGGTGTAACGCGCCCTTCTTCTTCTCTTTCTTCTTGTCCTTGTTCTTGTTCTTCTTGTTGTTGTCCTTCTTGTTCTTCTCGGTGGGGTTGTCGCTGGTGGGAGAGCCGGACGTCGTGGTCCCGCCAGGGCCGGTGGAGTCGGAGTCGTTCGTGCCCGGTGCCGCGGAGCCCTCGGTGTTTGCGGACGTGGGCGGTGTCGTGGCCCCCTGGGACGGGGTCGGCTTCTTCGTGCTCACCCCCGGCAGCGGCATGATCCCGGTGTGGCGCGGGGAGGTGGACGTGGTGGAGTCGTCGGTGAGGCCGGCGACGTTCGCGGCCTTCAGCGCCACCACGCTGACGATGCCGCCGACGATGACACCGACGACGACGATCACAGCTACGCCGATGAGTAGCTGCTTTTGCCAGTTGTCGCCATGAGCCAAGACCGCTCCCGGGGGTCATACGTGCGTGGGGCCGCTCCCATAGTGCCATGTTCCTTGCCCGGTCCGGAAACCGTGCGGAGAGGGCTTCAGGTGACGTCGATCTCGGTCGCGCCGGTGATCCGCAGCAGCTCGTCGTAGGTGGTGGCGAATACCACATGCCCGTGCCCCGCCGAGGCCCACAGCACGTCGTAGGCGGCGAGGGCGGTATCGAGGTAGGTGTCCAGCCGACGCGGGTGACCGACCGGTGCCACGCCCCCGATGGTTTGACCCGTGTGGGACCGCACGAAGTCCGGTGTTGCCCGGCCGAGACGGGGTACGCCGATCGTGGCGGCAACCTTGTCGGTGTTCACCCGGTGTGCCCCGGAGGTGAGAACCAGCACCGGTACTCCGGCAGCGTCGAACACCAGCGAACTGGCGATGGCGCCCACCTCGCACCCGAGGCCGTCCGCGGCCTGTTTCGCCGTACGAGCCGACTCAGGCATCGCCCGTACCTCGCCGGTGGCGCCGGAGGCGCGGAGCTGGTCGACGACAGCGGTGACGGCGGGGTGGTCCAGCGGGGACCGGGAGGGGGCAGCACCGTCGGGAGGGGTCATGGGTCTGAGCCTAGTCAGCGGAGGTGGCGGGGGTGATGGGCTCGGGAGTGGCCGTGCGTTGCCGTCCGCGCAGGAAGTAGGCGAGGGGACCGATGAGGTTGACGAAGGAGAACAACCGCCAGCACCACTTGGGTCCGCGTACCTGCTCCGCCGGCCGCCGGACGAGGTCGACCTGTGCAGCGACGAGGAGCGCGAGCTCGACCGATCCGACTCCCACGATGACGCGCCGCGCCCACTGCGGGAGATCCCTCCATGCCTGTTTCGCTGCCATGGGATCCAGTCTGGCGCAGGAGCCGTGATGGGTTTCCACCGGGGTTTCGCTTTGCCCTTGACTCGTTGTCGGTGGCGGGGTTTACTGTAAGAACAGATCGAACATACGTTCGATGAGCATCGGCGGCGGCCCCCGCTGATGCTCGGCGGACCGGTCCGGTGGGGGTGGCTTCGACCCCTGCCTCCACCGGACGGTACGTCCGTCGACCGACAACCGCGCAGGAGGTGCGATGCGTCGCTACGACGAGCCCATCGAGGTCCGTAAAGGGCTGGTCGCCGGCTGTGAGGCGCCCGAGCAGTTCGTGTGGCGCGGTCGGTTATGGCTGGTGCGTGCGGTCCTCGCGCACTGGAGCGAGACCGGAGCCTGGTGGACCCAGGCCGTCGCGGCGCCGGTGTCGGGATCGGG
>CAYLOC010000041.1:13671-20115 GCA_964385195.1 uncultured Nocardioidaceae bacterium
TCGGGATCGGGTTCGGTGTCGGGATCGGGGCGGCCGATGACCGGCACCGACCTGCTGGCCGAGCGGGAGATGTGGCGGGTGGAGGCCGGTCGCGGCCGACAGGCCCAGGCAGGAGTGTTCGACCTCGCCTTCGACTGGGGAGGAGGTGGGCCATGGCGGCTCGTCAGCGCCCTCGACTGACCACGCTGACCACGGTCCCTGCTGCGGACGCCGACAGCGCTCAGCGGTCCTTGCTCCTCGCGCAACAGGCGCTGACTGAAGCGGTCTGTACCGGGGATCCGCTGCGACGCTACGCCTGTGCCCACGTCGCGGCGCTGCGGGCGGCGGCCGCGGTGCTGGCAGTGCGAGCCCGGCCCACCGGGCGGCCGGGACAGCGCAACGCGTGGGAGCTGCTGGTCCGGGTCGCGCCGGAGCTGAGTGAGTGGGCTGCCCTGTTCGCGGCCTGTGCCCGGAAGCGCTCGGCCGCCGAGGCCGGTCTGCGGGACGCGGTGACGACCCGCGAGGCCGATGACCAGGTCCGCGATGCCGAACGGTTCCTGTCCGTGGTCGAGCGGACGGTCGGGGCGCCGGCCCACCTGCCGTTGGAGTCCCGGCTGCGGTGGGCGTCGCCGGAGCGGGAGGCGGGGTAGGGGGCCACAGCATGGACCCGTTCGTCCACCTCCACGTCGCCTCCGGCTACTCGATGCAGTACGGCGCATCCCACCCCCACCAGTTGGTGCAACGTGCTGTTGAGGCGGAGATGGAGGCGCTGGCTCTCACCGACCGGGACGGGATGTACGGCGCGGTGCGGTTCGCCAAGGCTTGCGTGTCCGCGGGGATCCGGCCGATCTTCGGTGTCGACCTCGCCATCGAACCCGTAGACCTGTCGGCTCCGTCGTCGCGTCCCACCAAGCGTGCGCGGCGGTCCAGCCCGGTCCGGGGTGGCGCCTACCTCACCCGCGACCGGGATCTGCCCCGGGTGACGCTGCTGGCGGCGAGCAACCCGGGGTGGGCGGCGCTGTGCCGGATCGTCTCCGCCACGCACCTGCGCGGTGCGCGCGGCGCTCCGGTCACCACCCGGGATCTGCTCGCTGACCACCTGTCGGAGCTGGTACCCGGACAGGACCTGCTGGTGCTGCTGGGCCCGTTGTCGGAGCTGGGCCACGTCTGCGCGTCCCGTCGGGCCGACCATGCCCGTCAGGTACTCCTGGGGTGGCGTGCAGCGGTGGACCCGCTCAACCTCGTGGTGGAGGTGGTCTCCCACCGGGCACCCGGCCACGGCCCCGGCTCCAGTCCCCATGCCGCCCGGATGAAGGCGGCGGCGGAGGAGGCGGGGTGTGAGGTGGTGTTGTCCAACGCGGTCCGGTACGCCGACGCCGGTGATGCGCCGACCGTCGACGTCTTGGACGCATCCCGGCGCCTCGTCCCGCTGGATGCCAGGCATCTGGACCGGGTCAACGCCGAGGGGTTCCTCAAGACCGGGAAGGAGATGGCCGACGTCGCCGACGAGATCTGCCGCCTCGCCGGGGACGACGGGGCGGCCGCCGACCGGTTGCTGGCCCGGACCCGGGCGGTCGCGGACCGGTGCGCCGTCGACCCGCGGACCGGGCTCGGTCTGGGCGGTGTTCACCTGCCCGAGGTGCACGCCGGGCCTGGTGGGACCGGCGAGGTGTTGTCTCCCGAGGCGGCAGACGCGCTGCTGCGACAACGGTGCCTGGCCGGGATCGGACGCCGGTACGGCGGCGGGCGGCTCGAGGCCGTCCACCGACGGCTGGACGACGAGCTGGCCACGATCACCGGGTTGGGGTATGCGTCGTACTTCCATACCGTCGCCGACATCGTCGACCTGATCCGTGGCATGGGGGTGCGGGTGGCGGCCCGGGGGTCCGGCGCCGGCAGCCTGGTGAACTACCTGCTCGGCATCTCCGGTGTCGACCCGCTGCGGTACGGGCTGTTGATGGAGCGGTTCTGCTCCACACTGCGACAGGCCCTGCCCGACATCGACCTGGACGTGGAGTCCGCTCGCCGCCTGGAGGTCTATGACCGGATCCTCGACCGGTACACCGACGCCCGGTGCGCCGCGGTGTCGATGATGGACACCTACCGGGTGCGGCACGCGATCCGCGACGTCGGGTCCGCGCTAGGGATGCCGCCGGGAGACATCGACTCCATCGCCAAAGCCTTCCCGCATATCCGGGCGGGGCAGGCCCGGGCCGCGTTGCGGGAACTGCCCGAGTTGCGCGCGTCCGGGTTGGGGGAGCAGCACCTGGACCTGCTTTTCGGTCTGGTGGAGCGGCTCGACGGGTTGCCCCGGCACATCGCGCTGCACCCGTGCGGGGTGCTGCTTGCCGACGCGTCACTGCGGGACCGTACCCCGGTGGAGCAGAGTTTCCTCGGGTACCCGATGAGCCAGTTCGACAAGGACGACGTCGAGGACCTCGGCCTGCTCAAGCTCGACGTACTCGGTATCCGGATGCAGTCGGCCATGGCACACGCCGTCGACGAGATTGCCCGGGTCGACGGGGAGGTGGTCGATCTCGACGACGAGACCCGGGTACCGCGGGACGACCCGTCGACGTACGCGCTGATCCAAAGCACGAAGACACTGGGCTGCTTCCAGATCGAGTCACCCGGCCAACGTGAGCTCGTCGGCAAGTTCGGGCCGGAGTCGTTCGAGGACATCATCATCGACATCTCGCTGTTCCGGCCCGGGCCGGTGAAGAGCGACATGGTGGTGCCGTTCCTGCGGGCCCGGCAGGGTTGGGCGGAGCCGGAGTACCTGCATCCGGACCTGGAGCCGGTGTTGGCGCAGACCTGCGGAGTCGTGGTGTTCCACGAGCAGGTGATCGAGGTCATCGCCACCGTCACCGGATGCAGCCTCGCCGAGGCCGACGAGGCCCGCCGGGCGCTCGGTGACCGGGAGGGGAAGCAGGACGTGCGGACCTGGTTCTTCCCGCGGGTGCTGGGCCGTGGCTACTCCACCGATGTCGCGCGACGGATCTGGGAGGTGCTGGAGGCGTTCGCCTCGTTCGGGTTCTGCAAGGCGCACGCGGCGGCGTTCGCGCTGCCGACGTTCCAGTCGGCCTGGCTGAAGGCCCACCATCCGGCGGCGTTCCTCGCCGGGGTCCTCACCCACGACCCGGGGATGTACCCCAAGCGGCTGATCCTCGATGACGCCCGGCAGTTCGGCATCGAGATCCTTCCGTTGGACGTGAACGCCTCCGCCGCCACCTACCACGTGGAACGCCTCGACGCCGACGACGGCACCCCCCGTAACGTCCTGCAGGGGGCGCGCGGGGGCGCGCGCCCCGCAGGACGTTACGGGATCCGGGTGGCGCTGAGCGAGGTCAAGGGCATCACCACCGCCGAGATCGAGCGGATCCTCGCCGCCCGCCCGTTCTGCTCGCTGTCGGATCTGTGGCAGCGGGCACGGGTGTCCCGTCCGACGGCGGAGCGGCTGGTGCTGGCCGGGGGGCTGGACTCGATCTACCGGCTGGGTACGACGCACGGGGTACGCCGACGCGGCGCGCTTACCCGCCGTGACCTGCTGCTGCATGTCACCGAACTGGACCGGTGGACCCGGGCCACCGACAAAGCAGGGAAGGGGACCCGCACGCGGAGTGCCGGGACGGCGCAGCCCGACCACGTCCAGGTGCAGCTCACCCTCGACCTCGACGACGTACCGGCGCTCACCCCGGCCAGCGGGTTCCCGGAGATGACGGAGGCCGAGCGGGTCCGGGCCGAGATGGAGGTGCTGGGGCTGGACGTCAGCCACCACGTGGTCGACTTCTACGCGGCGTTGCTCGACGACCTCCGGGTCACCCGGTCCCGTGACCTGCTGCGCCGACGTAGCCGGGCCGAGCTGCTCGTCGCCGGGGTGAAGGTGGCGACCCAGACCCCACCGGTCCGCTCCGGCCGCCGGGTGATCTTCTTGACCCTCGATGACGGGACCGGCCCGGTCGACGCCACCTTCTTCGAAGACGTCCAGGGCCCCTACGCCGCCACGGCCTTCCACTCCTGGCTGCTGGTGGTGCGCGGTGAGCTCCGCCGTACCGGGCCGCGAGGGGTCTCGCTACGGGCCACCGGGTGCTGGGAGATGCCGGCGCTGTACGACGTCTGGTGCCGCGACGGGGTCACCGGCGTGCAGCAGGTGATGGCGGAACCACCGCCGGGCTTCGACACCGAGCAGTCCGTGACCGGGGCCGCGGAGAGCCGCTCCACCCGCCCGGTCCTGACCCGCCCGCCCCAGGACGACGGCAGCAGATCCACGGCCGGTGGGATGGGTCGCCGCCGGGTGCTGGTGCACCCCAGCGGTTTCCGCCAGTCGCCGTACGCCGATATCCGGCCGGCTGGGGAGGACACCAAGCAGGCACCGCGCAAGCTGTGGCATACCAGTCCCGGCAGTCCGGGGTAGACATGCCGGCGGCACTAAGGTGGAGCCACGGCAGGAGCGGCGGGCCACCAGCAGTAAGGAGGCGGATATGGCGGAGCGGCGGCGTGGCGCCAGCACCGTCCACACTGCCGTGCTGTGGGACGTTCTGCAGACCGTGCTGTCGCCGGCACCGGACCACCCGTTCACCGTCCTCGACCTGGGCGGAGGTACCGGCGGTCTGGCCGTCCGGATCGCCGGTCTCGGCCATCACGTCACCGTGGTCGACCCCAGCCCGGATGCGTTGGCGGCGCTGGAACGCCGGGCCGCGGAGGCCGGGGTTGCCGCCACCGTCCGCGGGATCCTGGGAGATGCCCGGAGCCTGCTCGACGTGGTCGGGAAAGAAACTGCCGACCTGGTCGTGTGCCACGGGGTGTTGGAGGTCGTCGAGGATCCCGGACAGGCACTGCGGGCCGTCGCGGCCGCACTCCGTCCCGGTGGTCACCTCAGCCTGGTGGCGGCCCAGCGTTCCGGAGCCGTCCTCACCCGCGCTCTCGCCGGTGACTTCTCCGATGCACGTGCGGCGCTGGAGGAGCCGGGGCCCCAGACACTGCCGCCGCGCCGGTTCTCCCGGGCCGACCTGGAGGCGTTGGTCTCCGCTGCCGGGCTTGACCCCGTACGACTTCACGGCGTCCGGGTGTTCGCCGACCACGTCAGCGGCGGCCTGGTCGACGCCGAGCCCGGGCTCGCCGCGCAGTTGCTGGAGCTGGAGGCGGCAGTCTGCGACCACGACGACTACATGCCGATGGCGACGCAGTTGCATCTGCTCGGGCGCAAACGCCACTGACCGTGACCGGTGGTGCCGTCCGCGGGTGACCGCGGGTGCGCTGCCGGGCGGTGTTCGAGGCACCCACGATGACGGGTGAGGACGCCGGATGCACGATCTTGCACATCGACATGGACGCGTTCTACGCCGGTGTCGCGGCCCGGGACCACCCCGAGCTCGCGGACCGGCCGGTCGTCGTCGGCGGCGCCGGCAGGGGAGTGGTGCTCTCGGCGTCGTACGCGGCCCGCCGGTACGGTGTCCGGTCCGCGATGTCGATGAGCCGGGCGCGGCGGTTGTGCCCACACGCGGTGATCCTGCCTCCGGACTTCGACCGGTTCAGCACGGTGTCATCGGCGGTGATGGAGTTGTTCCGTAGCGTGACACCTGCCGTGGAGCCGATGTCGATGGACGAGGCGTTCCTCGACGTGACCGGCGCACTACGGCAGTTCGGCTCGCCGGCCGAGGTCGGGCACCACCTGCGGGCACGGGTCGCCGACGAACAGCGCATCACCTGCTCGGTGGGGGTCGCGCCCACCACCGGCCTGGCCAAGCTGGCATCCCGCCGCGCCAAGCCCGATGGGCTGCACGTCGTCCCCCGGACCGAGGTGACCGCGTTCTTGCATCCCTGCGCGGTCGAGGAGCTATGGGGGGTCGGCGATGTCACCGCCGGTCGGCTGCATCGGCTCGGGTTGCACACGGTCGGCGACCTCGCCCACACCCCGCGATCGGCCTTGCAGCGTGCACTGGGCACGCACCTGGGCGAGCGGTTGCACGCGATGGCCTGGGGTGTGGAGACCCATACCCTGCAACCTCGCTGGGCGCCCGGGGAACCCGAGCACAGCATCGGCTCCGATGAGACGTTCGGGCGGGACACCGACGACCCCGCGGTGGTACGCCGGGAACTGCTGCGGATCTCGATGAAGGTTGCCGCCCGGATGCGGGCCGCCGGGGTGGTCGGCCGCACTGTCACGCTCAAGGTGCGGTTCGCCGACTTCACCACCCTCACCCGGTCCCGGACCCGGGACCAAGCCACCGACCTCGGCGTCGACCTCTACACCACCGCTGCGGATCTGTTCGCCGGCCTGGGATTGCAGCGAGCACGGATCCGGCTGGTCGGTGTCCGGGTCGAACGTCTCACCGACGCCGCTACCACCCCGCGGCAGCCGAGGCTGGATGAACCCGACCATGGATGGCGTGATGCCGAACAGGCAGTCGACCGGGCGGCGGCGAAGTATGGCACCGCCGCGGTCCGTCCTGCCAGCTTGCTTCG
>CAYLOC010000042.1:0-19889 GCA_964385195.1 uncultured Nocardioidaceae bacterium
GCCTGACCGCCCGGGCCTGACCGCCCGGGACAGCCCCGGTCAGTCGCCCCCGCCGCCCGCGCGCTCCCGCTCGTTGAGGCTGCGCAACATCTCGTTGTACGCGGCCAGGGCGGCGTCGTCGTCATCGAGGTCCGCGGACCGGTCGATCGCCCCGCTGTCGCCGCCGATCGCGGCGTGGCTGGACAGCGTCGAGCGCCGTACCCCCTCCAGCCAGGCACCCGCGGTGGCGTTGTCCGTGCGGTGACTGAGCCACACCGCTGACACCCCGAGGATGAAGCACATCATCAGCATGTCGCCGTAGAACCACATCACCCCACCGCCGAGGTACAGGTCGCGCACCAGGCTTGGTGCCCATTCCGGACGCCCGACGGCGTACGCCGGGAACAGCGGCTGGGTGGCCTGCATCAACACGATGCCTACGACGGTGTCCGGCGCCATCCCCAGGAACAGGACGAGGATGCGCGTCGGGTGCGGGAGCCGCCGTCGAATCGGCTCATCGCCCAGCAGCGGCCACAAGAAGATCAGACCCGCGACCAGGTAGAGCACCGCCTCGGCGTGATGCAGCCACATGTGCTGGACCATGTCGTTCATGAACGAGGTGAGGTGGGTCCCGACGATCACCGCGGTGTAGATCGTGAGCCCGGTGAGCGGGAAGAACAACACCTCTGCCGGACCGGAGCGCACCGCCCGGGCGAGCCGCCCGTCGGGGCCGCCGAAGGCGCCGATCCCTACCGTGAGCGGGGAGCCGATGACCCACAGCGCCGGCACCAGCATGATCAAGATCAGGTGCTGGATCATGTGCACCCAGAACAGGGTGTGGGAGTAGGCGTCCAACGCGGAGTTGAAGCACACCACGGCGGAGAGTGTGCCCAGCAGGAACACACCGGCGCGCCACGCGGGGACGCCCCGTTGCCGACGGCGGGCGGCGGCCCATCCCCACAGATAGGCCGCGCTGACCACCGCCAGCGCGACGTTCCATCCCCACTCGGCCTGCCAGTCCGTGAGGAGCACCCGCATCGTAAACGGATCCAGCATCCCCATCCCAGGCATGTCGCTACTCCTTGCTCACCAGTGGCGGGTCAGCCACACTTCGATTGTCTCCCATCGTTCAACGCGGGCCCACGGCAGGCACGGGTAGGCGTGGGTACCACGGGCAGCGGGCCCGAGTCGGTATCGTGTCGACTGGTCTTCCCCGACACGTGGGCCCGGCAGGCGCCTCCGACATCTGCAAGGAGCACCGTTGTACCTCAAGAGCCTGACGCTGCGTGGCTTCAAGTCCTTCGCCTCCTCCACCACCATGCAGTTGGAGCCGGGCATCACCTGCATCGTCGGCCCGAACGGGTCCGGGAAGTCCAACGTGGTCGACGCCCTCGCCTGGGTCATGGGCGAGCAGGGCGCGAAGTCACTGCGTGGCGGCAAGATGGAGGACGTCATCTTCGCCGGCACCGCAGGCCGGGCCCCGCTGGGCCGCGCCGAGGTCGTGCTGACCATCGACAACACCGACGGCGCGTTGCCGATCGAGTACTCCGAGGTCACGATCTCGCGCACCATGTTCCGCAACGGCGGCTCGGAGTACGCCATCAACGGCCAGACCTGCCGCCTGCTCGACGTACAAGAGCTGCTCAGCGACTCCGGCATCGGCAAGGAGATGCACGTCATCGTCGGGCAGGGTCAGCTGGATGAGATCCTGCACGCCTCCGCCGAGGACCGTCGCGGCTTCGTCGAGGAGGCCGCCGGGGTGCTCAAGCACCGCAAGCGCAAGGAGAAGGCGCTGCGCAAGCTGGACGCCACCGAGACGAACCTGAACCGGCTCGGCGACCTGCTTAGCGAGATCCGCCGCCAGCTGAAGCCGCTCGGCCGACAGGCGGAGGTCGCCCGGCGCGCCTCGGTGATCCAGAGGGAGGTGCGGGACGCCCGCGCGCGGCTGCTGGCCGACGACGTGGCCACCATGCAGCGCGAGCAGCAACGCGACCTCGCTGACGAGGAACAGCTGCGGCAACGACGAGCGGACCTCGAACGCGGGCTGGGTGACGCACACGAGCGCGAGACCGCCCTGGCAACGGCCCTGCGCAGCGACGCGCCCCTGCTCGCGCGTGCCCAGCAGACCTGGTTCGACCTGTCCAGCCTGCGGGAGCGCATGCAGGGGACCGCAGGCCTCGCGGCGGAGCGGGTCCGCAATGCCACCGATGAGCCGGAGGAGGAGCGGCCGGCAGGACGGGAGCCGGAGGAGCTGGAGGAGGCCGCCGCGGAGGTCCGCGAGCAAGAGGCCGAGATCAACGCCGAGGTCGAGGAGCTGCGTGCCGGGCTCGAGGAGGCGATCGAGTCGCGCCAGCGCGCCGAGGCCGCACACATCGAGGAGGACCAGCGGGTCGCGGGGCTGTTACGTGCCGCCGCCGACCAGCGCGAGGGCCTGGCCCGGCTCACCGGACAGGTGAACAGCTACAAGTCGCGGGCCGCAGCCGCCGACGACGAGCTCGGCCGGCTGACCGCCGCCCGCGACGAGGCCGTCGCCCGTGCCGACCGCGCCCAGCACGACTTCACCGCGCTGGAGACCAAGATCGCCGGACTGGACTCCGGCGAGGAAGGGCTGGACGCAGAGCACGAGGCTGCGACCGGTCAGCTCAGCGACATCGAGGACCGGCTCGCCAAGCTCCGCGAGGAGGCCCAGACCGCCGAGCGGGAGCGGGCCGCGCTGGCGGCCCGCAAGGAAGCGCTGGAGCTGGGCCTGGACCACCGCGACGGCGCAGGGGCGCTGCTGGCCGCCAGTGAGCCGGTCTCCGGGCTGCTCGGCTCGGTCGCCGCGCTGGTGTCGGTGCACTCCGGGTACGAAGCGGCGGTGGCGGCAGCGCTGGGGTCCGCGGCGGACGCGCTGGCGGTCGCGGACATGGGCTCCGCGCTGGGAGCGATCGAGCAGTTGAAGGAGGGCGACCTGGGCCGCGCCGGGATGCTGCTCGGCGACGGCCCGGTCGATGACCAGACCTGGCCGGCACTGCCCGACGGCGCGGTCTACGCCGTCGACGTGGTCGACGCACCCGAGGCGCTGCGGCCGGCGCTGCGACGTGTCCTGTTCAAGGTCGCGATCACCACGGATCTGCCCGCCGCCCGACAGATCGTGGCCGAGTACGCCGATGTGGTGGCGGTGACCCGGGACGGCGACCTGCTCGGGTCCTGCTTCGTTTCCGGGGGCTCCGCGAGCCAGCAGAGCCTGATCGAAGTCCAGGCCGCGGTCGACGAGGCAGCAGCCGCGCTGAACGACGCGACCGCAGCGACCGAACGCGTCCGGTTCCAGGTGTCGCAGCTGGAGTCCGAGCGCGCCGAGGCGCAGCGCCGCGTCGACGTCTCGCTGGCGAAGCTGCACGAGTCCGACGCCGCCATGGCCGCGATCGCGGAGGAGCTGGGACAGCTGGGATCGGCCGCCCGGTCCGCCCGCGCGGAGAGCGAGCGCATCTCACGCTCCATCGAGACGGCCGAGCAGGCCCGCGCAGAGGCGCAGTCGGGCCTGGCGGAACTGGAGCAGCGCCTGGCGGCAGCGCGGGAAGCGCCTGCGGAAGAGCCCGACACCAGCGGCCGGGAGCGTCTGGCCGAACAGGCGCGGACCCTGCGGCAGGCGGAGACCGACGCCCGCCTGACCCTCCGCACCGCCGAGGAACGCGCCCGTGCCCTGCACGGACGAGCCGACGCCCTGTCCAAAGCAGCGGAGCAGGAGCGCCGTGCCCGCGCCTACGCCGCCGCCCGCCGGGAACGCCGTCTGCGTGAGGCCAAGATCGCCACCGCGGTGGGGGAGGCGGCCCGGACCGTCCTGCAGGCGTTGGACCGGTCCCTCAACCAGGCGGTGTCCCGCCGCGAGGACGTGGAGCGGACCCGGGACGAACGGGAGCAGCAGCTCACCGAGGTCCGCGAGCGCATCCGCGAACTGGAGTCGGAACAGGCGGCGCTGACCGACACCGCACACCGCGAGGAGATGCTGCGGGCCGAGCAGCGCATGCGGATGGAGCAGCTGGAGCAGCGGGCGATGGACGAGCTCGGGCTCGACGTGGAGACTCTGGTCACCGACTACGGACCGGACCAGCCGGTCCCCGTCATCGTCGCCGACGAGGACGCCGCCGGCGATGGAGAGACGGAGGGTGACCAGGACGGTGAGGGCGAGACCTCGCCGTACGACCGTGCCGAGCAGGAGAAGCGGCTGCGCAAGGCCGAGCGTGCGCTGTCGCAGCTGGGCAAGATCAACCCGCTGGCGCTGGAGGAGTTCTCCGCGCTGGAGGAGCGGCACAAGTTCCTCACCGAGCAGATGGAGGATCTGCGGAAGACCCGCAAGGACCTCCTCGGGATCATCAAGGAGGTCGACGGGCGCGTGGAGCAGGTGTTCTCCGACGCGTACGCCGATGTGGCGCGAGAGTTCGCCGAGGTCTTCGGGCGACTGTTCCCCGGCGGGGAAGGCCAGCTGGTGCTGACCGAGCCCGACGACATGCTGGCCACCGGCATCGACGTCGAGGCCAGGCCGCCGGGAAAGAAGGTCAAGCGGCTGTCGCTGCTGTCCGGCGGGGAGCGGTCCCTGGTCGCGGTCGCGTTCCTGGTCGCGCTGTTCAAGGCGCGACCGTCACCGTTCTACATCCTCGACGAGGTCGAGGCCGCGCTCGACGACACCAACCTGGGCAGGCTCCTCGGCATCTACGAGGAGCTGCGCGACGCCTCCCAGCTGGTCGTCATCACCCACCAGAAACGCACGATGGAGATCGCCGACGCGCTGTATGGCGTGTCCATGCGCGGGGACGGGGTGACGACGGTGATCAGCCAGCGCCTCCGCGAACCCGAGCCGGCCTGAGCAGCGCCGACCCGTTCCCAGCCCGCAGCCGCCGCACGGCGGCACCAGTGAAATCAGCGGGCACCCGTGACAACCTATCCGGGGGCCTCCCCGCTCTACAGAGTGAGGAGGAGACGTGAAGGGCTGGTGGCCGCCACGGACACGGATGCTGATCAGCGGGAGAGCTTCGAGGAGTTCGTCGCTGCGCGCGGAGCCGTGCTTTGGCGTAGCGCTTGGTTGCTCACCGGCGATGACCAGCGGGCCGAGGACCTGGTGCAGACCGCCCTGGGCAAGACATGGCAGCACTGGGGGCGGGTGCGTCGTGCTGCCTCGCCGGAGGCCTACGTCCGTCGGGTGCTGTTCACCACGTACGTCGCGTGGTGGCGGCGCCGCTGGCGGGGGGAAGTTCCCAGTGATCCGATGCCGGAGGCGGATGCCGAGGATGAGGGAGCCCGGGTCGACGTACGCCGTGACGTGGCCGCCGCCTTGTCCACTCTGCCGAAGGGGCAGCGGGCGGTCGTCGTGTTGCGGTACTTCGAAGACCTCTCCGAGGCACAGACCGCGCAGTTGTTGGGTTGCAGCGTCGGCACGGTCAAGAGCCAGGCTCACCGCGCCCTGGCGGCGTTGCGTTCCTCCCCGTACCTGACCTCGGACGAAAGCGAGCGGCCATGACCGACGACTTCGAGCGGCGCCTTCGCGGCGTCCTTCGTGACGCGGTCGCAGAACGTGGGTACCGGCTCGACCGGGCCACCTCCGCCAGGCAACGTGGCCAACGGACGCGACACACGGTGTGGGGCGCCGCTGCCGCGGTGGTCGCCGTCGTGGTGGCAGCGGCCGTGGTGCCCTCCGTCCTGGCCAACCCGGGCAGCGACCAGCAGTCAGGGAACCCGACGACCACCTCACGCACAGCGCGTCTGCCGGTGATGCCGAACCAGTGCCCGAAGGTCACCGCGGCCACCCCGCCGACGCCCGGCGCAAGGGTGCCGGGCGGAGCTGTCCGGGTGTCCTTGTGTCCAGGCCCGTCCACTATCAACGCCGTCCCACCCGTCGACGCGCTGACCACCAACCTCGACCGGCTCACCCATCTGGTCAACACCTTGTCGAAGGCGCCCAGACACCCGAGATGTACGACGACCCGTGAACCGGCGTACACGATCATCTTCCACTACGCCGACCGGCATGCGGTGTCGGTGCGTGGTTACCTGGCAACGTGTCAGACCGTGCAGGTCGGCACCACGAACCGGTCCGGCGCCAAGCGGCTGTTACAGGCCTACACGATGGCGTTGGTGGATCAGCGCGCGCACACCACCCGCCCTGCCACGGTCGGGGACACTGCATCGGTGCTCTCGTGCCCCACGAGCATCGATGACGCCCCGCGTTCGATCCTTCAGTTCGCGTTCGGTCAGGTCTTCGCCTCCCCACACCGGATCTTCCACGTCCCGCTTGCGCGCGCCGAGATCTGCCAGCTGCCGGGTACCACCGGACACACTCGGTCTGGTGTGCTCACCGCTACGCAGGTGCAGCGGGTCAACACTGACCTCGCGGCGCACTTCCGCGGCCGCCCGCTGGGCGGGTGGGCCTGCCAAGGGCCGGCCACAGGGCCAGCCGGTCCACGGGTCCTGGTAGCGCTGACATCCTGGGGCGACCCGTTCATCTGGTCATCGACGGAATGCGGCCAGGCATACCGGATCACGAAAGGGGTGTTCTGGCGTCCCAGCGACGACGTCGCAAAGATGCTGGGCTCCCTCCTCGCCGACTGACCCAGGCCCGTGCGTTGGCCGGAGTCGGGGAGCCGGCCCGAGCAGCGCCGACCCGTCACATCTTCCGGCTGAAGCTGCGCACCGACAACGGTGCGAAGACCGCCACGACCACGGCACACCCCAGCAGCGCCCATCCGACCTCGCTGGTGATCTGTTCGTGGTTCGCCAGGTCCCGCATCGCCGAGATCACGTGGGAGACCGGGTTGACGTTGGCGAACGCCGCCAACCACCCCGGCATCGTGCTCGTGGGGACGAACGCGTTGGACAGGAACGTCAGCGGGAACATGATCATCAGCGAGATGCCCTGCACACCCTGGGCACTGCGTCCCACGGTCCCGAACCAGGTGAAGATCCAGGCCAGCGACCAGCCGGTGATGATGGCGAGCACGATCGCACCCAGGACCCCGAGCACGCCACCGGCGGGCCGGTAGCCCATCGCGATGCCGGTGGCGAACGTCAGTGTCGATGCGATCGCATACCGGATGAGGTCGGCGATCATCGGCCCGGCCAGCGGCGCGAGACGCGCGATCGGCAGCACCTTGAACCGGTCGAAGACCCCCTTCTCCATGTCCTCCCGTAGCTGGACGCCGGTCGCCACGCACGCGGTCAGCACGGTCTGCCCGATCAGCCCGGGGATGATCAGCGGCAGGTAGGCCTGCACGCCGCCGGAGATGGCGCCGCCGAAGATGTAGGCGAACATCGCGGTGAACAACAGCGGCTGGATCGTCACGTCGAAGAACTGCTCGAAGTTGCGCCGCATCTTCTTGGTGGCGCGCCACGCCATCACCATGGTCTGGCTGATCGTGTCGTGGACCGAGACCCGGCCCGGCAGGACCGACGGGTCCACGGTCCTCGGAGTGGGTGCGGGGGTCGACGTGGACACTGCGGACATCACGCCACCTCCTGTCGCTGCCGGTCATCGGCGGAGTGCTGGGGCTGGTTCTGGTCGGCCGCGTCGTGGCCGGTGAGGGCGAGAAAGACCTCGTCCAGGCTGGGCTTGGCCACGGTCATGCCGGCGAGCGCGACGTTGGCCTCCCGCAGCGCGATCAGCACCTCCGCGGCGTTGTCGGCGTGTTCCAGCGGGACATGAATCTGGCCGTGCTCGGGGGTGAGGATCGGCTCCACGCCGAGCAGTCGGCGTACGACGTCTCCTGCTGCGGGCAGGTCGGCCGCGTCATCGACTCGCAGCTGCAGCGTGGAGGTGCCCACCGACGACTTCAACTGGTCAGACGTGCCCTCTGCGACCTTCCGGCCGCGGTCGATCACCGCGATCCGGCCGGCCAGCTGGTCCGCCTCGTCCAGGTACTGAGTGGTCAACAACACCGTGCATCCGTCGCGGACCAGCTCCCGGATCGTGTCCCACATCTGGCCGCGGGTGCGCGGGTCGAGACCGGTCGTGGGCTCGTCGAGGAAGATCAGCGGCGGACGGACGATCAGGCTGGCGGCGAGGTCGAGCCGTCGGCGCATTCCCCCGGAGTACTTCGAGATCCGGCGATCGGCGGCCTCGCCCAGGTCGAAGCGTTCCAACAGGTCGGCGGCGATACTGCGGGCGCGCGCGGCGGGGATGCCCAGCAGCCGGCCGAACAGCCGCAGGTTCTCGGTGGCGGTGAGGTTCTCGTCGACCGCTGCGTACTGGCCCGTGACACCGATCAGCTGCCGGATGCGGTGCGGTTCGCGACGTACGTTCACCCCGAACAGGTGCGCCTCCCCCTCGTCGATGGGCAGCAGGGTCGCCAGCATCTTCAAGGTGGTGGTCTTCCCCGCGCCGTTGGGCCCCAGCACACCGAAGATCTCACCGGGAGCGACCGAGAGGTCGATTCCGTCGACCGCCCGGAACGCACCGAACCGCTTCACCAGCCCGCGGGCGTCGACCGCTTTGGCTTCATCCATGACGATGATCTTGACAGAGGTCCGCCCCATCCGCGCGGACGCCTCCAGAACCCGGACCCTGCCATGTGGGTTGTGCGAGGATCGCGGGATGACGCGGTGGGTGCTGCACGTCGACCTGGACCAGTTCCTGGCGGCCGTGGAGGTGCTGCGCCGTCCCGAGCTCGCCGGACGCCCGGTCGTCGTCGGTGGACGCGGTGACCCCACCGAGCGGGCCGTGGTCTCCACCGCCTCCTACGAGGCGCGGGCGTTCGGCGTCCGGTCCGGGATGCCGCTGAAGACCGCCGTACGTCGCTGCCCGGACGCGGTGTTCCTGCCCGTGGACTTCCCCGTGTACGAGGCCGCCTCGGCGCGGGTGATGCAGACGTTGCGGGAGTTCCCCGGTGCGGTGGTGGAGCCGCTGGGCTGGGACGAGGCGTTCGTGGGGGTGGAGTCCGACGACCCGGAGGCGACCGCCCGGGGACTGCAACGGGCGGTGCTGGACGCGACCCGCCTGCATTGTTCGGTCGGCATCGGAGACACCAAGGTACGGGCGAAGATCGCCACGGAGTTCGGCAAGCCGCAAGGGATGTACCGGTTGACCCGGGCGAACTGGATGGAGGTGATGGGGGAGCGGCCGACCAAGGCGCTGTGGGGCATCGGCAATCGGATCTCCGAGCGGCTTGCCCGCCTGGGCATCCGGACCGTCCGGGATCTGGCCTTCTCGCCCGTGGAGCCGTTGATCGCGGAGTTCGGTCCCAACACCGGCCCGCACATCGGCCGGCTGGGCCGTGGTGGCGGCAGCGTCGTGGTCGACGACTCGCCGTGGGTCGCCCGTGCCCACGGCCACGAGACCACCTACCAGCAGAACCTGACCACGCCGGAGGAGGCCGCGGCCGCGCTCCGGGCCCTGGCCGACCAGGTGGTGCAGGACCTCCGGCGGGAGGACCGTGCCTGTGTGCGGGTGCACCTGAAGGTGCGGTTCGCGCCGTTCTTCACCGTCACCCGCGTGCGCAAACTGCCCGAACCGACGTACGATCCCGGCGTGATCACTCAGACGGCGCAGGAGATGCTCACCAAGCTGGACGACCCTCGCCCGATCAGGCTGCTGGGAGTCCGCGCGGAGATGGAGCCACCGGCGGGCGGCTACCGGTAGCCGGCTCACCGCAGGACGTTCCGGAACCAGGTGACGCGGTCTGCCGGGTCGATGCCGGTACGCCGACGGGACGGCGGCCGCTGACCGGTCACCGGCTGGTGGTGGTCGGGTGTGGTGACCAGCACCCCCTCCCCCCGGGTCAGGTCCGGCAGCCGCGTGGCCAGCTCCGGAACCCGCGCGGAGACCAGATGTCCGGTCAGGCGCGTGTAACCGCCCCCGCCGGAGGCCTCGCTGGTGGCGGCACCGAACCGGCCGAGTACGGCGGTGACGGCGGCGAACGCCTCGTCGGGGAACTCCAGGTCGAACCGGTCGACGGGCTCACACACCTGTGTCCCGGCCTGTTCCAGCGCGGCCATCACCACGACCGGGGCGAGGTGGCGGAAGTCGGCGGCCACGCTGGAGACGGACTTGTCGAACTTCTGGTGCGGCTTGCTCTGCCGCGGGTAGTAGCCGGACTCGGTCATCGTCACCACGCAGTCGGTCACCTGCCACCCGTGCCGGCCCTGACGCAGCGCCGACCGCACTCCTTCCTCGGTGGCGGCGATGAACGCGGGCGGCAGGTTGCCCCGCTCGACACCGGGGGAGAACTCGACCCCGTGACCCACGTCGGCAGCCGCGACGCGCAGCCCGATACCGGCGAGGTAGGGGTTGTCGCCGACCTTGATCCGGTCCACCGACGCCCCGGTTCCCACCACCCGCTCCAGGCACACCACCGCGGTGTCGGAGAAACGAGCCCGCACGCCGTACCGCTCCTGCAGCAGCGCCGCGATCACCTCCTTTTGCACCTCACCATGCAGACGCACCGCCGCCTCGCCCGCGGCCGCGTCCAGGTGCAGCCCGATGAGCGGGTCCTCGTCGGCGAGCTCGGTCAGCCCGGCGAACAGGGCCGTGCGCTGGGTCGGGTCCTCCGGCTCGACCAGCGCCTGCAGCGTGGCCGGGGCGAACCGGTGGGTACGCCGAGGGGGCGGCATGCCCAGCGTGTCGCCGATACGGGCGGTGGGTCCGCGCACGACCGCGATCTGGCCCGCATCCGCAGCGGTGTTCACGGCCATGCCGTCCGGCCCGCTGACCGCGACCTCGGTCACCCGTTCAGCCTGGCGACCTCCGAACGCGACGCGTTCGCGGACCTGGAGGCGTCCGGTCCACAGGCGGACCCAGGCGCGACGGCCCCGCTCGTCGCGGTCCACGGCGAACACGGTCCCGGCGACCGCCTGGCCCTGACACCCGTCGGCCTGCGGAAGCAGGCCGGACAGGGCGCGGCACAGCTCGTCCATGCCTGCGCCGGTGATCGCCGAGCCGCACAGGAGCGGCGTCAGCGCGCCGCGGCGTACCCCCGCCCGTAGGGCACGCGTGACGTCGCGTCGACGTACCGGCTGCTCCGACACCCACCTGGCCAGCAGACCGTCGTCGACCTCCGCCGTCGCGGTGACCACCGGCTCCGCAGTCGGCGGTACGGCGGTCACACCGGCGCCGTGCGTGCCCTGGTCCGTCGGCGTGGTGAGCGGGACAACGTGCGGCGTGAGCCGGCGACGTACCTGCTCCACGGCTGCGTCCACGTCGGCGCCGGAGCGGTCGATCTTGTTGACGAACAACAGGGTCGGGACACCGACGCGCTGCAACGCACGCCAGATCGCCACCGTCTGTGGCTGCACGCCTTCGACCGCGGACAGCACGAGCACGGCCGCGTCGAGGACACCGAGGGAGCGCTCGACCTCGGCGACGAAGTCGGGATGGCCGGGGGTGTCGACCACGTTGACGGTCAGGCCGCGCAGCGCGAAGGAGGTCACGCTGGTGCGGATGGTGATGCCGCGCCGACGCTCCAGATCCATCGAGTCGGTGCGGGTCGTGCCTGCGTCGACGGCGCCGACGCGGCGGAGGGCGCCTGCGTGGTACAGCAGGCGTTCGGTCAGGCTGGTCTTGCCGGCGTCAACATGCGCGACAATCCCGAGGTTGAGGTAAGAGGTCACGGGGCAGCTCCACGGCTCGACGGATCGGGGTCGAAAGCGTGGTGGCTGCTCGCACGGTGCGCTCCTTGTCGTCAGTGTCGCCGGTGTTCCCGGCGTTCCCGGACTTGATGAGGATGCCACGGCTGGTAGCCCGGGTCGAGGGGTTTTCCCGCGCCAGCGACGTTCTTCGCAAATCGCCGGACTCGGGCACCGGACCTTGATACGGTCGCTGCTGATGTCCGTGTCATCCCGTATCGTCCCGTCCGTCGTCGCCTCTGCTGCCGTCATGGCTCTTGCCGCTTGTGGATCGAGTTCCGGTACGTCGGCCGATCCCGATCCCGCTCCGGATCCGAGCACCTCGACACAGAGCTCACCGACGGCGGATACCTCGGGCACAAGCGGGGACGATGCCGCGGTCGAGGTCGAGACAGCCGGTACCGGGACGTTCACCGTCACCGGCGCCATCCACCTGTCGGGGACGCTGACCGACGTGAAGTGCATCGAGCTTCACGTGAACAACTATGCGGCGCAAGGCACAGCGGACACCCCCATGGGGGAGGTGACGGTGGGGGCCGAGCTCCCAGCACCCCACCCGCACGATGACCAGGAGGAAGGGAACTCGCTGCTGGTCGGCGACACCGTGTACGACCGCCTCAGCATGGCGGGCGAACTTCTCACCGGTCATCGGGACGGCGAAAAGCTCACCGTCACCGCCAAGCTCGTGAACGTCCACGACCCGCTCGACCCCGCGCTGATCGATCACCACGACCAGTGGCGCACCGTCACCGTCACGACGCATTGGGACTGCGGCGGCCAGCTCGCGAAATGGGATGCGATGCTGTCTCGGATGAGTGATCTCGGCGCCACCGGCGACGACACCGAGGGCACGCAGTCACCGACTGATTCCGGCACCCCGACCCTCTCGGCGACCCCGACCACGACGGGCACTCCGACCACCACCGGATCGCCGCCACCTGCTGAGGTCGTTCGGCTGCCCGCACCGAAGTCGGGGAGTCATACCGTGCACCTGTCCGGCGGGGTGGACAAGGCCCTCAGCCTCGCTACGGTGGTGTGTACCGGCGACGTGCTGACCGCGACCGGACCGGACGGGTCCAGCGTGCGGATCGGGGTCCAGGGGCCGATGATCGTGGTGCACGTCGCGGGGGGAGCCGATGTCTGGCGGGCCGGAGAGCACCCGGACGGCGCGGGGGCGCAGGCGAAGGCCGTGGACTATCCGTTGTCCGGCACGGTCAGCCCGTATCCCAGCGGCGTGACCTTCGCCGACGTGACTCTCGCCCACGCCGATTCGGTGATGGCCGCCCCGGATCCGGAGGACACCGCGAGCGCCACCGGCAGCCTGGCCTGCACCGTCGGGGCGCTCACCCCGTAACGGTGTCCCGGCCGGCGTCGGCATCAGGTCGGTTGCGCAGCAGGGTCGAGACCGCCAGCCAGACGGCGAGGAGCAGGATGAGCATGCCGTCGAGGGCGTGCAGACCGCCGAGCCACTTGTTATCCCAGCCGGCATGGGCGAGCGCATGTTGGGCTCCGGCAACCAGGACGAGCACGATCGCGGCACCGGTGATCGGCCGCCAGGACTGTCGCGCGATGAGTGAGACGACGAAGACCACTGCAGCGAAGACCTCCAGCGCGTCGCCCAGATCCTGGTGCAAGACGAAGGAATGCCCGAAGATGCCGACTCCGGCGAAGAAGACCTGCAGCAGTACGGCGAGCACGAACAACCCGGACAAGTAGCCGAACAGCACGTCGGCGTGGTGTCGGGTACCGGTGAGCTCCTTTGGTCGGGACGCTGAGAGGTTGGTGACGGTCATGAGTTCTCCTTGTCGGTAGCAGACTGCGTGGGGGTAGATCGTGGGGAGGACGGTGTCGGCGGTGGCTCGTTGGCGTGTCGCAGCACCCGTCCGGTGGTCCCGTCGACGGTGACGATCTCGCCGTCGTGGAGGGTGCTTGTTGCGGCGCTGGTGCCGACGACAGCGGGCAGTGCGTGCTCGCGAGCGATGATCGCGGCATGGGACAGGACGCTGCCGACGTCGGTGACCAGTGCTCCTGCAATCCCGAACAACACCGACCAGCCGGGGTCGGTGGTCGCCGAGACAAGTACGTCGCCCGGACGCAGGGACGCGAAGTCGGCCTCGCCATGCACGACACGCACCGGTCCGGTGTGACAACCGGGGGAGGCGGCCACGCCCGTCGCAACGGTGTCGGGGTCAGGCCGCGGTGTGGGCGGCCGGGGCTGTGACCACGACAGTGCGGTGTTGAGCCTGCGAGCGTGCTTCGGCAACGCCCGGAGGTCAGGGGGTGCGCCGGGTGGCGGGCCGACCACGGCGGGCCCGGGATGCAGCCGGACCCAGGCTCGCTCGGCCTTGGCGCGGCGGACCCGCCCCCGGAGGTCGGTCGCCGCCGTGCCGGTCAGCGCGGCCCGCAACGTGTCGACGTCGACATGGATGGCGTCGCCGGCCCGGTCGAGGATGCCACGGCCGGCGAGCCGGCGACCGGCGTCCACGACGCAGAGCCTTCCCGCGCCGGCGATCTGGGCCAGCCAGAAGGTGGTGTCCTCGCGGAGTGGGTAGTAGCGCAGCGCCGTCTCCAACGCGTCCTCGAACCGCGACCGGTCCGAAGCGGGGTGGCCGGCGAGCGTGGCGCGCGCTCGCTGGGTCGCCTCCGTTCGCGCCGCCTCGGTGCGGTGGGCCAGACCGGCATCGCCGCTGGTATGCGCGCGGACTGCGTCGCGGAGCAGACTCGCCAGCAGTGCTGGCCGTTCGGCGTACACGGGTGAGCCGGGATCGTCGTTGATGCAGCGCAGGGCATACCCCCGGCACCACTGGGCATAGGCCGCGCCCAGATCCGCGTCCGCCTCGGCGAGCCGGTCGGCAACGTCGCTGCTGCCGCTCTCGGCGACCGCGCGCGCTGCGGGTACCTGGCTGATGCGTGCGGCGAGCTCGGCCATCGCGCGGGCCGGTTCGGAGGACTTCGCGGACACGCCGGCGAGCAAGCCCAGTGCCTCGGCCTCATCCCAGCCGAGCAGGTCCCGGCAGACCTGCACCAGGTCATGTGCGGGGACCGTGTACAGCGGGATCAGGTGGAAGTGGTGGTGAAGGGCCGTATGCAGACACTCCAAAACCTCGCCGAGGTGAGTGTCGAGCGCGGTGTCGTCCAACGCCGTGAGGTCGACGGCGTGCAGCCGTTCGGCTGCCGATTGCAGCTGCGGCTGCCAGATCGCCTGCCACTTCTCGGCGAGGTCGATGAAGACCTCGGGACGCATCATCGTTCGTGCGGTGCGCATCCGCCGCCGCAGGGGCGGTGCCAGACGGGACAGTACGCCGAGCAGCCACCATGGCGGCGGCGGGCCTTCCCGGCCTCCGAGCGGGACCGGCCGGAGGTAGACCTCACCGCCGATGCTGCGAAGGTCCATTCGTGCCAGTACGCCTCCCCACGACGCGAGCATCGAGGACAATTCCTCGGCGACCCACGGCACGGCCAGGGACGCTCCGAAGGTGGTGAACGGTTCGGGGTAGTGCTCGGTGTCCTTCAACCAGGTGCCGGGCGGGAAGCAGGTGTCCGGCTGGACCGGCAGTACGGTGATCGGTCGGGCTTGCACCAGGAGCAGTCGCCCGTCCACCATCACCCACTCGACGTCGACGGGTACGTCGAGCACTGCGTGCACCCGCAGGGCGAGCGCGGCGACGGACTGGGCCTGCTGGGCGGTCAGTGCCTGGTGCGAGACCCGTACGGCGGTAGCGGTTGCTCCGCGCACCGTCCACTCGTCCGGCTGCACAGTGCCACCGACCAGGGCGTCGGCCAGTCCGGGCATCGCGGAGACCAGTACCTCGTCGGTCGCCCCGGACACCGGGTTCGCGGAGAACGCGACACCAGCGATGTCTGCGCCGACCTGCCGCTGCACCAACACCGCGATCGCCGGCGGTGGGGCGTCGCCCCCTGAGTAGGTACGGACCCGTTCGTCGTACGCCGACGCCCAGCACCGTCGCACCGCGTCGCGAAGCGCCGCGAGGTGCTGGACGCCGAGCACGCTGTCGTACTGGCCGGCGTACGAAGCGTCGGGCAGGTCTTCGGCGACCGCCGATGAGCGGACGGCGAGCACCGCGTCACCGAAGTGTTCGGCAATGTCGACCAGTGCCGCCTCGACGACATCGGGGAGCGGAGCATGGAGCACTTGCTGTGCAGTCACCGCAGAC
Source organism: uncultured Nocardioidaceae bacterium (assembly GCA_964385195.1). Lineage (GTDB taxonomy): Bacteria > Actinomycetota > Actinomycetes > Propionibacteriales > Nocardioidaceae > CAYLOC01. Next base: position 15,741 of record CAYLOC010000042.1, read on the forward strand.
CCCAGTGCTGACACGGCGATGTGCGCGGCCGCAGCAGTCAGTACCAACCCCTCCGGTACGGCGATCCCGGCCTGGGCCAGGGCCCCCAGCGTCGCCGCCTTCGTTCCCGCCGTCGCGGCGTCGTCGCGACTGAGTGAACGCAGCGGAGCCACCAGACCCACCGGCCCCACGTCGGGTGGGGTCGGGGCGGTCACGCTCGGCGCCGTGTCGGCGTGCTGCGGCGACTGTTGCCCCGGGCCGGCGGTGTGGGACATAGCGGCTCCTCGTCCTGAGCATGAACCGACGTCGTCGTGAGCGGCTCCTTGACAGGATGAGCGCGCGACCGCGGCGGCGGTATCGGCAGAATGACGTAATCCGTCCGGGGCTAGGTGACAGCGGCGTCATCGAGCAGCCCGGCGTCGGCGAGGTAGCGGGTGAGTGCGACCCGGGAGCTCAGCCCCAGCTTTCCGTAGATCCGGTCCAGGTGGGTGCCGACGGTTCGGGGGCTGATGAACAATCGGGTAGCGACCTCGGCATTGGACAAACCCGTCGCGACCAGTCGACCCACGTCGAGTTCGCGTGCACTCAGCGCGCTGCCGGTGCTGCGGCTGGGGCGGCCACGCGAGGGGGTGATCCCTCGGGAACGGAGCAAGGCCCGCGCCGCCTCCGCCTCCCGGTCCGCGCCGAGGCGTTCAAAGACGCCCAGTGCCGTCCGTGCCTCGGCAACCATCTGCGGGTGGCCGGAAGCGAAGTGGGCGGCGGCCAGCCGGGCCCGTGCCGCGTAGAACGGCAGGCCAAGCCGGTCGAACCCGGTGGCCGCCGCCATCAACGGCTCGGTACCCTCGGTGCCGCTGTCAGCCGTGCCGTCAGCCAAGCCGTCCAGCCAGTCGGCAAGCACCATGGGCGCGGGGGTGGCGCAGGAGCGTAACCCGCGCAGCCGCGCCGAGATCGCGCGACCGTCGTCGGGGTTGCCGCCGCGCACGGCGGCCTCACCCACCGCCACCAGCCCGAGCAGCGGGAGCCACCCGCTGGTCAAGTCCTCCAACACCGACCGCTGAGCCAGTGCGCCCGCGCAGTCGTCCGCAGCCAGGGCCCAGGTCGCCTCCGCCAGCGCGACGATGGCGAAGATGTTGTGATCGGCCCGCAGCGCGTCGCTGGCGGCGTGGTCCGCCTGGTCCAACGCCTGCCGCGCACTGTCCAGTCGGCCATGCCGGGTGAGGATCCACCCACGGATGGCCAGCATCGACACCAATCCGCGGCGCTCTTCTGTGTGTTCGACAGCGGTCGCCAGTTCCGTGATGGCCCGCATCGCGGCGCCCCAGTCGCCGCTCAGCAGGGCGACGACGGCGAGTCGGCCGCGGGGCCACCCGGCGAGACTGGAACTGCCCAACCGGTCAGCGATTCCAATGCTGGCTTCACTGTGCTCACGCAGGCCGGCCAGGTCGAGCTGCGCGCCCGCGACGACCGACAGCTGGTCGTGCGCCCGCAACATCAGCAGCGGCTCGTCGCCCGCGAGCGCTGCGTCGAGGCCGCACCGATCGACGGCGTCGGCTGCGACGTAGTCGGTTTCGGTGTAACGCAGCGCGCCCTCCGCAAGGAAGGCACGTGCGGCGACCGAAGGCGAGTCGAGTTCAGCGGCCAGCGCACGCAGACCTACCGCGGCGGAGCGGATTCCGTCGACGTCTCCCAGCCGGACGTTGCAGACGACCCGGGCATGCAGCAGCCACGCGTGCTCACTGGTCGGCTCCAGCCCAGCGAGTGAACGCTCCGCTTCCTCGAGCAGCCTGCGGGCACCCGTGACATCCCCGCGGGCCCACGCCAGCATTGCCAGCTCCCGATGTGCGCGGGCGGTGCCGATCGGGTCGCCGCACTCGCCGTACGCCGTGGCAGCCTCCGTCCATGCCGACACCGCTCGCTCGGCCGCACCGAATCGCTGACAGGCGGCGCCGAGGTCGGCCAGCACCTCCGCGAGGACCCCCGTGTCGCCAGCCCTGGAAGCCAGATCCACCGCCGCTGAGAGATACCCCACGGCTGCCTCGGTCAGGCCGACCTCGTGGGCCCGGGCCGCCCCCGCACGCAAATGACCCAGTGCTTCCGCTGGCGGCACGAACGGCCCGGCGGCCAGAGCATGCTCGGCTACGTGCAGACGGTCTCCCCGTCTACCGCGCAGGGCCCGGACCAGCGCAGCATGGGTCCGCTGTGTCGCTGCCGTGGACAGGCCCGCCAGTACCGCCTCCCGGAGCAGCCCGTGTGCGAGCCGACACGGGCCCGGCGGGGACGGCACGATCAACAGGCCGCGCTCTTGCAGTCGGTCGACAGCGTCGAAGAGCCTGGCGTGGGAAAGCCCGACGGCGGCCCCGAGTACGTCGACGTCGGCCTCACCAGCGACTGCCAGCGCCTGCACCAGCCCTTGCTCGGCTGCTCCGGTCCCCGACAGCCGGATGCGTAGCTGAGCCTGTATCCCGGCAGGGAGCGGCAGGTCGGCGCCAGGTCGCAGACCAAGGACGCCGTCGCGGCTCTGCAGCGCGCCGCTCTCAGTGAGGGTGCGCGTGACCGCCTCGATGAGCAGCGGTCGGCCGGCGCAGCGTTCGCTGACCAGGTTCGCCAGCGGTTCTTCCAATGGGGCGCCCAACAAGGCCGTGGCCAGGTCCACCGTTGCACCCTCGGCGAGCGGGTCGATGTGCAGATGCTCCACGTGCAGCGCCGCCCTCGGCAGCTCGGCGGTCAAGGTATCGCCGGCGTCGGGATGCTGCTCGCCCGATCGTGCGGTGCACACCAACAAGACCGGCTGCTCGACAGTCCCCGCCAACAGCCGTCGCACCAGCGTCGCGGTGCCGGCGTCCGCGGCGTGCGCATCGTCGATCAGCAGGGCCACCGGCCGCTGATGGGCGAGCCGGTTCACCAACCGGAGGAAGCCCTCGCTCAGCCGCGCCCGCTCCAACCCCGGGTCGCCCAACGGCTCGGGTCGGGGCAGTCCCAATCCGCCGACCAGCAACCCCATCTGCGGCAGGTCCCCGATGAGCCGGCGTCGCCGTACTTCCGTCATCGTGCGAAGCGCCGGACCGAACGCCTGCACGAAGGGCGCGTAGGCGACGTCACGAGTGACGGTGTCGCAGCGTCCGGCGAACGAGGCGAACCCGGCCGCCTCGGCTACCTGCAATGCTTCGTGAGCCAATCGAGTCTTGCCGACGCCCGGCAGGCCGGAGAGCACGACCACCTCCGGGTCGCCGCCGGCCACCCGGGACACGGCGTCGCGCAGGCGGGCGAGTTCCGGTTCGCGCCCGGTCAGCGTCGGACTGACCTGGACACTGTGCCGGTGATTGCCACCGTCTTCGGATCGCACCACATCTCCCTGCCCGCCGCTTCTTCCTGATCATCCTCCGAAAAGGGACGATCGTCACGAGAACACGTTCGCCGGCGTTCCGACAGATTACGGCGAATGCCCGATAGCACCGCCGTCGTTCTCGGTACATGATCCGCCTGAGAGCCGCGGCACGGCGCCGCGACGAAGAAGGGAGAACTCATGTCCTGGCAATCTCGCGTCGGCGCGGCCTGTCTTGTCACCGCACCTATCGCCGGCCTTGTCTCTGCGCTCATCGTGCATACCGTCTCCGGCAAGGCGGTCGACCAGGCGGTGGCCTATACCGAGCATCCAGGCGCCACCCAGCTCGGGCTGGCAATCAACGCCATCGCCACGACCCTGCTGATCGCCGGGCTGATCTGGCTGGCGTGGACGACCTACGAACGGTCCCCACGGCTCGCCACGGTAGGCGGCGTTCTCGGCGTGCTCGGCATGCTCGCCGCGCTTGTCGACGACGCGGTACACCTCTCCGGCTCGGCCATCGTCGGTGGGATGACCACCACGCAGGCAGCGAGCCTGCTCCACCCCTTGGTCTCCGGTGGCGTGTTCGCGGTCGGTCCGCTCTCCGAGCTCGCTGACGTCGGGGTGATACTCCTCGCCGTGGCCGCCCTGCGCCTCGGCGTAGCCGGATGGGCCGCGGCCGTCCTGATCGTGGGCGTCATCGCGGAGGGAGTCGGCTTCGCCGCCGGCACCCGCTATCTCGTCGCTGCCGGGTTTGCCCTGGCCTTCGTCGGGTTCGCCACGATCGTGCACACCACACTGGTCACGACATCTGCGGCCTCGCCCTCGATGTCCGCGGTCGCCCAACA
>CAYLOC010000043.1:0-9853 GCA_964385195.1 uncultured Nocardioidaceae bacterium
GGTAAGTGCCCTCTGACCGTAGCGGGTCACACTCACACTTTGAGGTATTTACGTGTCATCAGCAGTGTCGGAATCACCGCCAGGACGAGCGCAATGACGCCGATAATGATCATCGACTCCCACGCCGCGCCCCAGGTCACCCACGGCCAGATCTTCAGATGACCGCGTAACCAGGGGACGAATACCTTCATCGCGACCGCCAAGGATCCGCATGCCAACGCGGCCCCGACCAGGGCGGCGAACACGATCTCCAGCAGGAACGGCAGCTGGATATACAGGCTGGACGCGCCGACCAGCCGCATGATTCCGATCTCCCGTCTTCGGGCCATCGCAGCGAGCCGGATTGTGTTCGAGACCTGCAACACCGCCGCGACCACGAGCAGGGCCGCTCCGCCCAATGCCACCCACTTCAGCATGTTCAGCGTGCGGTAGACCGGGTCCAGCTTCTTGCGGATGTCGATGATCTTGTCCACACCCGGCATGTCCTTCACCGCGCTGATCAGCACCTGGGTCTCGTTCGGATCTTTGAACTTGACCCAGTACGCCGTGGGCATGTCCTTGACCGTAATGACCTTGGCGATCGCGTCGGGATCGCCCTGGGCGTTGGTGTGGGTGGCCCGGAAGCCCTCATATGCTTCCTGTCGGCTGCGGTAGCGGTAGGACTGCACCTGGTCGCTGTTGGCGATGACCTTCCGGACCGCTTCCTCCTGTTGTTTGGTGGCCTGGCCCTCGACACACTGCGGCGAGTGGGAGTTGCGGGCACAGAAGGAGACCTGCACCTCGAGTTGGCCGCCGAAGTACTTCTGGATGGTGTCCACCTGGGAACGCAGGAGGAAGCCCAAGCCCACAAGGGTCATCGAGATCCAGATGGTCAAGATCACGGCGAGCGTCATCGACACGTTCCGCCGTACCCCCGTGGCGAACTCAGAGCCTACATATCGCAGTTGCATGCTATCCCGGTTCTGTGAGTGCGTACGACGGTCCCAAGCAGCCGAGCGGGGACGGTCGCCCCCGCTCGCAGGAGGTCAGCCATAGACCCCTCGCGCCTGGTCGCGGACCAGCCTTCCGGACTGGAGCTCGATCACGCGCTTGCGCATCTGGTCCACGACCCCCGAGTCGTGGGTGGCCATGATGACGGTGGTGCCGGTGCGGTTGATCCGGTCCAGGAGTTTCATGATGCCGACGGAGGTGGTGGGGTCGAGGTTTCCCGTCGGCTCGTCGGCGATCAGCATCTTGGGGCGGTTCACGAACGCACGAGCGATCGCGACCCGCTGCTGCTCCCCACCGGACAGCTCATCGGGCATCCGTTTCCCCTTACCCTCCAGCCCGACCAGCTCCAACGTCTCGGGGACGGTCCTGTTGATCATCGCCTTGTTCTTGCCGATGACCTGCAGCGCGAACGCCACGTTGTCCTGGACGGTCTTGTTCGGCAGCAACCGGAAGTCCTGGAAGACGGTGCCGATCTGGCGCCGGAGCCCCGGGACCTTCCATGCCGGCAGACGGTTGAGCTCCTTGCCGGCCACGTAGACGTGCCCGACGGTCGGGCGGGACTCCCGCAGCACCAGCCGCAGAAACGTCGACTTGCCCGAGCCGGAGGGTCCCACCAAGAAGACGAACTGGCCCTTCTCGACCTCGACGTTGACGTCCTCCAAGGCCGGACGGTTCTGCCCGTCGTAGGACTTGGTCACATTCTCGAACCGGATCACTGGCCAGAGTGTAGGCGACCTGCCTGAGAGTTCCCTGGATGCCACCCGGGTGGCGGGGATCGTGTCTCACCAGGGGGCTACTGGCCCTGACGCCACCGGATCCCGTCTTCGATGAAGCCGTCGATGGCGCCGTCCAGGACACCTTGGACGTTGCCCTCCTCGTGCTCGGTGCGGAGGTCCTTCACCATCTGGTACGGGTGCAGAACGTAGGACCGCATCTGGTCACCCCAGGAGGCGGCCACGTCGCCGCGGATCTCGTCCAGCTTCGCCCGCTCCTCCTCACGTTTGATCGCCAACAGCTTGGCCTTCAGCACCTGCATGGCGGTGAGCTTGTTCTGTAACTGGCTCTTCTCGTTCTGCACCGACACCACCAGCCCGGTGGGCAGGTGGGTGAGACGTACGGCGGAGTCGGTGGTGTTGACGCTCTGCCCGCCGGGACCGGAGGAGCGGAAGACGTCGACCCGGACGTCTTCGTCGGGGAGGTCGATCTCGTCGGTCTGTTGCAGCACGGGGACGACCTCGACCGCCGCGAACGAGGTCTGCCGGCGGCCCTGGTTGTCGAACGGGGAGATCCGCACCAGCCGGTGGGTGCCCTGCTCCACGCTCAGCGTGCCGTAGGCGTACGGCGCCTTCACCGCGAACGTGGCGGACTTGATCCCGGCCTCCTCCGCGTAGGACGTGTCGTAGACCTCCACCGGGTAGTGGTGGCGCTCCGCCCACCGGGTGTACATCCGCACCAGCATCTCCGCCCAGTCCGCGGCATCGACTCCCCCCGCGCCGGACCGGATCGTGACCAGGGCCTCGCGCTCGTCGTACTCCCCCGACAACAGCGTCCGGACCTCCAGCGCCTCGATGGCCTGTTCGAGCCGGTCGGCCTCCACCCCCGCCTCTTCGCGGGAGGCGGGATCGCCCTCCTCCTCGGCGAGCTCGGCGAGCACCTCGACATCGTCCAGCCGGCGGCGCAGTCCGGTGACCCGCTCGACCTGTCCCTGGAGGACCGACAGCCGCCCGGTGACCTGTTGGGCATGTGCCTGGTCATCCCACAGGTCCGGCGCGGCGACCTGCTTCTCCAGGTCCGCGATCTCGGTCCGCAGCTGCGGCAGGTCCACCACCTCTTCGATGCCGGCGAGCATGGACCCGAGGTGCTTGATGCGTTCGCTGAGCTCTTGGACTGCCACGTCGGACAGGGTACGCGCCAGTCGGCCACGTGACCCAGCCGGTTACCGGCCGCTACGGCGTGGTGAGCATGGTGCGGACCACGCGCAGCCCGACCGAGAGTCGGGCCAGGTCTGCGTCGTCGTCGGCGATGATCTCCTCCAGCGTGGAGGTAGCCCGGCTGACAACCAGCTCGTCGGCCTCCTCCCACGCGGCCACCCGGTTCTCCGGACTCTCCTCCGCCGACGTACCCGCGAGCACCTCGCCGGTCAGCGCGCCGTGCGCGGCGTACACGTCGTCGCGCAGCGCGGCCCGGGCCATCGTCTGCCAACGGTCCTCGCGGGGGAGTTCCACGATCCTGCCCAGCAGCGCCGACAGTCCCAGCCGGTCACCCAGTGCCGCGTGGACCCGCGCCACCTCCACCGGGTCGTAGCCGTCCCGGTTCGCGATCTCGGTGATCTCCAGAGCGGCGTACGCCGGCGGCAGCGACGCCACGACCGACGCCAGCTCCTCGGGCACCCCGGCCATGGTCAGCTCGTCCCGTCGCCGCGCAAGGTCATCGGCCTCGACGCCGACCAGGGTCTGGGGCAGTGTGGCCACCACCTGCCGGACCGGGCCGGAGAACTGCTTGACCACGGCGGAGGAGTCCAGCGGTGGGCGGCGGTTGTTCACCATCCACCGGGTCGCTCGCTCCACGAGGGTCCGCAGCGCCAGCCGCATCTGCGTCTGCGTCCTGGCGTCGACCTGGTTGTCGAGGGCCTCGATCTGGCGAGCGACGTCGTTGACACCGAAGATCTCCCGGCAGACGTGGTGCGCCAGCGCCAGCTCGGCCGCCGACGCCCCGGTCTCACCCCGGAGCCGGTGGAAGAAGCTGATGCCGGCGAAGTTCACCAGGCTGTTCACGACCTGGGTCACGATGATCTCCCGACGCAGCGCGTGCGAGGCCATCGCCCGGTCGTAGCTGCCGCGGAGCTTGTGCGGGAAGTAGGCGGTGAGCTCTTCTTGGAGGAACGGGTCATCCGGTAGTTCGCTGTCCAGGAGGTCGTCAGCCAGCACGATCTTCGTGTAGGCCATGAGCACGGCGAGTTCCGGCGTCGTCAGGCCCTCCCCGGCGGCACGACGTGCCTCGAACTCCTTGGCGCTGGGGAGATTCTCCAGCTCCCGGTCCAGGTGACCGTCGCGCTCCAGTCGGCGTACCCACGACTGGTGGACGTGCATCAAGGGCACTGCGACCGCTTGGGCGCTGGCCAGGGCCAGGTTCTGCTGATAGTTGTCCTCCAGCACCAGGTGGGCCACCTCGTCCGACATCGAGTGCAGCAGGTCGCCTCGCTGCTTCTCCGTCATCTCGCCCGCCGCCACGACCTTGTCGAGCAGGATCTTGATGTTCACCTCGTGGTCGGAGGTGTCCACCCCGGCGGAGTTGTCGATGAAGTCGGTACAGATCCGGCCACCGGCGCGGGCGTACTCGATCCGCCCGCGCTGGGTGAACCCCAGGTTTCCGCCCTCGCCGACGACCGCGCAGCGCAGTTCACCACCGTTGACCCGGATCGGGTCGTTGGACTTGTCCCCGGCGTCGGCATTCGTCTCCTGCTCGGACTTCACATACGTGCCGATCCCGCCGTTCCACAGCAGATCCACCGGCGCCAGTAACACCGCTCGCATCAGTTGCGGCGGCGTCATCGCGGTGACGTCGTCGTCGAGCCCCAACGCCGCGCGCATCTCCGCGCTCACCGGGATCTTCTTCTGACTGCGTGGGAAGACACCACCCCCGGCGGAGATCAGTGACGTGTCGTAGTCGGCCCAGCTGGAGCGCGGCAGGTCGAACAACCGCCGCCGCTCGGCGTAGGAACTGGCGGCGTCGGGGTTCGGGTCCACGAAGATGTGCCGATGGTCGAACGCAGCCACGAGCCGGATGTGTTCGCTGAGCAACATCCCGTTCCCGAAGACGTCGCCGCTCATGTCACCGATGCCGACGACGGTGAGTTCCTCGGCCTGGACATCGTGTCCGCGCTCCCGGAAGTGCCGTTTCACCGACTCCCAGGCACCACGGGCGGTGATTCCCATGCCCTTGTGGTCATAGCCCACCGAGCCGCCGGAGGCGAACGCATCACCCAGCCAGTACCCGTAGTCCTTCGCGACCTCGTTGGCGATGTCGGAGAAGGAGGCAGTGCCCTTGTCCGCGGCGACCACCAGGTAGGGGTCGTCGCCGTCGTGGCGGACGACGCTGGGCGGCGGCACCACCTTGTCGTCAACGAGGTTGTCGGTGATGTCGAGCAATCCGGAGATGAACAGCCGGTAGCAGGCGATCCCCTCGTTCATCCACGCCTGGCGGTCCTCGGCCGGGTCCGGTAGCCGTTTGCAGAAGAACCCGCCCTTGGAGCCCACGGGGACGATGACGGCGTTCTTGACCATCTGGGCCTTGACCAGACCGAGCACCTCGGTGCGGAAGTCCTCGCGGCGATCGGACCAGCGCAGACCGCCGCGGGCGACCGCACCGAACCGCAGATGTACGCCTTCGACCCTCGGGGAGTACACGAAGATCTCGTACTGCGGGCGTGGCTCGGGCAGGTCGGGGATCGCGCTCGGCTGCACCTTCAGTGCCAGGTAGCTCTTCGGCTGTCCGTCGGCGTCCACCTGGTAGAAGTTCGTGCGCAACGTGGCCTCGATGGCGCCGCGGTAACTGCGCAGGATGCGGTCCTGGTCGAGGCTGGCGACCTCCTCCAGCGCCTGGTCGAGCCGGTGGTTGACGTCGTCGAGGCGCTGGTCGCGCTGCGTATCGTCGATGTCGGGGTCGAACCTGGTCTCGAACAGCTCGATCAGCATCTTCGCGATGGGGATGTTGGCACGCAGCGCGTCCTCGAGGTAGTTCTGGCTGAACGTCGACCCGCCTTGCCGGAAGTACTTGGCGTACGCCCGCAGGATCGCCACTCGCCGCCAGCGCAGCTGCGCCTCCAGGACCAGCGCGGAGAACCCGTCGCTCTCGGCCCGTGCCTCCCACACGGCGCGAAACGCGTCTTGGAACAGCTCCCTGGTGCCGTCCGGCATGGGTTTGCCGTAACGGAGCCCGAAGTCATAGATCCAGGCCCGGGTCCTGCCGAAGTCGAGCTCGTAGGGTCGCTCGTCGACGACCTCGACGCCCATCGCCGACAACAGCGGCAGCATCGCTGACAGGCTCAGCGGTGTTCCGCGGCGGTAGACCTTGAACCGGGCCTCGCCGTCGGCGGCGCTGACCGGCGCGTACAGCGACAGGCCGATCGAGTCGGCTGCGGTTTCCTCCAGCCGCCGGACGTCCGCCCCGGCGATGCGCGGGCCGAAGTCCTCCTTGTACGCCTCAGGGAACGCGGACGCGTAGGTGCGGGCGAAGCGGGCGCCGGTCTCTTCGCCGTACTGTCCTCGCAGCGCCTCGGCGAAATCATCGGCCCAGGACCGCGCTGCGGAGGCGAGGCGCTGTTCAAGCTCGGTGGCGTCGAACTCCCGCAGGGTCTTGCCCTCGCCGGCGCGCACCACGAAGTGCAGCCGGGCGAGGACCGACTCGCTGACCCGCGCGGTGTAGTCGAGCGTCTCTGCGCCCAGGGACGACTTCAAGATGTCCTGCATCCGTTCGCGGACCTGGGTGGTGTACCGGTCCCGCGGGAGGAACACCAAACAGGAGAGGTATCGGCCGTAGGGGTCCCGTCGGGTGAAGAACCGCACCTGCCGGCGCTCGCGGAGGTGCAGCACCGACTCCACCACCGGCAACAGCTCCTCGACCGAGGTCTGGAACAGCTCGTCGCGGGGATAGTTCTCCAAGATGTCCATCAGCGCCTTGCCGCTGTGGCTGATCGGGGAGTACCCGGCACGTTTGAGCACCTGGTGGGCCTTGTCGCGCAGCACCGGGATGCGGGCGATGCTTTCGGTATAGGCAGTGGAACTCAGCAGCCCCAGGAACCGGCGCTCACCGGTCACCTCGCCGTCGGCGTTGAACGTCTTGATCCCGACATAGTCCAGGTACGCCGAGCGGTGCACGGTGGCACGAGAGTTCGCCTTGGTCATGACCAGCAACTGCCGCTCCCGCGCCTTCGCTTTCACCGGCGCCGGCAGTTTGCCGAAGGACGGCGAAGTCTGCTGGTCCGACCGCAGGATTCCCAGCCCGGACCCCGGTTCCGCGCGAAGGACGTCCTCACCGTCGACGGTGTCGAGGGTGTACTCGCGGTACCCGAGGAAGCTGAAGTGGTCCTCACCCAGCCATTCCAACAACGCACGCGCCTCGGCCACGTCGTTGTCGGGCAGCGGCGGAGGGTCGTCGTGCAGGTTCTTGGAGATCTGCAGCGCCTTGTCGCGCATCTTCTGCCAGTCCTCGACCGCTTCACGGACGTCGCGGAGGATCTTGGTCAGCCCGCTCTCGACCGCGACCAGGTCAGCCTGGTCGCTGACCCGGTCGATCTCGATGTGCATCCAGGACTCCCGGATGGTGCCTGCCTCGTCGTCGGTGTGGGTGTCATCTCCTCCGCACACCTCGGTCAGCGCTCCGGCGATGTCTCGGCGTACGACCACCTGCGGGTGCACGACCAGATGGATGTCGTGCTGGAGCCGGTTCAGTTCCATCGACACCGAGTCGACGAGGAACGGCATGTCGTCGGTGACGACCTCGACCACGCTATGCCCGTCGGCGGTCCATTCGTTGCTCTCGACGGTGGGGGTGAAGGCGCGGACGGCGGCGGTGCCCTCCGGACGGTTCTCGGCGAGGCGGTACTGGCTCACCGCCGCCCCGTAGAGGTCCACCGGGGACCGCTCCACGACATCCTCGGCGGCGACGTGCTCGTAGAAGGCCGTCAGCAGCCGCGCCGCCTTCTCGACGGGGACGACGGACACTCCCTTGTGTTGTTCCCCTACCTGAGCCGCCTCGTCAAGCCGCTCCTGCTTCGCTTCATCCAACCTGCTGTGCATGACGCCAACCCGTTCCGGATAGACCTCTCCTCACGGTGGATCCGCCACCGCGGAGGCACATCCTCGTGCCCCACTGCCGACCCTAGCCCCTCACCTGCGGCGAATCAGCACTCCCCCGAAGCCACGGACGACGCCTGACGCCGCGGCGGTGGGCTACTCGCCGATCTCGGTGCGGGCGGCCCACAGTTCTGGGAAGAACGTCAGGTCCAGGGCCTTGCGAAGGAAGCCGACGCCGGAGGACCCACCGGTGCCACGCTTGAAGCCGATGATCCGCTCCACGGTCTTCATGTGACGGAACCGCCACGTCTGGAAGGTGTCCTCGATGTCGACGAGCTCCTCACACGTCTCGTACACGTCCCACTGGCGGTTGGGCTCGCGGTAGACGTCGACGAAGACCTTCACCAGATCCGGGTTCAGCACGTGGGGCTGGGACCAGTCCCGCTCCACGAGCTCGGTAGGCACGGGGTAGCCGCGCCGGTGCAGGAACCGCAGGAACTCGTCGTACAGGCTCGGGGCGGTCAGCACCTGCCGCAGACGTTCCTGGGCTTGGGAGTCGTAGGAGAACACATCCAGCATGTCAGCGTTCTTGTTCCCGAGCAGGAACTCCAGGATCCGGTACTGCAGGGACTGGAAGCCGGAGGCGTGCCCGAGTTGGCCGCGGAACTGTGCGTACTCACTCGGCGTCAGCGTCGCCAGGACCGACCACTGGTCGGTCATCTGCTTCTGGATGTGCTTGATCCGGGCGATCCGTTTCAGTGCCGGCGCGAGGTTGTCGCCGGCGATGAGGCGCATCCCGGACTGCAACTCGTGGATGATCAGCTTGATCCACAACTCCGTGGTGTGGTGCTGGATGATGAACAGCATCTCGTCGTGGTGGTCCGACACCGGGACCTGGGCGCTCAGCAGCTTGTCCAGGTGCAGGTAGCTGCCGTAGTTGAGGTCGGCGATGTCGCGCTCGATCGTGTCCTCGAGTGCCCGGATGTTCTGCTCGGTCATGGCCCCTCCGCGAGTCGGCTATCGAAGTCAGGCTACACCTCCTCCATCGTGTGTTCATGACGACCGTCACCAAGACTGAACCCTCCTGAGTGCGGCCGTCAGCGCCGGAACCAGGCATCATGGCCCGCATGGAGTTCCACGAGGAGATCACCTATCCCGGCGCCGACCCGGATGACGTCTTCGGGCTGGCGGTGAACCAGAAGTTCCGGGAGGCCGTCTGCGCGGCCACCCGAGCCGTCCATCACGAGGTCCGGATCGACGACGCCGGCGACGGGACGGCGTCGGTACGCGTCACCCGCCAGATGCCGGCCGAGGTGCCGGACCTGGTCAAGCGCTTCGTCGGCGACACCATCGAGATCGTGCAGCACGAGGAGTGGACGGCGCCGGACGGCACCGGACGCCGCCACGCCACGGTGGAGGTGAACGTCACCGGTCAGCCGGCGAGCATGACAGGGACGATCACACTGGACTCCGCAGACGGCGGGTGCCTCGAACGCGTGGAAGGTGAGGTCTCGGTGTCAATGCCGTTCATCGGCCCGGCGATGGAGCCACAACTGGCCCACGGCCTCCGGTTGGCCCTGGAGGAGGAAGAGCGCGTCGGACGGGACTGGCTACCAGGCTGACTGTCGCGTGCACGCACGTGGAGCCGCAGGGCTTCACGCGGAGTGGCTCCCACGAACTGTCGGCGGAGTGTGGCACGGTGCCGGTCATGAGCACCTTGGCGGACTTGCTAATGCTGAAGGGACAGGAGCAGTGGTGTCCCGACTGCGACAGCGCCCAGATCTTCGTCCCCGCCGACGAGGAACGCCCGGACTCCGGGGAGATGGCATGCACCGCGTGCGGTGCCGCCCTGCTGATCGACCCGGGCGTGACCCAGTCGGCCCTGACTGCCCCGTCCCGGGTGGCCTGACCAGTCCCTGCCTGCCGGTACCCGTTGCGTTGCCCGGGTCAGCAGCCGAGGGTGGCTTGGTCGCTGTCTGAGTTGGTGAGCAGTTGCCGGGTCGTAGCGACGGTGAGATCCGACGCTCGCGTGGTCCCGCCGACGCCAGCGTCGGATCGTTCGGGGGTGC
>CAYLOC010000043.1:9953-19576 GCA_964385195.1 uncultured Nocardioidaceae bacterium
TGACCGGTCAGCCCATGTGGGGGTACCGGTAGTCGGTCGCGGGGACGAAGGACTCCTTGATCGAGCGTGGTGAGGACCACCGCAGCAGGTTCTGCTTCGACCCGGCCTTGTCGTTGGTGCCGGAGGCCCGCGCCCCGCCGAACGGTTGCTGTCCCACGATGCTGCCGGTCGGCTTGTCGTTGAGGTAGAAGTTTCCGGCCGCGAACCGTAGCGTCTCACTCGCCCAGGCCAGCGCTGCGCGGTCCTGACCGATGACGGCTCCGGTGAGCGCGTACGGCGCGAAGGACTCCATCTGCCGCACGACCGTCTCGAAGTCGGAGTCGTCATAGACATACACGGCAATGATGGGACCGAAGTACTCGGTACGGAACATCTGGTCGGTGGGGTCGGAGGCCGCAATCACCGTGGGCCGGACGAAGTACCCCACTTTGTCGTCGGTCTGACCCCCGACCAGCACATCAAGTTTCGAGGAGCGCTTCGCCCGGTTGATCGCGCGCTTGTGCTTGGCGAACGCCCGGTCATCGATCACCGCCCCCATGAAGTTCGACAGGTCCGTTACGTCTCCCATGGCGATCGACTCCACCTCGGCCAGCAGGTCCTTGCGGATCTTCCGCCACACCGACTTGGGGACGTAGGCACGCGACGCAGCGGAGCACTTCTGCCCCTGGTACTCAAACGCGCCGCGAACGATGGCGGTCCGCACCACGTCACGGTCAGCGGAGGGGTGTACGACGATAAAGTCTTTGCCGCCGGTCTCGCCCACGATGCGGGGATAGGAACGGTATCGGGTGATGTTCTCCCCGACGGTCCGCCAGAGGTGCTGGAACGTGGCCGTGGAGCCGGTGAAGTGGATCCCGGCCAGGTCGGGGTGGGACAACGCGGCGTCGGAGACACCGATCCCGTCACCGGGCAGCATGTTGATCACGCCCGGCGGCATGCCCGCCTCCTGCAGCACCTGCATCAAGAAGTGCGCGGAGAACTGCTGTGTCGGCGACGGCTTCCACAACACCGTGTTGCCCATCAACGCAGGTGCGGTCGGTAGGTTCCCGGCGATCGCGGTGAAGTTGAACGGCGTGATCGCGTAGACGAAGCCCTCCAGCGGACGGTGGTCCAGCCGGTTCCAGACGCCGCGGGCGTTGATCATCGGCTGCTCCCGCAGGATCTGCTCGGCGTAGTAGACGTTGAACCGCCAGAAGTCGATCAGTTCACAGGCGGCGTCGATCTCGGCCTGCCAGACCGTCTTGGACTGTCCCAGCATGGTCGCTGCGTTCAGCGTCTGCCGCCACGGGCCCGCCAGCAGGTCCGCGGCTTTCAGCAGCACCGCGGCCCGGTCGTCGAAGCTCAACGACCGCCACGCCGGTGCCGCCGCGCTCGCCGCCTTGATGGCGGCGCGGGCGTCAGCAGCAGTGGAGTTACGCATCACACCCAGCACGTGCTGGTGGTTGTGCGGTTGGACAGCGGCGATCTCCGCCCCCTTGCCCCAGGTCCGCTCGCCGCCGATCGTGGCCTTGAGGTCGACCTGCTCCTTCTGCAACTCGACCAGTCGCTGCTCCACCTCCGCACGCTCCGCACTCCCCGGGGCATAGTGCAGGTTGGGCTCGTTCGCAGGCAGCGGGACTTCGGTGAAGGCATCCATAATGGGCATCTTGCCATGCGCGATGCGCGGGCGGTAATCCCCGGTCAGGCGGACTTCTTCCGCTGCTTCGCAGTGGACTTCTTCGTGGCCTTCTTGGTCGTCTTCTTGCTGCTCTTTCCCTTGCTGGACGGCGACTTCTTCGTCGACGAAGACCTCTTCTCCGATGCCTTGGAAGCGGCCTTCTTCTTCGGTTTGGTGGACCGTTTGGCCGTGGTCTCACCGCGCCGCTCCTTGGCCGCGTCCACGCTGGCACGCAAGGCCGCCACCAGGTCCAGCACCTCTGCCGAGCCGGTGTCCTCCTCGTCCTCCGAGGGCAGCGGCAGACCGGAGACTTTCGACTCCACCAGCTGCTCGAGGGCCTCCTGGTACTCGCTGTGGTAGCGCTCCGGGTCGAAGTCGGCCTGCAACGTCCCGATGTAGGACTCGGCCATGTCGATCTCCTGCTTGCGGACCTCGACGTCCTCGGTGGGTACGGCGATCTCCGCGGGTCGGACCTCCTCTGGCCACAACATGGTCTGCATGACCAGCGCGCCGTCGCGCTCCCGGAGCAAGGCGAGCGTCTCCCTGGTGCGGATGGCGACCTTCACCAGCGCGCACTGGCCGGTACGGGAGAGCGCGTCCCGGAACAGCACGTATGGTTTGGTGCCCGCCCCGTCGACGGCGAGGTAGTACGGCTTCCCGAAGTACAGCGAGTCGACCTGTTCCTGAGGGACGAACTCCAGTACGTCGATCGTCTTGGCGGTCGGCAGTGGCAGCTCGGCGAAGTCCTCGTCGGTCAGCACGACCATGCGTCCGTCCGGCAGCTCATAGCCTTTGTCGATGTCGGAGTAGGGCACCTCGGTGTTCTCGATCTCGCAGAACCGCTTGTACCGGATCCGGCCCCCGTCTTTGGCGTGTACCTGCCGGAAGGAGATGCTCTGCTCCTGGGTGGCGGCGTACACCTTCACCGGGATGCTGACCAGACCGAAGGAGATCGTGCCCTTCCAGATTGCCTGCACCATGGGTCAACGCTAGCAAGGACCGCCGGATCAGCCCTCCGACTTTCCGGCTCGGCGGCTGCCGCGCCGTGATGGTGCGGACCTCGCGCCGGAGCGACCCGAGGAGGTTCGGACCCGTCCACGGGGGGCACGGCCCTGGGTGGTGGTCGCGGCATCAAGCAGCTCCTCCAACGTCTCGCTGACGCACTGGCCGATCACGTCAACGTCGGGAACCGCGTCGCGGTCGGCGTCGATCCCGTAGAACACAGTGCCGTCGTAGGAGGTCACGCCTACCGCGAGCGGCTGTCTCGGAGCCAGCGGTAGGACGGGGTAGCTGGCGCACATCCGGGCACCGACGGCGTACAGCGACGACTGCGGTCCGGGAACGTTGGTCACCAGGAGGTGGTAGCTACGCGGGGGGTACCCGCCTGCGACCCGCGCACCGACCGCGTGCAGGGTGGTCGGGGCGAAGCCGCGGATTCCCGCCAGGCGGTCGGCGGCCACAGCACGCCCGGTCTCCTTGTGGGCCT
This sequence comes from uncultured Nocardioidaceae bacterium, assembly GCA_964385195.1. Taxonomy (GTDB): domain Bacteria; phylum Actinomycetota; class Actinomycetes; order Propionibacteriales; family Nocardioidaceae; genus CAYLOC01. The sequence continues at coordinate 13,097 of CAYLOC010000043.1, forward strand.
TCAACGCGTAGGAGACCTGGTGCAGGCGCATGAGCGGGTTCGGCTCGCCGACGGGCAGCGTCAGCAGGTGTGGTGTCACCTGGCTGCCCAGCGAGGTCGGCTCGGCGAACTCGTCGTCGGTCACGCTCAGCGGCACCAAGGCACGCAGCCTGGTCGCTGCCGACACCGGCTCCCCGCGGGTCATCAGCCACGCCCGGAGCGCGCCGGTGACGGTCGCCAGTACGACGTCATTGACGGTCCCGCCTTGCGCCCGGCGGACCGTTCGATACGTCGCCAGCGGCGTCTCCACGGTGACGAACCGACGCTGTTCGGACAGTTCTGCCGTGAGCGGACCACCCGGTAGGGGGGAAGCCCCGGCGAGCGTGCTGACGATGCGTCGGGCCTGGCCGGCGAGGCTGCGGACCTCGGCGACCCGACCGCGGAGGTTGTCCACCGCGGTCGCCGGGCTTCGGGCAGTCTCCCGGACCGCGTCACCGACCAGTTCCACCGGGTTCGGCGGGCGCTCGGGCTCCCAGGCCACGGCTGGGGTGGGCTGCGGGGTCGGGGAGTCATCGAGGATGAGCTGGGCCAGGTCGACCGTCGTGCCGTCGACGAGCGCCAGGTGGGACTTGGCGAAGACGGCGAACCGGCCGTTCTCCAACCCTTCCACGAGGTAGGTCTCCCACAGTGGGCGGCTCGGGTCGAGTCGTCGGCTCATCACCCGCGCCACCAGTTCACGCAGTTGCTCCATGGTCCCCGGGCGAGGAAGCGCGGACCGTCGTACGTGATAGGTCAGGTCGAAGTCCTCGTCGTCGACCCAGACCGGGTTGGCAAGCCGTCCAGGAACCCGGCGCACCCGCTGCCGATACTTGGGCACGAACGCGAGCCGGTCGGCGATCAGCCCGATCAGCCCGGCGTAGTCGAAGTCCTCACCGGAGTCGAACACGTCCAAGGTGCCGACATGCATCGGCGTACTCGCGGTCTCCCGGGCGAGGAAGGAGACGTCGAGCGGACGCAACCGCTCCACCTCGGCAATGCCTCCTCTGGTCGGGAACGGGGTGGCTCTATGATTTCACGTTGACCAAGTTCTCGCCGCGTCACCGCCGCCGTCTGCGAGGCCGTCCCGCCCGTTGGCGGACGACCCGGCGGCGACCGTGTCGCGCGAGCGGCTGCCCGGCCAGGTCGCCGGCCAGCCGGTGCAGGCCTCGCCCGAGCCGTGAGCCGGGTGCGGTCTCGGCGATCGTCCGGCCCCGGGCGAGCGCGCGGTCGCAGACGGGTTGATCCTCGGGGAGCACCGTCAGCTCGTCCAGCCGGGTGACGCGCCCCAGGGTCTCGGCCACCTCATGCTGGCTCCAGCCCAGGCTGTGACGCATCCGGTTGACGACGACATGCATCCGCCGTCCCGGCGCCAGCCCCGAGACCTCCACCAGACCGCGGACCAGCCGGCCCAGCCCGACCGGGTCCGCCCGGCCCACGACGACGAGCACATCGCACAGCTCCAAGGCCGCGTGCGTCACGCCGTTCCGCCGGGGAGCCCGCGTGTCATAACTGAGCTCCTCGTCGTACTCCAGGTTGAACCCGCAGTCCAACACGACCCGCTCGGCGAGGGAGCGCGACTGCTGCACGATCTCGTGCAGCGCCGACGGAGGCACCTCGGTCCATCGGTCGGCACGGGGCAGGCCGGTCAGAACCCTCAGCCCGTCGCTCACCGTGCTGGCGTGCTGGGCGAGCTGGCCCGGCCCCAGGCGCCCGGCGTTGGCCGCCCGGGCCGCCGCCAGCAGTCCGGAGGACTCGTCGAGCATGCCAAGCATCTGCGCCGTTGACCCGCCGTAGACGTCGAGGTCGACCAGCAACGCGTTCTGCCCGTCGGCGGCGAGAGCGGCCGCCACCTCCAGCGCGACCAGGGAGCGTCCCGGGGCCCCGCGCGGGCCCCAGACCGCGATCACCTCCCCGCGGTCAGCGCTGCCCGCCTCCTCGTCGGCAGCGGGTGCCGATGTCTGCGGCTCGGGAACGCTTGGCTTGTCCGACGGCGCCGTCAGCGCCGCCGCCACCACGTCGGGCAGGGTGTCCAACTGGTCCGCGGCGACCACCGCGCTCACGCCGAGTCGACGCAACCGTGTCTCGTCGGCGGCTGCCCCTGCGGACACCACGCCGATGACGCGTACCTGGTGCTCGGCCAGCCGCGATACGGCCTGCGCATCGAGTCCGGCCAGCTCCACCGACACCAGGGCAGCCTGCGCCTGCCCGGAACCCGCGGCAGCCAGCAGATCGGGCAGGTCCACACACCGGCGGATGACCCGCAGGTCCCGGTCGTCGGCCACGGCCAGGACGTGTGTCTCGTACTCGACCGCGCCGACTGCGACGAGAACCCCGGTCGCGGCCATCAGTCTCCGAGCCGGACCAGGACGACCGAGGCGCCGCCGAGGGCCCGCAACACGGCGGCCACGTCGGTGTCCCGGGGCAGCCGCACCAACACCTGTCGATCCCCACCCAGGCCTGCACGCGCGGACGCCGACACGGTCACCACGGCCACATCACGCAACACCCGAGTCGGCCGCTTGCGCCGGTGCTGGGAGCTCGACGGGTCCGGGACCGCCCACACCGTGACCCGATCGCCGACGTCCAGCCCGGCCGGCATGCCCTGCGGCGGCACCGCCAGTGGCAGCTGGCGGGCATGCAGCGCGCTGGTGTCCAGGACCTCCCTCCCCACCAGCTGGCCGGCGGCGAGGTCGTGCACCGCTCGGGCATCCGGGGGAATCGTCGCCTGACCGGGTAGGTACTGCGCGCGGGTACGCCGGTCGGTGAAGTGGACGTCGGTGCGCACCAGATCCTGTCGGGTCACCTCCGCACCGACGTGGATGTCGTGGGCGGCGGCCCACACCGAGGTGGTGTCGTCCGCCGCGGACAGCACCTTGGCGCCGCCGACGACGCCGGCGAGGACCAACAACACGCCGACCCACAGCCGTGGGTCTCGCCACCGCGTGAGCCCTGCCCGTCTGGCCCGTGGAGACGCGGCGGGATCGGTCCGTCCGTCGTCTGCGGGGTCGGCGCGACCGTGGTGCGAAAGGGACACGCCGCACATTCTGCACACATCTTGCCCGCGACGAAACCCTTATCCACAGGCGATTGCCGAACCGCCTCGAAGACGAGAGGCACCCGTGCGACACTCGGAGTATGCCCGACTCCCCTTCCCCGAGGTTCCTCTCGCTGGCCGATGTTGCCGAGGTGCTCAACATCTCCTCGACCCAGGTCTACGCCCTGGTGCGTCGGGGCGACCTGCCCGCCATCAAGATCGGTGGCCGTGGCCAGTGGCGGGTTGAGGCATCGGCGCTGGAGGAGTACATCGCGAGCCTGTACAAGGACACCGAGAACTTCATCCGGACCCACCCGTTCACCGGCCCGATGGACGCCGATGCCGTGGAGTAGCGATGGTCGCTACCAGCCCGTTTCGACCCGGCTGAGGGAGCCGACGCTGCCGTAGGTCAGCGTGACCCGCGCACGCCCGGGCCGTTCGCCGGGCTCATGGCAGGCGAGGTCCACCGCATCCGCACCGACCCGGTCCGGCGTACCCGTGGTCGTCGTACCGTCGGTCAACCCCACACGCACCGCGCAGCGGTCGCGGGCAAGACCGCGCAGCACCGAGGTCAGCCGCAGACGTCCGGCGACGACCCCGACCGCGTCCGGGTGGACGGAGGTGGAGGGCAGGTCGTACACGGCGGCGACGGCATCCAGCCGGACGACGCTTTCGGTCGCGGCGTCCACGAGCAGCCAGTCGGCTCCGACCTGCAGCAGCTCGCCCCGCAGGATCCCACCCCCGACGACGCGCAGGTGCACTCCCGTGCCCACCTGGGCACGGAGGCGGTCGACGAGGTGGATCCGGGCGAACTCGTGCCGGGTGCGGTCGGCCACCTCGGCCTCGACCTCGGCCCGTTGCAGCGCTTCGGCCTGCGCTTCTAAGTCGCTGAACAGCCGCTCCCATCGCATGCGGTGACGTTATCTCACCTGCGGCTGTGGAGAACGAGTTGACAGGCAAGCATCGCGAATCTATAACAGGAGAAACGAAGTCTCCATAAGCAAATGAGCACAAACTGAAGCAAACGAGGGAAGATGAATGGTCCGACACTCCTGCGCGTGACGCGGTGCGTGTGCGTCGGCGCGGCGCTTTACGGTGTTGACCGGCTGGCGTGGGAGCTGCTGGCCCAGCCGGCCCGCAGTGCCGTTGCGTCTCTGCAAGGGTGGCAGGAGCAGAATGCGCTCTCTCTGGTGGCCGATGGCGCCGTCCTGGCGCTGGCCGCCGCGTTGGTAGCGCTCAGCGCCGCCACCGCACTCACGGCCGCCGACGCGCTGGCCGACTCCCGGCTCCGCCTGTTGGCCGCGCTGGCCCGCGGTAGCACCCCGGCTGCCTGGCGCAGGATCGTCCTTGCCGTGTGTGCGGTCGGGCTGGTGGCGCCTGCCCCGGCGATGGCCGCGGACGGGGAGCATCCGCACGGGACCGGGTGTTCCGGATGCGGCTCCGCGATCGCCCGCACCCTGGACGGGCTGCCGCTTCCGCAACTCCCCGCTCCCGCATCCTCGACCGCTCCGGACCGGCCGTCCGCTGACGCGGCTGGCACCCGACCTCGCCGTACCACGGTGCGGCCCGGAGAGTGTCTGTGGACCATTGCGGAGCGACTGCTGCCCTCCCGCGCCGACACCACTGATGTCGCAGCGTTGACCGCTGCGCTGTACGCCGAGAACCGCGCTGTCATCGGCCCGGACCCGGGCCTGGTCTTCCCCGGCACGCGCCTGACCGTCCCGGAAGGAAGACCATGACTGTCCAGACGCTCCACCGCCCCACACCCGCTCCTGCACGGCCGCCCCGTCAACGGCAGCGCCCCGGCTCTGGGGGGACTCCTGCGTACGTCCAAGGCACGCTGGCGCTGCGGTTCGAGCTTCCCGGTGGACTCAGCGCCGTCCCCGAGGCACCGGCGCTGCGGGTGGTCCACGAGGAGGACTGCCCGCAGGCGCCGCCGGCGCAGGAGTGGGCCGGCCGGTTCGTGCAGGCGGTCATCGAGGTGATCAGTTGCCAGCGTCCGTTGACCCAGCTGGTCCGATGGACCAGCGAGTCGGTCTATGACGAGATCGCGACGCGGAAGGAGACCGTCGCTGCCCACCTGCGCGACCGGCAGGAGCCGCGGCGGTCCTCCCGGCACCAGGTGGCGAGCGTCCACGTCGCACATCCCGGGGGCGACGTGGCGGAGGTCTCGGCCCGCGTTCGACTCGGGCGCCGGTCCCGCGCGATCGCGGCACGTCTGGACCTGCACCGGGGCCGGTGGATGTGCACCGCCATCAGCTTCGGCTGAGGCCGAGCCGTCAAACTTGCACCGCCTACCCCGCCGATCAGCGTGCACACTTGACGGCTCGGCGGTGCAAGTTTGACGGCTCGGCGGGATCAGCTGTTGCGGCGGGCCGGGTCTCCGTGGCAGCGCTTGAACTTCCGGCCGGAGCCGCAGGGACACGGCGCGTTCCGGGCAACCCCGGCGTACTCGTCCTCCACCGTCTGGGTCTGCACCTGGGCATCACCGCCGCCGTCGCTGCTCGGTGCGGAGTACGTCAGGCCGGTGGGCTCACTGGGCTCAGCGAGTCCTCGGGCACGGATCTGCGGCCGGTCCGGCTCGTGCCCGTCCGCGGCCGGGCGCTCGGTCTCGTCGGCCGGCCCGGAGACCATCGCGGCAGCATCGGCCTGCACCTGTGCCGCCTGGGCCTCGGACTCGGCCGGAGCGGTCTCCACTTCGAGGTGGAACAGGTAGCCGACCGACTCTTCCTTGATCGAGTCCATCATGGCCGAGAACAGCTCATACCCCTCATTCTGGTACTCGACCAGGGGATCACGCTGGGAGTACGCCCGCAGCCCGATGCCCTCCCGCAGATAGTCCATCTCGTAGAGGTGCTCCCGCCACTTGCGGTCCAGCACCGACAGCATGACCCGACGCTCCAGCTCGCGCATGACCTCCGCGCCCAGCTCTTCCTCGCGCTGGTCGTAGGCGCGCTGCGCGTCGGCCTGGAGCTCCGTGGTCAGGAACTCCCGGTCCAGCGACCCGACGTCGTCCTCGTCCTCCAGCAGGTCCCGCAGCGTGATCTTCACCGGGTACAGCAGTTTCAGCGCCGACCAGAGCTTGTCCAGGTCCCAGTCCTCCGGGAAGCCTTCGGTCGCGCCGGTGACGTAGCCCTCGATGGTGTCGTCGATCATGCCGCGTACCTGGGACTCGAGGTCGGCCCCCTCCAGGACCCGGCGACGCTCGCCGTAGACGACGTCGCGTTGCCGGTTCATCACGTCGTCGTACTTCAAGATGTTCTTGCGGGTCTCGAAGTTCTGGCTCTCCACCTGGGCCTGGGCCGAGGCGATGGCGCCGGTCACGCGCTTGTTCTCGATCGGTACGTCGTCGGGGATCTTCATCGTGGTCAGTACCCAGTCGACCCAGTCGGACTTGAACATCCGCATCAGGTCGTCCTCCAGGGACA
>CAYLOC010000044.1:0-19177 GCA_964385195.1 uncultured Nocardioidaceae bacterium
GGAAGCCACCATGCGGCCTTGCCCATCAGCATGATGACGGCCGGGGCAAGGCTGATCACCAGGATGCCAGCGAGGAGCACCGCCCCTGCCAGGCCGACGCCGAACTGCTTGATCGTGGGGTCGCCGTTGAGAATGAAGCTGGCGAACACCATCGTCATGATCAGGCACGCGGCCACGATGACGCGGGCGCTTGAGCGGAGCCCCGACGCCACCGCCTGGCGAGGTGCCTCGCCACCGAGGTGGTGCTGTTGTATGTGACTGACCAGGAACACTTCATAGTCCATGGACAGCCCGAACAGGACAGCGAACATCATCAGCGGCACGTAGCTGGCGATCGGCACCCCGCTGCTGGTGGTGTCGATTCCGAGAGCGGAGATGCCCCACCCCCATTGGAACGCGGCCGTGAGGACGCCGAATGCTGCGGCCGCGGACAGGACGTTGGTCACCGCGGCCTGCAGGGGGATGAGCAAGGACCGGAACGCGAGCATGAGGAGCAAGAACCCCAGCAGGATCACCGTCCCGATGACGAGCAGGAGCCGTTGGGAGATCAGGGTCGCCAGATCGGCGTACGACGCGGTGTAGCCACCCACGTACGACGTAACGCCGCCCTTGGCCTGAACGCCGGGGATGACCTGGTTGCGGACCGTGCTCAGCAGATCGGCGGTCCGTTGGGTCGCCGGTCCGGTCGCCGGAACCACCGAGAGAAGCACCACGTCACCCTTCTTGTTGGTCTGAGGGGGAGTGAGCCCGGCGACACCGGCGGTGCCTGCGAGGGCATTCTGAAGCCGGACAACCCTCGGATCGGTGTTGCGCGGGTCACCGCCGGCCTTGGTGACCATCGTTGTCAACTGTTTCTGTAGCTGTTCGGCTTGCTTCTGCTCCTGCTGTGCCTGCTGCTGTTCGGACTTCAGCTGGTCGCCCTGCTGCTGGAGCTGATCGCCCTGCTGTTGCAGCTGGTTCCCCTGCTGCTGGAGGTCGTCGCCTTGTTGTTGCAGCTGGTCACCCTGCTCTTGGAGCTGGACCCCCTGCTGCTGTAAGGAGTTGGCCTGCTGCTGGAGCTGATCGCCTTGCTCTTGGAGCTGAGCCCCCTGCTGCTGTAAGGAGCCGGCCTGCTGCTGAAGTTGGCTGGACTGCTGCCGCAAAGCCGCCTGTTGTCGTTTCAGTTTTGCCTTTTGCGCCGTGAGTGCCTGTGACTTCCTTGTGAGCTGATCCGCTTGCTTTTGTAGTTGGTCACCCTGGCGTTGCAGTGCTGCAGCCTGCGCCTGCAAAGTCCGGGCTTGCTGTGCCAGGGCACGTGCTTGACGCTCCAAGGGGGCGAGCTCGGCACGGAGTTGGTGCTCGCGCTGCTGGAGAGACTCCAACCGTGCCTGCAACACCGATTGCAGACGAGGATGATCGGCAAGCCTGTCGATACGGCGCTGCAGGATGCGCTCCCGAACCAACGTCTGTGCGAGCTCACGCGCCAGTGGCCTGATGCGCGCGGCGAGCGCTCGCGCCTCTCGTTCCAGCTGGTTCCGCTTTCGTTGCAACGTCGCCTGCTGAGCCTGCAACCTACGCTGTTGTGCCTTCAGGGAAGCCTGCTCGCGTCGCAGTTGGGTCGCCTGCTGTTGCAGGGAGCCACCCTGCTGTTGCAGTCCCTGGGCCTGGCTCTCCAGGCTGGCCTGTTGCACCTGCAGCTGTTGCTGCTGACCCTGCATCCCAGTCTTGCGTGCCTCAAGCTGTTGTTGTTTGCCCACCAGCGCGTTCTTCTGCGCCTCCAGCGACCCCTGCTGGTCTTCCAGCTGTGCCTGCTGAGTCTTCAGCTGCTGCTCTTGCGTCTCCAGTTGCTTCTGCTGGTTGTTGAGTTGTTTCTGCTGGTCCTGAAGCTGTTGTTGCTGCTGCGGCAGCTGCTTCTGCTTCTTGTTCAAGTCGCTTTGCAGGGATTTGGCCTGGTTGTAGGTATCGGTGTAGTTCTTGCTCGGAGCCACTGCGGGGCTGAACCGCGAGGCGACCTGGAGGGGGCCGTTGTACCCGACTCCGAAACCAGCGGTCAGCAGATCGTAGGCCTTCCGTTCCGTCGTCGACTTCGGCGTCGCACCAATGTCCTCCTGCCCGAACGTCAGGGAGAACGCGGGAACGATCAGCGGACCCAGCAAGGCGAGCGCCACCAGCGTCGCCATGACCGGATGCCGCGCCAACGCCCCCGCCCAGCGCCGCCACACCCCGGAGCCAGTGTCGCGGCCACCGCGACGGAACGACGGAAGGTGTAGCCGGTTGATGCGGTACCCAAGGAGCCCGAGCAACGCGGGCAACAGCGTGATCGCGGCCAGGACTGCCGTGACGACGGCGACCGCGGAGGCGAAGCCGAGTGTGCTCAGGAGCGGGATCCCGGCCACACGCAACGCCACCAGCGCGACCACCACCGTCCCGCCGGCGAAGACGATGGCACTTCCGGAAGTGGCCACCGACCGGGCGATCGACTCGCGAGGGGGCACCCCCGCGGCCAGTTGTTCTTGATGTCGACTGATGAGGAAGAGCGCGTAGTCGATGCCGACGCCGAGGCCGATCATCGTCGCCAGCGTCGCCGCCGTACTGGGGACGGACAGGACGTGTCCCAGCAATCCGACGACACTCAACGCGACGCCCAGGCCGACGACAGCGGAGATGATCGGGAGGCCCATGGCGACGAGGCTCCCCAGCACAAGGGTCAAGATGATGATCGCGGCGAGAATGCCCACGACCTCGCTGCTCTCGGTGCCCTCGGTCGACAGGTCACTTCCGATGGAGCCGGCCGCGGCCACCTGGATCCCTGCCTTCTGGGCCGGGTTGGTGGCGTCGAGAACCTGCTGTGCGTTCTCCTCATCAAGCTCGCCGTTACCGATGGACATCAGTACCGGTGCGAACGCGGTACGACCGTCCTTCGAGAGGAGTCCCGCGTTCTGACCATCGCTGCTCACGGGATTCGTGACGCTGTGTACGTCGGGAGTCTTCTTGATCTCCTGGATGGAGGACTTGATCGCCGAGGCGTTCGCCTTGTCGGTCAGCTTCCCTGTGTCGACGTGGAAAACGATCGGGTTGGTGCCGTTCTGCTGGGGCGGAAACCGCTTGGCCAGCAGGTCATGAACCTGTTGGCTGCCGGTCCCGGGAAGCTGGAGGTCATTGCTGGTCTGGGCGCCGAACAGTCGCACACTCCCGACGACGGCGAAGATCACCAGGATCCACACACCGAACACGAGCAGAAAGTGGCGTCCGCAGAACCACCCCAGGGCAAACAGGACTCGAGCCATCAGCGCCTCCAGGCACGGTGATGATGACGTGACGTTAAGTCAGCCAGGCGTAAGCGCACATAGCCCGAACGGGTCATATGCTTCACGTTGTGCCGGGATTGTCCCGACTGGACCGCTCCGGTCGCCCCGGCATCCGCGGGAGTCAAGGCAGAGTCATTTCTCGCCGGAAGGGTCATTTGTCGCCGGAAGGTCAAGTCACATTGGAGAACAGAGTTCGTCCACGCCCACGACTTCCCGACGTCGAGGACGTGCGCTCGGCTGCGGACCGGATCCGTCGCCAGGTACGGCAGACATCGCTGCGCCACAGTGCCGCATTGAGCAACCGCTCTGGGGCCGACGTACTGCTGAAGCTGGAGACCGAGCAGCCGACGGGCAGTTTCAAGGTCCGTGGAGCCTGCAACGCGATCCGCGTGCTGCTGGAGGCAGAGCCGCCCGAGGGCGTTGTCACTGCCTCGACAGGCAATCATGCCCGTGCCGTGACCTACTTCGGCAACAAGTTCGGACTTCCGGTGCGGGCGTTCATGGCGAGCAACGTGCCGCCGGAGCGGCTGTCGGCGCTGCAGGAGATGGGCGCGGACACCGACACCACGAGCCCGGACCAGACCGAGGCCATCGTCGCCGCTACCCGGTTCGCTGAGGAGCACCGGTACGCGTTCATTCCCCCGTTCGACCACCGCGACGTCATCAGCGGCCAGGGGACCGTCGGGCTGGAACTGTGCGCGGAGGCTGCTCTGGATGCGGTGATCGTGCCGGTTTCCGGCGGCGGCCTGATCGGGGGAGTGGGGCTTGCGGTCCGTGCGCTGCGCCCGGGTGCACGGATCGTGGGGGTCTGCGCCGAGAGGGCCCCCGCGATGAAACGGTCCCTGGAGGCCGGGCATCCGGTCGCCGTACCCGAGGTCACGACCGTGGCGACCTCGCTCATGGGTGACCTGGGTGCGCAGAACCGCTACACCTTCCGCCTCGCACAACGCGTCGTCGACGAGATCGGCACGGTGACGGACGAGCAGATCACCGCCGCCACCGACATCCTGCGCGACGAGGAGGGTCTGGATGTGGAGCCGTCGGCGGCCGTGGGGTTGGCGTTCCTGCGGCAGCACGCCGAGCGGCTCCGGGGCCAACGCGTGGCGGTGATCGTGACCGGCAGCTTCGTCTGACCGGCGTCTCCTCGTCTGACCGGCGTGTCGGAGACGGCGACACCGCTGCTGCCGTATGCTCCTCTCCATGACTGCCAAAAGCGGACATTCGAGGCGTCTGAGACAGGTGGTGGTGTGGCGATGACGGACGGTACGCGCAAGCTGGTTGCCGAGGCACTCGGCACCGGGTTCTTGGTGTTCTTCGGCGCGGGGGCGGCCCTGTTGAGCTTCGGCTTCGGAGTGACCGGGTCCAGCCTGTCCGCCGGTGCGGCCCTGACCGGCCTGATCTTCGGGGTGGTGCTCATCGCGTTGGTGTACGCCATCGGCGATGTCTCCGGGTGCCACGTCAACCCCGCAGTCACACTTTCCTTCGTCCTGACGCGGCGGATGGCCCTCGGTGAGGCGGTCGGCTACTGGATCGCCCAGGTCGTCGGCGGCATCCTCGGTGCACTCGTGCTGTGGATCGTCGCCAGCGCCTCTCCCCAGTACGAGTCCGACATGGGGCTGGGAGCCAACGGGTACGGCGACGCGTCCGCGGTGCATCTCGGCGCCGGTGGCGCGTTCCTGCTGGAGATCGTGATGACCTGCCTGTTCGCGCTGGTCGTGTTGGCGGTGACGCGCCATCCCAAGGCGGCACTGATCGCGGGTCTCCCGATCGGTTGGGCCCTTGGCCTGGTCAACATGATGGGAATCCCGTTCGACGGTACGTCGGTCAACCCGGCCCGGAGTATCGGGCCGGCACTGTTCGCCGGCACCGACGCGATGTCGCAGCTGTGGGTGTTCATTCTGGCGCCGCTTGTCGGCGGCGCTCTTGCGGCGCTGGTCTACCAGTTCTTCTACTCGCACGAGAAGACCGCTGAGACCACGTCGGACCCGGAAAGCCCCGCGTCCCCCGCAGCATAGGCGAGGGCGTCTACACAGCACCGACCTCACGGGCGCAGGCGAGGATCGCCTCGACGCTCCGGTCCGCATCCTCTGCAGTGGTGTTCCAGCCGCTGACGCTGATACGCATGGCGGCACGCCCCTTCCACCGTGTCGGCCCGCACCAGCAGGTGCCCTCGCTTTGGACGGCGTGCACCAGGCGGGTCACGGTGTCGTCGTCGCGGGCACCCACCAAGACCTGGTTGAGGACCACGTCGTTCAAGACCGAGAGGCCGCCCGCAGTCAAGGCCCTGGCGATGCGCGTGGCGTGCCCGCATCCGTTGGCGATGAGCTGCTGGATCCCCGAGCGGCCCAGCGAGCGCAGCACCGCCCACACCTCGACCTGTCGCGCGCGCTGCGACGACTGCGGCGTGTGGTGCATGGCCTCGAACCCGTGCTCCGGGGGCAGATAGCCCGCGACAGAGGCGAAGCTACGTCGAAGGGCTGCCGGGTCGCGGACCAAGGCCATTCCGCAGTCATAGGCCACGTTCAGCCATTTGTGTCCGTCCGTTGCCCACGAGTCGGCGTCCTCCGACCCACGGGTCAGCTTCGCCCGATCTGGGTCGGCCCTGGCCCACAGCCCGAAGGCGCCGTCAACATGTACCCACCCCTGCCGCTCCCGCGCCCAGGCCACGATCTCCGGGAACGGGTCGAACGCGCCGGTGTTCACCTCACCGGCCTGGGCGCACACGATGACCGGGCCGGGCACATCGGGCAGCAGATCCGCGCGCATCCGTCCCTGCCCATCGGTGGGCACCCGATGGACATGCTCACGCCCCAGCCCCAGGAGACCGAGTCCCTTGATGACGGTGGAATGAACCTGTTCGCCCACCACTACCGTCAACGCGGGCGAACCGCGTAACCCGTCCCGCTGCACGTCCCAGCCGACTTGTGCGAGCACGTGGTCACGCGCCGCGGCGAGCGCAGAGGCGTTGGCCATGGTCGCGCCGCTCACGAAGGAGACTGCGGTCGACGACGGCAGGGACAGTACGTCGACCAGCCAGCCGCGCACCGTGTCGTGCAGGGCGGAGGCGATCGGGCTCATCACCGGCAGCGCCGCGTTCTGGTCCCAGGCCGTCGTCAGCCAGGACGCGGCCAGCGCCACGGGAAGAGTGCCGCCGGTCACGAAACCGAAGTACCGGGAGCCGGTGCTGGCGACCGTCGCCGGCGAGCCGAGTTCGTCGAGCAGCGCCAGCGTCTCGGCCGGATCTGTGGGGTCCGCAGGCAGGGGTTCGTCGAGTCGCGCCAGGTCGGCCAACGCGGCGGTATCCGGAGCGACCGGACGGTCGTCCACGTTCTCCGCATACCGGACTGCACGGTCCATGGAGTCGCTCAACAGGCTACGAATTGTGGGGTTCTGAGGCTTCTCGGTCATGTGGCCAGTCTGCCCCACACGGGTCTTGTGCTTCCCCCTGCCGGGTGGCAGACTGCCAAAGCAAAGGGTGTGCCAGTCGGCACGGCCGAGCCGACGGCAGAACCTGGACGTCGGCCGGTTGGGGTGAGAGACATGACCACCACCGAGGCTTCCCGTACGGCGAGTGCCGTGACCGCGGGTGCGGAGTCGCTCAGCGACGACACCAGGCTGGACCTGTACCGGATGATGGTGCTCATCCGTGCCTACGAGGAGCGGATCCTCTCCGAGTACCACGCCGACAAGGGTCCTGGTTTCGACATCGGAAAGGGCCTGATCCCGGGGGAGATGCACCTCGCCGCCGGCCAAGAGCCCGTCGCTGCCGGGGTATGCGCCCATCTCACCGGTGATGATGCCGTGACCGCCCCGCACCGGCCCCACCACTTCGCCGTCGCCCACGGGGTGGACCTCAAGCGGATGACCGCAGAGATCTTCGGTCGGGAGGCGGGCCTCGGTCGGGGCCGCGGGGGACATATGCATCTGTTCGACCCCGACGTCCACTTCTCGTGTTCCGGCATCGTCGCCCAGGGCTTCCCGGTCGCGGCGGGGCAGGCATTCGCGTTCCAGCGCAGCGGCACCGACCGGGTCGCGGTCGCGGTTGCCGGAGAGGGCGCGGCCAACTCCGGCGCCTTCCATGAGGCCTTGAACCTCGCCTCGTTATGGAAGCTACCGGTGGTGTTCGTCGTCGAGGACAACGACTGGGGGATCTCCGTCCCCCGCTCGGCGTCGACGTCGGTGCCGTCCAACGCGGTCCGTGGTGCGGCGCACGGCATGCCGGGGGAGCGGGTCGAGGACAATGCGGTCGAGGCGGTGTACGCCGCCGCAGGCCGCGCCGTCGAACGGGCCCGGGCCGGCGACGGCCCCTCGCTGCTGGAGGTCCATACCCTCCGGCTGTGGGGACACTTCGAAGGCGACGCCCAGGCCTACCGCGGCGACCTGGAGGATGTGCCCGGTCGCGACCCGATCCCGACGTACGAACAGGCGCTGACCGGCCTGGGGCTCCTGACCGACACCGTCCGGGACGAGGCGAAGTCGGCCGCTGCCACGACCGTGGAGGAGGCAGTGGCGTTCGCGAAGGACAGCCCGCTGCCCGACCCGGGTCACGCCGGGAAGTATGTCTTCAGCACCCCGGCCGGGCACTGAGCCAGGCACCCAGCGGAGACCAGGAGAGACCATGACCACCACAGAGACGCCCACTCCGGCAGCCACGACGAGCCGTCGCCTGACCATGTCCAAGGCGATGGTCGAGGCGATCGAACAGGAGATGCGCCGCGACGACTCCGTGTTCTACCTCGGCGAGGACGTCGGCGCCTACGGCGGCATCTTCGGCTCCACCACCGGACTGTTGGACACCTTCGGCCCCGACCGGGTAATGGACACCCCCATCTCCGAGACCGGCTTCCTCGGCCTGGCCATCGGCGCCGCCGTAGAGGGAATGCGCCCGATCGCGGAACTGATGTTCGCGGACTTCATGGGCGTGTGCCTGGACCAGATGTACAACCACATGGCCAAGATCCACTACGAGTCCGGAGGGAACGTCCGGGTCCCGATGGTCGTGACGACGGCCGTCGGCGGCGGGTACTCCGACGGCGCGCAGCACTCACAATGCCTCTGGGGAACGTTCGCCCACCTCCCCGGGATGAAGGTGGTCGTGCCCAGCAACCCCGCCGACGCCAAGGGACTGATGACCTCCGCCATCCGCGACGACGACCCCGTGGTGTACATGTTCCACAAGGGGGCGATGGGCCTGGCCTGGATGGCCAAGAACGCCCGCGCGGTCGACCACGTCCCCGAAGGCGACTACACAGTGCCGATCGGGAAGGCGGCCGTCGCTCGCCCCGGCTCCGACGTCACCGTCGTCACCGTGTCCCTGTCGGTCCACCACGCGCTCGACGTCGCCGACCGGCTCGCGGCTGACGGTATTGACGCCGAGGTGATCGACCTGCGCAGCCTTGTCCCCCTTGACCGGGAAACCATCGTGACCTCGGTCGCGAAGACCGGTCGGCTCGTCGTCATCGACGAGGACTACCTGTCCTTCGGCATGTCCGGGGAAGTCGCCGCCACCATCGTGGAGCACGATCCGGGCGTGCTGCGGGCACCGGTGCAGCGAGTCGCCAACCCCGACACCCCCATTCCGTATGCGCACGGACTGGAGTACGCCGTACTCCCCCGCGAGGACCGCATCGCAGCAGCCATCACGACCGCGGTGGCTGCCTGAGGGGCCGCGTGAGCACCGACGTACCCTTCCCGCCGATGTCCTCCGCCGACGGTACGGAGGGCGTGCTGGCCACCTGGTTCGTCGCCGACGGTGATGACGTTCGCTCGGATCAGCTGATCGCCGAGGTCCAGGTGGACAAGGTCACCGCAGAAGTGATGGCGCCACGCACCGGAGTCATCTCGTTGCTGGTCGAGGAAGGCGCTGCTGTCCCGCAGGGGTCCGCGATCGCCGTGATCCGGTAGCGGGGTGCGCTGATGCGTGCCTGGGCGGTGAGCGGGCGGCCGGGCGCACCGGGACGCCTTGTCGAGGTCGAGCGAGACGAGCCAGAGCCGGGAACCAACGAGGTCCTGCTGCGCACCCGCGTCTGCGGGCTGTGCCGGACCGACCTGCACCTGGCCGACCACGACCTGGCGCCACGTGCGCCGTTCCGGGTCCCGGGTCACGAGGTGGTCGGGGACGTGGTTGCTCGCGGGAGCGGCGTGCAGCGACTGGAACTGGGGGAGCGGGTCGGCATCGCGTGGCTCCGACGCACCTGCGGCACGTGCATGTTCTGCCGGAGCGGACGGGAGAACCTGTGCCGCGCCTCGGAGTACACCGGCTGGGACGCCGACGGCGGCTTCGCCGAGTACGCCGCCGTCCCCGAGGACTTCGCCTACCGGCTCGCCGACGAGATCCCCGACGACGAGGCGGCGCCGTTGCTGTGCTCCGGGATCATCGGATACCGGGCGCTGCGTCGCGCGCGGGTACGGTCCGGCGGCACGCTCGGCATCTACGGCTTCGGCGCCAGTGCGCACCTGACCGCCCAGGTGGCAGTCGCCGAAGGTATGCAGGTCCACGTTCTGACCCGGGACCCGGCGGCGCGTCGGCTGGCGCTCGAGCTCGGTGCCCTCTCGGCGGGTCCCGCCGACGAGCCGCCGCCGGTGTCGCTGGACGGGGCGATCCTGTTCGCCCCGGTCGGCCACCTGGTCCCGCTCGCGCTCGCGGCGCTGGAGCAGGGCGGCACGCTGGCCGTCGCCGGCATCCACCTCACCGACATCCCGAGCCTGGACTACCAGGACCACCTCTTCCGCGAGCGCACCCTCACCAGCGTGACCGCCAACACCCGCCAGGACGGCGAGGAGCTGCTCGCGGTCGCTGCCCGCATCGGGCTGCGCCCGCGCGTGACCGTCTATCCCTTCGAGCGCGCCGACGAGGCGTTGGACGACCTCGCGCGCGGTGCGCTCACGGGTGCGGCGGTCCTCCAGGTCACCTGAGGGGTCGGTGCCGTCGGCGCCTGCCGGTGGTCTCCTGACTCGAGCGCGCCGCTCGGCGTACCTGCTACCGGTGGTGCAGCCACAGGTCAAGCAGGCCACCGAAGTGGTCAAGGAACCGCTGCTGCTCGTGGGCCGGGTACGTCGAGCGCACGGTGTCCTCAAGCAACCGGCGGAAGTCTGGCGAGCCCACCCAGTCGTGCATCTGGTCGTCGAGGTCGGGAAGGGCGGAGGCGCAGAACTCGGCGTACTGATCGGTGTCGAAGTAGTCATCGGCCAGTCGCTGGTAGTCGGCGAGCTTGTCGCCGTAGCCGCGGTCGGGGTCGTCAGCGATCGCGAACCAGGTGGCCGGATCGACCTGGGAGTGTGCGGGCCGGTCGGTCGCGAGACAGAACGCGGTCCACCGCACCAACGCCGCGATCGCCCACGGAAAGTAGTAGTGCAGGGACGTGACCGCAATGTCGGGGCAGGCGTTGGCGTAGTCGATCGGGTACACCTGGTCGCCGGAGACCAGCATCTCGCACGAGTTGAACTCCCAGCGGAAGAACGCGTTCACCGTCTGGGCGATCGTGACTGCCTCCTGGCCGACCGAGGGGGACAGGAAGTCGTGGTCGACGGCGTACCGGCTGTGCATCGGTTCGTCGGGACGGAACCGCATCACCATCGTCTCCGGTCCGATCGTCAACGCTCGCGCGAACACGTCGAAGGGCTGCACCGCCTTCTGCAGGTGCATCAGCATCTCTCCGGAGCTGTCGTAGGCCGCTCGCAGCTGAGACTCGTCGTCGATGCGTGACACGCCGCGCCATGCCCCGCCGTCGAACGGTTTCATGTACAGCGGGTAGCCCATGTCCCGCGCGATGGCAGGAAGGTCGAACGGCCGGTTGTACCGCTCGGAGGTGTAGGCCCACCGCACGTTGTCGACCGGGTTCTTGTACGGCACCAGCACCGTCTGCGGCACCTGGAAGCCCAGCCGCATCATCGCGCAGTACGCCGAGTGCTTCTCCATCGCCTGGAACGTGAACGGCGAGTTCAGCAGGTAGACGTCGTCCATCAGCGCGACCTTCTTCAGCCACTCCCGGGGGTGGTAGTACCAGTGCGCAAGCCGGTCGATCACCAGGTCGTAGCGGGTCGGAGCGCGCAGGTCGAACGGCTCGATCATCACCCGCTCCGTGTCGAGAACGTGCTGTTCCCCGCGCCACCGGAACACACCGAGGCTGCGTGCCACGGTCTCGAAGGCGGTCGGCCAGTCCTCCTCGGCGCCCAGGAGCAGTCCGACGAGGTGCCGGTGGGGGTCAGGCATGGTGGTCCTCTCTACCGCTAGCAGAACCGGGGGAGGTGGTGGGCAAGCTGGCGGCGCCACCAGGGCCAGTCATGGCTCACGTCGTGGCCCCACAGGTCAAGCTCACATCGGATCCCCTTGTGCTTCAACAGGCCGGCCATGGCCTGCGTGGACGGCAGGGCACCGGTGGGATGGGTCTCCCACTCTCCCTGCCCGCACACCAACAACAGCGACAGCCGGTGCCGCAACCATGTCAGGTGCTCGCCATGGAAGTGGTGCACGTATGCCGCTGGGTTCTCGAAGTAGGTCGCATCCCCGTGCTCACCCCACGGGTTCCACGTGGTCACGTCGTAGTTTCCGGAAAACCCGATCGCCATGGGGACGAGGTCAGCGCGCTGAAGGGCGAAGTGCACCGCGTGGTAGGCACCGAGGCTGCAGCCCAGTGCCATCAGCTCGGCGTCCCCGCTGTCGTCGTGGATGTAGGGGACTGCCGCGTCGACCAGCCAGGACGTGTAGAGCGTGTGGCGCCGGGCGCGCTCGTTGATCGGTGCAGTCGTGTCGGACCAGGTGTAGGCGTCGAGGGAGTCCACACAGTAGAGCTTGACGCGCCCGGCCTCGACCAGGTCCGCCACCGCGTCCACCATCCCGTTGTCCTCAAAGTCCCACGCCCGTCCCGCCTCGCTGGGGAACACCAGTACCGGCCTGCCCCAGTGGCCGTAACAGGCCACGGTGAGGCCGTGGTCGTGGCCGGTCAGCGGGAGGTCGACGTGATGACGGTGCACGTTCTCATCATGGCTGACCCCAGCAGGACCGCAACACATCCGTCAGTGGGGGATCCAGTGCGTCCCGCCATGCGGTGTAGTTGTGCAGGTCCCGCACGGTCGTCAGGCGTACGTCGTGTCCCCGGGCTAGCAGCGCCTTGGCGGCGCGGACGTTGTTGTCGTGGTTCTCCTCCATGCCGCCGCACGTCATTCCGATATGCAGCGGCGCAGATGTCACGGGGCCGTTCAGCACTTCCTCCACTGCCCCGGTCACCCGCGTGAAGTACGGGTACTGCGCCTCTTGGGGGTCGAGGTCCGGGGTGAAGAACGAGCCGGACTGTGCGAACACCCCGGCGACCCGGGACGGGGCGGTCTCGGCGACCAGCAGCGCGCAGAGCCCGCCGAGGCTGGCCCCCATGACAACGAAGGCCTGGTCGACGGGGAACCGGTCGGCCACGTCCGTCAGGCCGGCGATCTCGGCGCTGACGTAGTCCGGGTTGCCGGCGTACCACTCATCGCGGTGGACCGGGTGCATCAGCGCCATCCGGAAGGGCTGGACGTCGCCACGCGCGATGACGGAGGCGGCGTACGTCGTGAGGCTGGCCAGGTTCGCGTACTCGGGGCCGTCGTGTACCACCAGCAGCGGTGCCGGGGTGGTGGCGGTAAGTCCGTCCGGCTCCCATACCGTGATCGGCAGCGCGCCCATCGGCGACTGGTGCGCCAGTTCTGTCGTGGAGCCCGAAGGCGCTGCTGCGTCCAGCCAGGGAGGGGACACGTAGCCCGGCAGCTCGACCACGCTGCGATCGCCGAACGCGGTACCCACCCGCAATGGGTTGTCCGGGTCGCATACGACCGAGGTTTCGCCCGAGCCGTCGGTCACCACCAGGCGGTACTCCAGGCGGGCCAGGTCGGGGATCGGGAACGCCAGGCGCCAGCCGGTCGCCGTACGCCGGAACCTCCGTGACCCGCGCACGGCGTCGTCGCAGTCCAGACCGACCTGGGCGAGCGCGTGGGCGGTGTCCCCGACGGCGAACACGAGGCGGCCGTCGCAGACGGCGGGGGCGGGCATGACCGGCTACTGTACTGGGTTCCTCACCCGATGTCGCGACGTCGTACGCCCAGGCCGCCCAGGGCGACGGCGACCCCGGCCACGACCGCCATCACGACCAACGGCAGCCAGGCCATCTCCGCGGCGGGGAGGCCGGGCGTGCGCTGGAACGGGGAGAGACCGCGGAGCCACTCCGGCGTACCGAGCAGCTCTCCGAGGTAGCCCACCACGAAGCAGCCCGCCAGCAGCGCCCAGACCACCGCCGTTGCGCGCGGCGCCCAGCCGACGAGCAGCACCAGGATCCCGCTGAGCAGCCACACCGCAGGGAGGTAGACCAGCATCGCGGCGAGCAGGCGGGGGAGGTCGCCCACCCCGCCAGCGGCGAACAACGGAGACAGGCCGAGCCCCAGGCCACCCGCACCCACGACCAGCACGCTGCCGACGAAGGTGACGGCCAGGGACTGCAGCATCCATTGGGCCCGGCTCGTCCGCGTGGCCAGGATCACCTCGGCACGGCCAGCGGTCTCCTCGCTGCGCAGCCGGGATGCCGAGGACAGCGCGAAACCGCACGCGATCAACGCGAGGATCAGCGCCATCATCGCGAAGTAGGCGTCGACCAGGTCACCGCCGCTGGGAGCGAGCATCTTCGTTAGCTCGGGACGGTCGCTGAACATGTCCTCCACGTCACCGCTGAACGAGCCCGCGGCGAGCCCACCGAGGAACAGCCCGACCGCCCACGAGAGCACCGACGTGCGCTGCAGCCGTGTGGCCAGCCCGAGCGTGCTGCCCAGCCCCGGGGAAGCGTGGGCCCGCCCGAGGCGCGGTGCGATGAGCCCTGCCCCCACGTCCCGGCGGTTCGCCAGCGTGACCGCGAGGCCGGCCAGTGCCCCCAGCGCGAGGCAGGAGAACACCAGCGGCCACCAGCGGTTGTCGGCGAAGGCGTGCACGGCCTGGCTCCAGCCGATCGGGGACACCCACGACGCGACGCCGTTGCCGATGTCGCCGATCGCCCGCAGCAGCCAGGCAACGGCCAGCGCCAGACCACCGATGCCGAGCGCAGCACGCGGGTTCTCCGTGACCTGGGCCGCCGCCGCGCCGATGCCGGTGAACACGATGCCCGCTGCCGCCACCGCGGCCCCGAACACCCACGCCCCCGCCGGTGAAAGGCCGATACTGAGGAATCCCGCCGCGATCCCCGCGCCGGTGACCAGGCTGGCGCCGGACACCACGAGGACTGCTGCAGCCAGTCCCGCGTGCCGACCGAGGGTGGTGGCCCGCAGTAGCTCGGTGCGGCCGGTGGCCTCCTCGGTACGGGTGTGGCGGACCACGAGGAACAGCGCCATCAAGGCGATTCCGACGTACGCCACAAGGTTGACCTCGAAGACCGAGATGCCGCCGAGGGTGTCCAGAGCAACGGTCGGGCCGGACATCAAGATGCCGGTCGGGTTGCCGCTCATGGTCGCGGCGTACGTCGCCCGGTCAGCCGCCGTGGGGTAGACGCCTTGGACGGCATTGGCCGAGGCGAGTACGACGATCCAGATCGCCACGATCCAGATCGGCAGGCGGATGCGGTCCCTGCGCAGGACCAGCCGGACCAGCGTGGCGGTCCCGGTCAATGACGTCATGGCGACACCTGCGCGGGCTGCTCCGAGGACTCAGGGTCGAGCCGGTCGCCGTACTGACGCAGGAACAGCTCTTCCAGCGTCGGCGGGTGGCTGACCAGCGAGCGGACCCCGAGTCCGGAAAGGTAGCGCACCGCGTCGTCGAGGTGGTCGGAGTCGACGTCGAAGCTGAGTTTGCCGTCCTTGGTGCGGACCTTCGCCACGCCAGCCACCTCCTTGATCCGGTCGGCCGGGCGGGCGGTCTCGACGACGAACGTGGTGCGGGTGAGGTGCCGCAGGTCGGCCAGGGTGCCGCTCTGCACGGTCTTGCCGGCACGGATGATGCTGACCCGGTCACACAGTGCTTCGACCTCGGCCAGGATGTGGCTGGACAGCAGTACGGTGCGTCCTTCGGCCTTCACTTCCCGGATGCAGTCGGTGAACACCGCCTCCATCAGCGGGTCCAGCCCGGAGGTGGGCTCGTCGAGGATCAACAGCTCGGCGGCGGAGGCCAGGGCCGCGACGAGCGCGACCTTCTGCCGGTTGCCCTTGGAGTAGGTGCGGGACTTCTTCCGCGGGTCCAGCTCGAACCGCTCCAGCAGCTCATCACGGCGACGAGCGTCGAGGTCGCCGCGCAGCCGGGCCACGAGGTCGATGACCTCACCGCCGGTCAGCCCGGGCCACAAGCTGACGTCCCCCGGGACGTAGGCGAGCCGCTTGTGCAGCGCGGTGGCCTCCCGCCAGGGGTCTCCTCCGAGGAGCTCGACCCGGCCGGCGTCTGCCCGCAGGAGCCCGAGCAGCACCCGGATAGTGGTGGACTTCCCGGCACCGTTGGGTCCGAGGAAGCCGTGGACCTCGCCACTGGAGGCGGTGAGGTCCAGCCCGTCGAGGGCCTGGGTGGGCCCGAAGGCCTTGCAGAGTCCGCTGATGCGGATCGGTTCGGACATGGCCATCAGTCTACACAGGTTTCATGAATGTGTGAATATTATGAAAACCCGATAGCATTGTGGCATGCCTCACCCCAGTCAGAGCGCTCGCCGGGACGCGGCCGACGTCACCACGTTCATCGACAAGCTCTCCTCGGGGATGCACGAGAGCGGGCTGCCGCGCATGCCGGCCCGTGTCTTTGCCGCGTTGCTGGCCAGCGACGAGGGGCGGTTGACGTCGGCGGAGCTCACCGAGGAACTCGGGGTGAGTGCTGCCGCGGTCTCCGGGGGAGTGCGGTGGCTGATCCAGGTCGGTTTCGTCGAGCGCCACCGTGAACGCGGTTCCCGTCGGGACGTGTTCGTGCTGCACTCCGACGTCTGGTACGAGCTGATGGTCCAGGACATGGCGAGCCTGCGGCAGTGGGAGGACGGGCTACGGTACGGCGTGCAGGCGCTCGGGGAGGAGACCGCCGCCGGGCGACGCGTGGCCGAGAGCCTGGAGTTCTTCGAGTTCATCCGCACGGAGATGCCCGCGGTCATGGAAAAGTGGCGCACCCGCCGCCGTACCCAGTCGACCGAACACCCCTGACCCACCGTTTTGGCCGATATCGGCGCGAAAACGGTGGGTCAGGGGTGTTCGGTCGCGGGGCGGAAACCGGGGCGACGGGAACCGGGGCGGGTCGATACGATCGCAACAACAACCGTCCCGAGAGGAGCCCCCGTGTCCGAGATCACCGTCACTGTCGCCAGCGAAGCCGGGTGTGCTGAGCAGGCCGTGACCACGGGCACGAAACTGTGGGAGCTGTTCCGTGACACCCCCGACGTCATCGCCGCGCGCGTGGACGGCGAGCCTCGTGACCTGGCCACCGAACTCGTCGAAGGGGACGAGATCCACCCGATCACCAGCGCCTCCGAGGAAGGCCGGGCGATCCTGCGCCACTCCACCGCCCATGTGATGGCCCAGGCCGTGCAAGAGCTCTACCCGGAGGCGAAGCTCGGGATCGGCCCGCCCATCGTGGACGGGTTCTACTACGACTTCGACGTGGATGAGCCGTTCACCCCCGAAGACCTCAGCGCGATCGAGACCCGGATGCGCAAGATCATCAAGGAGGGCCAGCGCTTCGTCCGCCGTCCCGTCACCGCCGACGACGCACGCACCGAGCTGGCGTCGGAGCCCTACAAGCTGGAGCTGATCGGGTTGAAAGGTTCCGCCGCGGCGGCCGCCACCGAAGGCGCCGAAGCCGAGATCGGGAGCGGCGAGCTCACCATCTACGACAACCTGCACCGCGACGGGTCACTGGCGTGGAAGGACCTCTGCCGCGGCCCGCATCTGCCCACCACCAAACGGATCCCGGCGTTTAAGCTCATGCGCACCGCAGCGGCGTACTGGCGCGGTGACGAACACAACAAGCAGCTGCAGCGCATCTACGGCACCGCGTGGGAGAGCAAGGATGCGCTGGCCGCACACCTGGAGCGGCTGGAGGAGGCGGCGCGCCGCGACCACCGACGGCTCGGCGCCGAGCTGGACCTGTACAGCTTCCCCGACGAGATCGGCTCCGGCCTGGCAGTGTTCCACCCCAAGGGCGGCATGCTCCGCAAGCAGATGGAGGACTACTCCCGCAAACGCCACGAGGAGGCGGGGTACGACTTCGTCTACACCCCGCACCTCACCAAGGGCGAGCTGTTCGAGATCTCCGGGCACCTTGGCTGGTACGCCGAGGGGATGTTCCCGCCGATGCACGTCGACGAGGAACGCGACAGCGAGGGCAACGTCACCAAGCCGGGTCAGGACTACTACCCGAAGCCGATGAACTGTCCCGGCCACATCCTGGTGTTCCGGTCCCGGGGGAGGTCTTACCGCGAGCTGCCGATGCGGCTGTTCGAGTTCGGGACCGTCTACCGCTACGAGAAGTCCGGCGTCGTCCACGGCCTCACCCGCGCCCGCGGCTTCACCCAGGACGACTCGCACATCTTCTGCACCCCCGAGCAGCTGTCCGGGGAGCTGGCGGACCTGTTGCAGTTCGTGCTGGCGTTGCTGCGTGACTACGGCCTCACCGACTTCACCGCCGAGTTGTCCACCCGCCCCGAGAAGTACGTCGGTGACCCTGCGGACTGGAAGATCGCGGAGGCAGCGCTGGAGGACGCCCTGAAGACCGCGGACCTGCCGTACCGGATCGCGCCGGGCGAGGGGGCCTTCTACGCCCCGAAGATCGACGTCCATGTCACCGATGCCATCGGCCGCCCGTGGCAGCTGTCCACGCTGCAGGTCGACCTGCAGGAGCCGGACCGGTTCGACATCGAGTACACCGCCGCCGACGGGAGCCGGAAGCGCCCCTACATGATCCACCGGGCGTTGTTCGGCTCGATCGAGCGGTTCCTCGGCATCCTGGTGGAGCATTACGCGGGCGCGTTCCCCCCGTGGTTGGCGCCGGTGCAGGCGGTCGGCATCCCGATCGCCGAGCGGCACTCGTCGTACCTGGCCGAGGTGGCGACCCGGCTGCGTGCTCGCGGGATCCGGGTCGAGGTCGACACCTCCGATGACCGGATGCAGAAGAAGATCCGCAACGCACAGGTCCAGAAGGTGCCGTTCATGCTGATCGCCGGGGACCGGGACGTCGACGCAGGTGCGGTGTCGTTCCGCTACCGCGACGGACAGCAGGACAACGGGGTTCCCATCGAGGAGGCGATCTCCCGGATCGTGGATGCGGTCGACAGCCGGGCCCAGGTCTGATGGCCGCGCCGGACGACGCGCATCCACCGCAGGGCTTCGGTGTGCCTGATGCGTTCGAGCGGTTATGGACACCCCATCGGATGCCCTACATCCTGGGGGAGAACAAGCCTCCCGACGACTCGGCCGGAGAGTGCCCCCTGTGCCGGATGCAGCGGATGCCCGAGGACGAGGCGCTCGTCGTACGGCGGGGAGATCTGGCGTTTGCGGTGCTGAACCTGTACCCGTATGGACCGGGGCACCTGATGGTCTGCCCCTGCCGACACGTCGCGGACTACACCGAGGTAACCGTGGAGGAGGCCGCCGAAGTCGCCGTACTCACCCAGGAGGCGATGACCACGATCCGGTCGGTGTCTGGTGCACACGGGTTCAACATCGGCATGAACCAAGGAGCCGTCGCCGGCGCGGGCATTGCCGCCCACCTGCACCAGCACGTCGTACCCCGATGGGGAGGCGACACGAACTTCATGCCGGTGGTGGCGCACACCCGAGTGCTGCCGCAACTGCTGGCCGACACCCGCGCATTGCTCGCCGACGCGTGGCCCTCCTGACCCACCGGTCCAGGTTGAATGGTCCGGAATTCTCGGTTGAGTAGGTAGAAATTCTCGCGCGAGTGGGCACGTCTTCTCGCCGAG
>CAYLOC010000045.1:0-6635 GCA_964385195.1 uncultured Nocardioidaceae bacterium
TGACCCACCGAGGTTGATCGGACCACCGCTAGGGACGATCATGACGGTGTCGCCCCCTATGATGGAAGATGTCCGGCGATTCCGCTTAACAACAGGAGGTATTACGGTGGCTGCGTCTGTCTCGCACGTATCTGCTGCTGAGGTCCACCAGGTCCTGGGCCAGCACATCCAAGCCGACGGGTTCGACCTCGTCTTCGACCTCGACAAGAGCCAGGGGTCCACGGTGGTGGATGCGGCCACAGGGGAGTCCTATCTGGACTTCTACACGTTCTTCGCCTCCGCCGCGCTCGGGATCAACCCGCCCGGGCTCGCCGATGACCAGGAGTTCCTGACCCAGCTGACCAGGGTCGCGGCGAACAAGCCGGCCAACTCCGATGCCTACACGATCGCCTATGCCGAGTTCGTCGACACGTTCGCCCGCGTCCTCGGCGACCCCAAACTGCCCCACCTGTTCTTCATCGAAGGCGGGGGCCTTGCCGTTGAGAACGCGTTGAAGGCCGCGTTCGACTGGAAGAGCCGCAAGAACGAGGCAGCCGGCCGCTCACCCGAGCTCGGCAGCAAGGTCATGCACCTGACCCGCGCCTTCCACGGCCGCACCGGCTACACCATGTCGCTGACCAACACCGATCCCACCAAGGTCGCGCGCTACCCGAAGTTCGACTGGCCGCGCATCGACGTACCCGCGATCGCGTTCCCGCTCGCGGACCATCTGAGCGAGGTCGAGGTGGCCGAGGAGCACGCCCTGCAACAAGCACGGGAGGCGTTCGAGGCCAACCCGCACGACATCGCCTGCTTCATCGCCGAGCCGATCCAGTCCGAGGGCGGCGACAACCACATGCGCCCGGAGTTCCTCCAGGCGATGCAGGCGCTGTGCCACGAGTACGACGCGTTGTTCATCCTCGACGAGGTGCAGACCGGCGTCGGCCTCACCGGTACGGCGTGGGCCTACCAGCAGATGGGGCTGGAGCCGGACGTCGTTGCCTTCGCCAAGAAGGCCCAGGTCGGCGGCATCATGGCCGGCGGCCGCCTGGACGAGGTCCCCGACAACGTCTTCCACGTCGGCAGCCGGATCAACTCCACCTGGGGCGGCGGGCTGGTCGACATGGTCCGCTCCCGGCGCATCCTGGAGATCATCGAGTCCGAGGGACTGATCGAACGTGCAGGCAAGCTCGGCGAGGTGCTGCTGTCGGCGCTGGCTGACCTGGCCAACAAGCACTCCATCATGACGAACCCCCGCGGCCGTGGCCTGATGTGTGCCTTCGACCTCCCCGACGGCGCCACCCGGGACGAGGTGCTGGCGCGGATGAAGTCCGAGGAGCACGTGCTGATGCTGCCGTGTGGTGAGCGGTCGGTCCGCTTCCGTCCGATCCTGCGGGTGCGCGAGGATGAACTGCAGCAGGGTACCGAGGCGCTGGACCGCGTGCTCGGCCGGATCGAGCAGAAGGAGGCGTGATGGCGCGCACGCTGTCGTCGACGATCGCCGGGAAGCCGGTGTCTGGTGCTGGCCGGTATGAGTCGATCAACCCGAGTCGTACCGCGGAGGTGGTTGCCGAGGTCTCGATGGGGGATGCGGGCACGGTCGAGGCCGCGGCCCGCGCGGCGAAGCAGGCGCAGCCGGCGTGGGCGGATGTGCCGGCGCCGGTGCGTGGCAAGGCGGTCGCTGCCATCGGGCGCACGGTGGAGGCGAACAAGGAAGCGCTGGCGCGGATTGTCACCTCCGACATCGGCAAGCCGTACGCCGAGGCGTTGGGGGAGGTGCAGGAGATCATCGACACCTGCGACTTCTTCCTGGGGGAGGGTCGTCGGTTGTACGGGCAGACGGTTCCGTCGGAGATGCCGGACAAGCAGCTGTTCACCTACCGCAACCCGGTCGGGACGGTCGCGGTGGTCACGGCGGGGAACTTCCCGGTGGCGGTGCCGTCGTGGTACATCGTGCCGGCGCTGTTGTGCGGCAACACGGTGGTGTGGAAGCCGGCGGAGTACTCCGCGGCGGCGGCGCAGGCGTTCTATGACCTGTTCGTCCGCGGCGGCGGGTTGCCCGAGGGTGTGTTCAACCTGGTGTACGCCGATGGGCCGGCCACGTTCGAGGGGCTGGACGCGGCGTTGTCGGCGGGCCTGGTGGACAAGGTCGGGTTCACCGGCTCGTCGGAGGTCGGCGCGCGGATCGGTGAGCTGTGCGGACGGCACCTGCAGTCGCCGTGCCTGGAGCTGGGCGGGAAGAACCCGATGGTGGTCTGCGCCGATGCGAACCTGGACCTGGCGGTGGAGGGGGCGTTGTTCTCCGGGTTCGGTACCGCGGGGCAGCGTTGCACCTCGCTGGGGACGGTGATCGTCGATGAGCGGGTGCACGATGAGTTCCTGGCCCGGTTCACCGAGGCGACGAAGAACGCCGCGGTCGGTGACCCGATGAAGGACGTGGTGTACGGGCCGATGCTGGAGCCGCGGTTCGCCGAGCGGTATGAGAAGTTCCTGGGCTGGGTGGCGCCGCATCACACGGTGTCGGGGTCGACCGGCACCGGCCGGATCACCTCGGAGAATCCGCGGGAGGGCTTCGTCGGTGACCCCGACGCCGGGCTGTTCTACCACCCGGTGATCGTGGACGGCGTACGACCCGGGGATGAGATCTTCGACAAGGAGACGTTCGGGCCGATCGTGGGGGTGGCGACGTTCACCACGCTGGCCGAGGCGATCGAGCTGTCCAACGCTCCGGGGTATGGGCTGTCCGCGGCGATCTACACCACCGATGCGCAGAACGCGTTCCGGTTCCGCCGCGGCAACGGCGCGGGGATGCTCAGCGTCAACAACACCACCTCCGGTGCGGAGGCGCATCTGCCGTTCGGCGGCAACGGCAAGTCCGGGAACGGCAGCCGCCAGTCCGGGATCTGGGTGCTGGACCAGATGACGAAGTGGCAGTCGATGAACTGGGACTACTCCGGGCAGCTGCAGAAGGCGCAGATGGACGTGGTCAGCCTGGAGCCGGACACCGGTTTCCGGCTGTGAGCCGCCTGCTGTGAGCAACGACCCGACGGGGCCGGTGGAGCAGCACCTGCGGGACGCGGTCGGGGCACTGACGCCGCCGACCGCGTCCCGAGGTGCGGCCGCCGACGGCGATCCGGTACACGCCAGCAGTGACCTGACGGTGGCGGAGTGCCGCCGGTTGCTGGAGGCGCAGATCACCAGCCGGCAGCTGGATCTGGCGGCGCGGTGGATGCAGTCGCAGGGATCGGGGTACTACACGATCGGGTCCTCCGGTCATGAGGGCAACGCGGCGGTGGCGGCGGCGCTGCGGCCGGGTGACCCGGCGCTGCTGCACTACCGGTCCGGCGGGTTCTATGTGCGCCGGGCGTGGCAGGTCGAGGGGATCGACCCGGTCTCGGACGTGTTGCAGGGCGTTGCGGCTGCGGCGGAGGAGCCGATCGCGGGGGGCCGGCACAAGGTGTTCGGACGAGCGGAGCTGGCGATCATCCCGCAGACGTCGACGATCGCGTCCCATCTGCCGCGGGCGATGGGGGTGGCGTTCGCGATCGGCCGGGCCCGCAAGATCGGCGCGGACTGTCCGTGGCCGCGGGACGCGGTCGCGGTCACCAGCCTCGGGGATGCGTCGTTGAACCACTCCACGGCGCTGGGGGCGTTGAACACGGCCTGCTGGTCGGCGTACCAGGGGCTGCCGGTGCCGCTGCTGGTGGTGTGTGAGGACAACGGCCTGGGCATCTCGGTGCGTACGCCGGCCGGCTGGGTCGCGGCCGCGTTCGGTGACCGGGCGGGGCTGGAGTACTTCGCCGCGGACGGCTCGGACGCGGCCGCGACGTATGACGCGGCGGTGGCCGCGGCGGGGTATGTGCGCCGGAAGAAGCGGCCGGCGTTGCTGCACGTGTCCACGATCCGGCTGTTCGGCCATGCCGGGTCCGATGTGGAGATGTCCTACCGGACCCATGCCGAGATCGCCGCTGACTACGACCGTGACCCGATCCTGGGCACGGCTGGGCTGCTGGTCTCCGCGGGGGCGATGAGCCCGCAGCAGGTGCTGGACCGCTACGACGAGATCGGTGACCGGGTGCACGAGCGGGCCAAGGAGCTGCTCACCGCGCGGCAGCTGGAGTCCGCCGCGGAGGTGGCGGTCCCGCTGGCGCCGCGGGACGCCGCGGGGTGTGCACGGGAGGTGACCCGCGACGTACCAGCGCCGGTTGACGAGGAGCCGTTGACCGTGGCGCAGGCGCTGAACCGCAGTCTCCACGAGCAGCTGCAGCGCTACCCGCAGGCGGTGGTGTTCGGGGAGGACGTGGCCCGCAAGGGTGGGGTGTACGGCGTTACCCGCGGGCTGCAACGGACGTTCGGCCGGGCGCGGGTGTTCGACACGCTGTTGGATGAGCAGTCGATCCTCGGTCTC
Source organism: uncultured Nocardioidaceae bacterium (assembly GCA_964385195.1). Lineage (GTDB taxonomy): Bacteria > Actinomycetota > Actinomycetes > Propionibacteriales > Nocardioidaceae > CAYLOC01. Next base: position 4,388 of record CAYLOC010000045.1, read on the forward strand.
GCGCTGGGGCTGGGGGTGTCCGGGGTGCTGCCGATCCCGGAGATCCAGTACCTGGCCTACCTGCACAACGCCGAGGACCAGCTGCGCGGCGAGGCCGGGAGCCTGGGCTTCTTCTCCACCGGCGCCTACCGCAACCCGATGGTGGTGCGGGTCGCCGCCTACGCCTACCAGAAGGGGTTCGGTGGTCACTTCCACAACGACAACGCCGTGGGTGTCCTGCGCGACATCCCCGGCCTGGTCATCGCCTCCCCGGCCCGGCCGGACGACGCCGCGGCCATGTTGCGGACCTGCCTGGCCACGGCCGCCGTGGACGGGTCGGTGTGCGCGTTCTTGGAGCCGATCGCGCGGTACCACACCCGCGACCTGCACACCGACGGTGACGCCGCGTGGCTCGCGCCCTACCCCGGACCGGAGGACCAGGTGCCGCTCGGCTCCGCGCGCACCTACGGGTCCGGGAACGACCTGACCATCCTCACCTTCGGCAACGGCCTCTACCTCTCCCTCCGCGCCGCCCGCAGGCTGCGCGAGGAACACCACATCGACGCCCGTGTGGTCGACCTGCGCTGGATCGCCCCGCTACCGTCGGCGGACATTCTCCGCGAGTCCGCGGCGACCGGGCGGGTCCTGGTCGTGGACGAGACCCGCCACACCGGCGGCGTCGGAGAAGGCGTCGTCACCGCGCTCGTCGAAGGCGGGTTCACCGGCGACCTCCGGCGGGTCAGCGCCACCGACTCCTACGTCCCCCTCGGTCCCGCAGCCAACCTGGTACTGGTCAGCGAAGACGACATCATCACCGCCGCCACCGGTGACGATGTCCGGCGGTGAGCAGTTGACGGCATGGTGACAGCAAGGGGGCGCGTCTGCCCCTGGTGCGGTGCGTGCACTGCCGTTGCAGGACGTGATGCGGGGGATCCACCGGCGCTCGTTCGATCTCAGCCGGTAAGGCCGTCCACCAGCCGATCCACGTCGTCTTGGTTGGTGTACGGCGCCAGACCGATACGCACCGCACCCTCGTCGCCGAGTCCGAGTCGGCGGGACGCCTCCAGCGCGTAGAACGAGCGCGCCGGCGCGTTGACGCCCTGGCGCGCGAGGTGGGCAGCCACCTCCGCCGACGGCCGGCCCTCGATCTCGACCAGCAGCGTCGGCGTACGCTGGGCTGCCCTGGAGTAGCACCGCAGTCCGTCGATCTCTCCCAGACGCTCCTCGATCTGCTGCCGCAGGGCGTTCTCGTGGTCCTCGATCGCGGCGAACGACGCTGCCAACCGCTCCCGCCGGCTCCCGGGCTCGGTGGCCAGGTCGGCGAGGAAGTCGACACACGCGGTGACCCCGGCCAGTAGCTCGTAGGGGAGCGTGCCGAACTCGAAGCGCTCGGGGACCTCGTCGCTCGCCGGCAACAACTTGTCCGGGTGCAGCCCCTGGAGGAGCCCGGGCCGGGCGGCGAGCACGCCCAGGTGCGGGCCGCAGAACTTGTACGGCGAGCACCCGACGAAGTCCGCTCCCAGCGCGTCGAGGTCAACCAGCGCATGGGCGGCGTAGTGGACCGCATCGACGTACAGCAGAGCGTCGGTGTCATGGACCAGGGTCGCGATCTCCGCGATCGGCGGCATGGTGCCGATCAGGTTCGACGCCGCGGTAAGCGCAACCACCTTGGTGCGTGCAGAGAGCGCGGCACGCACGTCGTCGACCCCCAACTCCGCGGTGCCGGGGTTGAAGTCGATCCAGCGCACGGTGGCGCCCACCGCCTCGGCGGCCTGGACCCACGGCCGAATGTTCGCGTCGTGGTCAAGACGGCTGACCACGACCTCGTCACCGGACGACCAGGTCTTGGCCAGGGTGCGGGCGACGTCGTAGGTGATCTGGGTCATGCTGCGGCCGAACACGATTCCGTTGGGCTCGGCACCGAGGAAGTCCGCCATCGCTTCCCGGGCCGCTTCCACGATGCCGGCCGCCCGCCGTGCCGACCTGGTGACTGTTCCCTGGTTGGAGATCGGCAGCGCGAGGGTCTGCCCGACCGCGTCGGCTACCACCTGCGGGGTCTGGGTACCGCCCGGTCCGTCGAAGTGCGCCGTACCCTCGATCAACGCGGGGAACTGCCTGCGGATCGTGTCGACGTCGTAGGTCATGGTGTCCTCTCCACAGGCCGACAGCCTGGGCGTTCATGGGGTCTGCTTGCAGTTTCCCACGGTGCCGGCCGGGTCAGACGGCCTGGTTCGGAAACGGCGGGCCACCGAGTGAGTCGGCTGGCGGT